>DAIDHG010000011.1 GCA_027452085.1 bacterium
TAAATTCTTGCGACTTAAATCTAACATACCGGCGGCTACAGCCTCATCAATTTCTTTACAATGGGCTGAATAGTAATCTTTAAATGAGACAGGCAAGAGCTGCTGCGAAGCTACTGATAGGAGCAGCAGAAGTAAATAATAACGTGCGATCATATACAAGGTCACCCCACAAATATTTATTTCTAAGGCCTGTACTATACCATTTTTTAATAATCTAGCCGTGCGATTGCACGCCAAAATCTATACGAATGCTCCCCGGCGCTTGTTGGTATTCGATCAGCTAGCCGATTATCGTAAAAGGCTATATCTTAAGAGCCTTGATTTATGATATAAGGTGTTAATATGGCCGAGCAAGAAAAAAAAGTTAGTTTTAAGCATACATTAAATCTTAATCAGACCGATTTCCCTATCCATCCAAAATTCAAGGATGAGGAGGAAGGGCTGTTGCTTCGATGGGCGCATGAAAAGCTTGAGCAAAAGACCTTTGAGAAAAATAATGAAAAAAATGCTCGCTTCATTTTGCATGATGGCCCACCCTATGCCAATGGCCACATTCACCTTGGTCATGCCTACAATAAATCAATTAAAGATATCATCGCCAAATCCCAACGAATGGCTGGCAACCATGTGCCAGTAGTGCCGGGCTTTGATTGCCATGGCCTGCCAATTGAGCAAAAAGTTACCCAAGAGCTGGGCAAGCAAAAAACCGGTCCCGTGACGCGCGCTGAGCTCATAAAAAAATGTCGTGATTTTGCACAAGGCTGGATCGAAGTGCAGACGGCCGAGTTTCGCCGCCTGGGTGTTTTAATGGATTTTGATCACCCTTACAAAACCATGGATCCGCATTATGAAGCATCCATCATCCGAGCGTTTGGCGATTTTGTAGAAAAGGGTTATATCGAGCGCAAATTAAAAACGGTTCCCTGGTGCATGTTTGATCAGACCGTTTTGGCTGCTGCCGAAATCGAGCATCAACCGCGCATCGATCCGTCAATCTATGTATTATTTACGCTCAATCCTCAGCTGGTGGTAGAAAAATTACCTGATCTGGCGCGCAAACTGTGGGACGGGTTGGCTGATCATTCTTTGATAGAGCGTCGTCAATCGGAAGAGCTTGCTCAAAAACGCAAGCCAGTTTCATTCCTCGTATGGACCACCACGCCATGGACATTACCGCTCAATCGCGCCGTATTTCTCAACCCAACAGCCACCTATGCCGTGCTTCACATTCATAATCAGTATGTGATTATCGGCGAATCATTGGCCGATACATTCTGCGCGCAAATGAAAGTGGCCAAAGAGCTGGTGGCAACACTCTCGGCAGATCAGCTGGTGGGCCTTTCCGTTGCCCATCCATTCATTGATAATGTTACGGTTCCGGTGCTTGCCGATTCCTTTGTATCGCTTGAAGACGGCACGGCATGCGTGCATTCAGCCCCCGGTTGTGGCCCGGAAGATTATGAAATGGGCGTTAAATATGGCCTTGAAATCTTTTCGCCCGTTGGCCCTGATGGCCGTTATACGGCCGGTATTCAGCCCGCACATTTATTGAATATGAAAATTACCGAAGGCCAAACATGGGTGCTCGAAGAGCTTGAGCGCCGTGGCACGCTGCTTTACAAAACCGAAATTAATCACCCCTACCCACACTGTTGGCGTTGCCGCAAGCCGCTCATTTTTCGCGCAACGCAGCAATGGTTTTGCAATTTAGAAAAGCATCATTTGCGCGAGCGCGCGCTCAAGGCGATCGACTCGGTTGCTTTCTTTCCCGAGCGCTCTGGTAATTTCTTACGCGCCACTATCGGTAGCCGCCTTGAATGGTGCCTTTCTCGCCAACGTATTTGGGGCGTGCCAATTCCAGCACTGCTGTGCAAAAATGGCGACAGCGCGTTTATTGAACCTGCATTGATTGATAAAGTTGCCGCCGGCATTGAAGAACATGGCATAGAATGGTGGGACACTGTTACCGCTGATGAACTGTTATCAAAGAAAAAGCCACCAACCTGCACTGAATGTGGCTCGACCGAATTTGTAAAAGAGACAGACATTTTAGACGTCTGGTTTGAATCTGGCATAAGCCATTTTGCAGTGCTTCAACGGCATGATGATCGGATTGAAAAAAAAGAATATAGGGAAGCTGCTGTTTTGCACCAACCTATTTCATCAATGGCTCATGGTGAATCATGGTTCCCGGCAGATCTGTATGTCGAGGGTGTAGACCAACATCGTGCTTGGTTTCAAAGCTCATTGCTCACGAGCTTGGTATTAGAAAATGAGCCGTGTTTTAAGGGTGTGCTTACCCATGGCTTTACGGTTGATGCGCAAGGCCGCAAAATGTCCAAATCATTGGGCAATGTGGTGGCGCCAGAAGAGATGATCAAAGAGATGGGCACTGATTGCCTCAGACTTTGGGCATCATCAATTTCGCTTGAAGGCGATGCAGTGGTTTCTGAAGCATTGCTCAACAATGTAAAAGAAGTGTATCGCAAGATCAGAAATACCTGCCGCTTCTTGCTCGCCAATCTCTATGACTATGATCATGAGAAAGATGCAATCGCGCTTGATAAGCTCAGATTATTGGATCGCATCGCATTGCACGAGCTTCATCTTTTTGCCGAACGCATTCGCGCAGCCT
Source organism: bacterium (assembly GCA_027452085.1). GTDB lineage: Bacteria > Babelota > Babeliae > Babelales > JABCYS01 > DAIDHG01. The sequence continues at coordinate 2,636 of DAIDHG010000011.1, forward strand.
ACGACTCATATGATCTCACGATCATCTTCCATGAGCTCGGCAGCTTTTGTGCGCAGTTGAGTTCGGTGTATGTCGATATCATCAAAGATCGGTTGTATGTGGAATTGCCCTCTGGTCATGCCCGCCGATCGGCGCAAACCGTGTGTTGGTATCATTTGGATCAAATTACGCGATTGATGGCGCCAATACTTTCATTTACTGCCGAGCTGATATCCGATCATTATCAAAAGGGCAAACAAGAGTCGATTCATCTACAAGATTTTGTTGATGTTCCGCTGCCGCCAGGTATTGTTGCTGAGCAATGGAATCTATTGGCTGACATTCGTCCGGCGATTTTGAAAGCAATTGAGAGCTTGCGCGCCACCGGCGTTATTAAACATTCATTAGAAGCACAGGTAACCTTGTTTGTTGATACCAACGCAGACACTATGGCAGCATGGCATGGATTTGAACGCGCATTGCATGCATCACATGAAACCAAAGAAGCTTTTATTAAAGAATGGTTAATTGTTTCACGCGTGACATTTGCAGCATCAAAAGATGGTCTTGCACCGACGGCACTTCCTGGCTTGTATGTTCAGGTGACGCCAGCCGAAGGGCACAAATGCCCACGCTGTTGGCAATATGATACCAATACCAATGAATTTGGATTGTGTTCTCGTTGCGCTCCGATTGTGCAGCAGATCGAGAGTGGATTAAGGTAAAGGGCTCTGCGAGCTTATCAAATGAGCTCGAGTAGGATGATTATGGGTGTTAATAAAAAGCAATTTCTGATAATTGCGCTGTTATGTGCTCACGATGGCTTGGCTGTATGTACCTGCTTTAAAAACTCGCAACCAACGCCAAAGGTAAAAAAAGAGCCGGCTCAGCAGCCGGGTTTATCTGATCAACGATCAACGCAAACCACATCGGCCCCCATTGCTACAACGAGCGGACAGTCGGTGCCAAGCTCCTATGTGCGTATATCTGATGCATTTAATTGGCCGCCGCCGAGCGGATCAACGGAAGCTGATTTAAAGGCGGAGGATGATTTTATTGCAACGGCAACACGCGCTCACCTAGCGGCAAATCCTCAGGCAAATCGACGAATGACCGTGCTTGATGGAAGCAAATGGGCGCTCTGCACGGTGGCAGTTATGCTCGTAGGCGCCTGGATATACCGAGTGTTTACCTTCCCCGAGCGCATGGTCAATGAGCTGCGGAATCAATTGCGCGCTGCTCAAAATCAGAAAAACAATTAATTATAGAGGCGGTGCTGCAGGCACTTGTGGCCTGACCGGCGCAACAACCGGTTCCCATCGTTGTGGCTCTGGAGCTGGTTGCTGCTGAGCTACAGGTGGTAGAGCTTGGCCAGCGCGTCGCGCAATTTCTGCGGCGATTTCTGCCTCAGTTTGTGGGCCGCCAAAACGAGCCGCGGGTGCCCCTGGTTGTTCAGCCGCAGCAGCTTGGGCAGCTCTATCGGCACGCCACTCTTGGAACCAATCCCATAACCATCGTAAGCCGAAGGCGCCAACGGCGCCGCCTAATAATCCGGCTGCTAAGGCCTGGTACTGTTGGTAATCTTGTGCGCCACCCAGGATCTCTTCAAGCTCGTTTCGATCTTGGTTTGAAAGATCATGTAATCCGCGCTGCACATCCATTGGAATTCTTGGCTGTTGGAGCGCTTCTTGCACGACCTGACTTGCTATTGGCTTCGCTGCCGGTGCCTGCCTTTGTTGCGGCTGACGACCCGCGGCTTCAGCTTCTTTTTTGATCTTGCCGCCACAGGTATATATGCCTTCGATAGTTTCGATTAAATAATCCAAGCAATTTGCGCCAGGGCAGCTGCCATCAAATTGATCATGGCGAGCCGGCGGCACCGCTATGGCAGCCTGCTGCACCGCACACAATTTTTGTCGGCGCTTTTCAATTTCTTTATGCAGTTGTTGTTCATAGGTGCTGCGCATGTCTGCGGCATTAATTTTTCGCACTGCCGCATCGGCGTCGATCTTTAATTTGCGCACTTTAACAACGGCGCTTGCCAGACTTTCAACCGTTTCTTTCAACTCATTAAATTGTGCATCAACTGGCGCGCGAAGCTCTTGGGTGAATGATCGATTATTAAAGGTGCGAGCTACCAGATCATCTATTTGTTCAAAGATATCTTTAATCTCGGTAATCTTTTTGTATGCCTGTTTGCCTTCATTGCTCATGCTTGAATACTTTGGCTCTTTTTTTTCTTCCTTTTTATCTTCTGCGCCAGATTTGCCACCACCAGATGTCGATTGCTTGCTTGAAGGTTGCTTGGCTGCCGGTTCGGCGCCTTCACCGCCAAAGGTGCGCTCTGGGCCAAAGCCTTCGCGGCCGGCAAATCGTTCGGCTGGGCGTTGGCGGCCGTAATACCAATCATCAAATCTGCCTCTGCCTTGACGAATGTGTCGGCCATATTCTTCTTCGCGTTTAATCTGCGCTGGAACAGGGCGAATTATTTTGCGAGCTTCAGCTTCTTTCTTTGCCCGTTCAACGGCAGATTCAGCCTCGGCGCGTAATTTCAAAGCCTGTGGTTCATATTTCTTAACCAGCTTTTCCAATTGCCCAATCAGTTGTGCTCGCAATGCACTATTAATGTCACTGACAATATTTTGCAGTGCTATTTTAGATCGCTCTTTGCTGCTTTTATTTAAATACTCGCCAACTTCTGCGGTAATAAATAATGGCTCCTCAGCCGACAGCTTTTCATCCAAGCGCTGTAAGGCATCATGCAATGACGTCATTTCAGGATCAGTGACCAACTGCTCGATATGTGCTGGTTTGCTTATTACGTGTAGATAATACACAACAAGATCAAGTTGCGGCTGTAGCGGAGCCAAAGTTTCGGCAACGGATCGTTGTGCAGCAGCTTTACTCTGAATCTTGCCAAGAGTGGCAAGCAATGATTGAATGATCTGCTCAGCTTGTGAGCGGCTGCGCAATGCTTGTTTTGGCTTTTCTTCTACTTTCTTTTCATTCTCAGTTACCGGCATAGGAACTGGTGTTGGTTTTGGGGCGGGCAACTGCTCAGGGGTTGCAAGGCCTGGTAGGCCAAGAATCTCTTCATAGCTTTTGCCTTCAGATAATCCTTGTTGGATTTCCTGCTCTAATTGCTGCTCAAATTCATTGAACATTTTTTGTAATTCTGGATCCTTCTTGATTGCCGCATCAAATTCGCGCATCATGTTGGCCATCTGGGAAGCTTCTTCTGGGCTCACGCCAAACATCTGAGCGATTTCTTGCTCTGAGATTTGCATTGGCTCTTGACCAGCCACCCCAGCAGCGGGACCCATTGGGGGAGCATACAGAGAGAAGGGCAATGATACGAGGATAAATATGAGTTCAGTTCGGTTTAAATATTTCAGAAATTTCATGTATCGTTCCTCGGGATTTTTGCTCGTCGAATTGATGATAGCATTCCTTGTTTTTTTAAGCATTGCGACGATCATTCTTCAGTATAGGACTGCTACGGTTTTGGGTCAAAGGCAGGTGGCTTTCGATTTGAAACAACCCGCACCGGCGCCAGATGCGGCATCTGGCGCCAAGAAATAATAAGGTAAAAAAGACGTTGCTTCTTAAGCAACGAAAAACAAGGTTATATTGATTATTAACGTTATATCTTCTGATAACGCAAGCTTATGGTGTTTTGGTAGATTGGAAAAATAGAATGCAAAGAAAAGCAGGATTTACGCTTATTGAATGCACGGCATATTTATCCGGGCTTTTGATATTGGTCTGTGTGGTAGCCACCTTCACCCAATCTATGGCTCAACTGCTGATGACTGATCTGACAAAGCAGCGTGATAATACTCAGTTGGCTTATGCTGTGCAGCTTCTTGCTCGTGATATACACGCCGCCTCCCCAGCGCCGAAAGATTGGAAGTGTGACAAAAGCTCCCTGTTGTTTCATCATGATACTACCGCAATTTGCTGGCAGATCACTGATAGTTGGCTCTATCGGCGGCAGGCAAAGAATCCCAAAACGCGGCAATGCCAGATGCCAGCATTCGCCTGCGAACTCATAATCCAAGAGGGCTATGTGCGCGGTTTGAAAATCACAAAACCAATCTCTCGGACGATACCGGTGAAAAATGGCCCGATATCATAATGGATCAGCCTTATGGCTGGTGATGCTTTGTATGACTGCCTTGATAAGTTTGTGCAGTGTCGTGAGCTATCGCATGGGGCGATCGGCTGAAATTGCACGGTTGATACGCGAGCGTGCCCACCAATATGAGCATGCTGAAAAGCAGATGCATGAAGCTATTCGCACATGCATGCATAATTGGGACTTAGCTGGTGTTAGCGAATTGCATCTGACGGTCACTCAACAAGAAAACAATCGAGCACCATTAACGCTATCCTGCGATCTTGCGTGCTCCAACTCAGTTTGGTTTATAAAGAATTGGCGGCAAACGCCATAATAAATCAGCTTTTTGATTTGATACGAAACATGTTAAAAAATCTTACAGCGACATTACCATTGCAGCGATAACCCCTGTCATGGTAACACTAAACAGGAGCAAACTTTTAATCGGATGCTGTGCCATACAATTGCAGCATCTGGCCGGGCAGCTGGTATCTTCCACATATTCCTGCTCAGGAGCATACATATCCGTATGATCTAAGGTTTCAGAAAAAGTTTTGAATAATTCCCTATGCATGCTCTGCGGGCGCGCTTTTCCTTCATTGTCCACGGTATCTGGCGCAAATGAAACATGCCGGCCTACCTGTTTGCCCGATTCCTCATCAGGCATAGGCGCTACCTGATTGATAGTTATTGCCAAAGTAGGGCTTGCCGCACGATCGGTTAATGATGCTGGCGCCGAAATGCTTATTATTGATGTGGGAATAAGCAGGAGATTGATTAAGCGTATTAGTTTCATATTTTTGATGCACTCCCTTTTTTATTGGTTTGCCTCGGTATTTTCAAAAAAGGCACCTAAAAAATGACATATTTATGCACTATGGTCAAAAGGGTGGTTAGCCATTTGCTTGCATCCAATGATAGGATTTCCTTTGCTTGCTGATACAATTTCGCTCAAATAGTATGGCAGCAAGCTTTTTTTGAGAATATCCATGGTTGGCATGAGATCATCTACCCATTTTTTCATCTTTTTGAGCGCCAGCCTCGGCGCCCTGGCCTTTCTCTATCCGCCAATGCTCTGGTGGCTCGCCCTTATCTTCTTAATGCCTCTGTTTTATGCATTTCAGCACATGCACCCCACCGCCTTGCAAGGCTTTATGTGGGGTTGCTTATTTTTTGGGCTTCATTTCATGGCCGTCATTCCATTGTTGTTTCGGATGCGAGAAGGGTGGTCATCTATCATGGGCTATCTGGCTCTAATCATCTTTTTTTCCACGATGGCGGCCGGCTGGTTTTGGCTTGCGCACTGGTTGCTCCGAATTACCAAAGGTTCCTTCTTTTCTTTTGCCATCGCAACATTTCTATTCTTCGCCTTTTTATCACGCGCATGCCTTTTCATATTTGGCAGGGTAGAAGGAGTGCTTCTAATAAACCCATTGCTTCCGTTGGCCCAAATGCCGCAAACATTAGCCATGCTTCATCTGCTTGGTGCGGAAGGGCTTCTTGCGATCTTGATCCTTCTTCAATCATACAGGAAATGGAGCCTTGTTTTTATTGCGCCCTTTATAGTTGGGTGGGTATGGCAGCCGACCTTGCACAAGCCACCCATTAATTTAAATGAGGTGGGTTATATTTCAGCTCGACCATGGCCACATCAAAACCCCTGTGAAATCACCCAAGAGATCTCGCAAAAGATACGTGAGCTGAAGAAGCACAGACCTGATATTCGCCTCATATTAATGCCCGAATCATCATGCTGCTTTCCAGTTAATTCTTGCCCGCATGCTTCTGAAATATTGTTGCAAGGAGTTAGCAATGATCTCACGTTACTTTTTGGCGGGCATCATGAGGTGAACGAAGAAAACGAAACCAAGCTCCATAATTGTTTATATTTATGCAACAACCTTCTGATAACGAAAAGTTATGCTAAAGCAAAACTCATTCCCTTTGTTGAATCGGTGCCCTCACCTTTTAATTATTCGGCCTATATCAAAAATATTTTTTTAAATGGCCATAAAGAGTTTAAGGAGGCGGAAAATGAAATTTCTTGTCGACTTTGTACTATTGATGTAGGCCACTCATCCTTCCAACTCATTCCCCAAATCTGTTGGGAGCTCTACGTAGCCGCCGCCGACCCCTGCCCGCAAGCGCCCAAGAATGTGCCGGTCTTGGCCCTGGTCAACGATAGTTGGTATGCATCATATTATCAGCGGCTCCTTTTTCTCGGCGCCAAATTTCAATCCCTCCATTGGCATCGCCCCATTTTTTATATTGCCCATACGGGCGCCTGGTGGTTGGATGGGGCTGCGTTAAAGCCATTGCATTTCTGGTAACGATTTTTGTACCTTATAAGAGCAGAAGATTAATTGATCTGCAAAAAAAGGAATAACAATGAAACAGCATCGCCTGTTGGCAGCAATAGTTATTTGTCTGAATTTCTCATATCTCGCAAACGCCGCAAGCAGTTCTGCTTTTGAAGAAAAGAAAGTAAAGAATGAAGCAGAAGAAAGGGTGCGGGCCCAGGGCATATCATTTCGAGACTATTATCGTAAGCACAAAGAAGAAGTTGATAATCAGGTCAAAGGCGGAACATTAAATCTGAGTAATAAAAACCTTACTGACTTGACAGATTTTGATGCAGATCACATCCCAGGCCTGACTGCGTTGCGAGTGCTTTATCTTTTTCAGAACCAACTGACCATACTCTCTCCGGCTGAGGTCTTTAAAGGCCTGACTGCATTGCGAGTGCTTGATCTTGATAAAAACCAACTGATTATACTCCCGGCTGGGGTCTTCAACGGCCTGACTGCGTTGCAACTGCTTTATCTTTATAACAACCAACTGACCACACTCCCGGCAGGGGTCTTCAACGGCCTGACGGCGTTGCGAGCGCTTTATCTTTATAATAACCCTATACCATTAGATCAAAGGCAGTTGGCTGAGCAATTGAAACTACCGGTAAACGTTAACCTTCAATTTAAGATGGTTGACCAAGAGGCAGCGGAAAAAAGTTTAATGAATGCTACAAAAAAAGGTGAGGTTGATATCATACGGCAAGAGTTTAAAAAGATTGTGACTAGTCAAATTAAAACGTATCGCAATGTCAAAATTGATATCTCAAAAATTCGTGATGCCCAAGGCAACAACCTGTTACATTTGGTTGTAAAGTCGTTTGCTGACAAGCGTAATTTTATTTTAAACAGCCCGCTCTGGAAGGGTGATTTTGAGTTATTGTCTCACGAGATTAAAAAAAATGATGATACCTACACCAAAATTTTCTGGATATTGACTCAATTTGGTGGGCCTAAAGTTCAAGAGATGTTGCTCACTCGCAATAAATCTGGCCAGGATGTAATTCAGCAAGCTATTGGCCTCTTAGGCATGGATAGCGGGATCATAAAAGCAATTAAAGATCAGCTGGCGCCAAAGGCGGCCGGAAAACCGATGCCGCGATTTGCTATGAAAAGGCGCGCTGATGAAATAACACCTGCGCAAGAAGAAGAAGGCCCAATCCTTGAAGAAATTACTGAGCATCTCGCAGCACAGCGCGCTAAAATCCTCAAAGAGGAAAGGCGATTTATGTTGCCTCATATTGCCAATAAAAGGGGGCGCGCTAATGATGATGACGCATCGGAAGAAGAGCAGCCACCAGCAGCGCAACGGCTGCGCCTGCAGCCAGCAGAACAGCGTTTGCAAGAGGAGCTTCAAGCACGGCACGTGATGATGGATCTTTCCTCAGAGAATGAGCCTGGGGTAGAAGTTGCACGGCAGAAAAAACGAGCCGACAATTCACTTACTGAGAAAGAGTAACTCAACATAAAACAGCAGCTATATTTTTTATCATTGTTCTCTATAATTCGTTGGTCGACCATTACTAATTGATTATGTAGAGCAAGCATCATGTTACTCATCGCCATTCTATATTTATTGGGTGCCAGCACCTTTACGATCTCCAAAGCAGCGCTTGCTTACGCGGCTCCCATTTTTTATGTAGCAGTGCGTATGCTTATTGGCGGTGCGGTATTGCTGGTCTACTACTGGTTTGCATCTACCAAAAGAATGCGCAATGAAGTTAATTTGCGCACGGAGCTCTCGGCTATGCAGCCGCCGGAAAAGCGCAACGCGCCGTGGCATATTCCTAAAAAACATTATGGTCTCTTTGCCGGTGCTATTCTTGCTTATATTTATTTATCATATGTTTTTGATTTAGTGGCCCTTGATTATATGACGTCGGCTAAGGCGTGCTTATTTTATGATCTATCACCATTCATTTCAGCATTGTTTTCGTATTGGGTCTTTCATGAAATCATGACCCCTAAAAAATGGCTTGGATTAATTTTAGGATGTTTGGCTTTTTTACCGGTGATACTAGCGCCGGCAGAAGTGGTGAAGCAAGCTGGCATCATGGGCTATTGGCCAGAAATTATGATGCTTGGTGCTGTGGCCGCATCTTCATATGGTTGGATTGTAGTTCGTGAGTTGGCAAAAATACACGCATATGATTCATCCTTTCTGAATGGTATTGCCATGGTTGGTGGCGGCTTATTGGCACTCATAACCTCACTCATCTTTGAGTCGTGGGGTGCCACTGCTTGGTTTGTGCCGGTTACCAATATGTCGGTCTTTGCATTAAATACGGCGCTTGTTGTTGTGGTTTCCAATTTCCTATTTTCAATGTTGTATACCGAGCTTTTAAAAAAATACACGGCCACCTTATTGGCCTTTGCTGGCTTTACCGCGCCGTTATTTGCAGCGGGGCTTGGTTGGTTGTTTTTAAATGAAATGGTGACGTGGGATTTCTTTGCTTCCGCGATTTTAGTAGTGATTGGACTATACATTTTTTATCAAGAAGAATTGAAACAAGGCTATTATGACCCATTCGATTCGACTCAGGGTCCCGGGGTTCTTGGATAAAATCATTTTTTATCGGCCTTGGCCGGTGAGCTGGAGAGACAAAGCGAAAGAAAATTCATGAAAAATTTGCCAGATATAAATACTCAATTTGCTGAATGGTATCAAGAAGTTATTCATCGCGCTGAGTTGGTAGATAATGCGCCTGTTCGTGGCTGCATGATTGTCAGGCCGTATGGTACCGCCATTTGGGAAAATATTGTGAAAGTGCTTGATGCCAAGATAAAAAAGACGGGCCATCAAAATGTGCTTTTTCCATTATTAATTCCATTGTCGTTCATCCAAAAGGAGGCAAAGCACGTTGAAGGCTTTGCGCCAGAATTGGCGGTGGTCACCCAAGCTGGCGGTAAAGAGCTTGAAGAGCCGTATGTAATTCGGCCAACCTCTGAGACAATGTTTCACTATATGTTTGCACATTGGATTAAATCATGGCGCGATTTGCCGATGAAGTTAAACCAGTGGGCAAATGTAATGCGCTGGGAAATGCGCACACGCCCATTTCTGCGCACCACGGAATTTTACTGGCAAGAAGGCCACACAGCTCATGCAACCAAGGAAGAAGCTGAGCAGGAAGTGGAGATGATGCTCAATGAATATATTGATTTGGTCGAGCAATATTTGGCAATCCCCATCTTTGGCGAAGAAAAGCCGGCGAGCGAGCGTTTTGCTGGCGCCGATCGCACCTTCACCCTAGAAGGCATTATGCCGGATGGTAAAGCGCTGCAAATGGGCACCTCCCATCTTCTTTCACAATCATTTGCGCATGCATTTAATATCCAATTCCAAAATAGCCAAGGGGTGTTGGAGCATCCATGGCTGACCAGCTGGGGCGTGACCACGCGACTCGTTGGTGCGATGGTGATGGTGCATGGTGACCAAAAAGGGCTGGTGCTGCCGCCGAAAATTGCGCCAATCCAAATTGTGATCATGCCAATTTTTAGAAAAGGGGCAGATGCCGAGCAGCTTAAAAAGGTCTGCCAAGAACTTAAAGAGAAATTTGATGTTGGCACACTGATTGGCCAAAGTGGATTTATGTTCGGTCCTGCCAATGCGCGCGTGGTGATCGATCAAGATGAGCACGAAACGCCTGGTGCTAAATTTTATAAGTGGGAGCTCAAGGGTGTGCCGTTGCGCATTGAAATTGGCCCGCGGGATTTAGAAGCTGGGCAGGCGGTATTAGTAGATCGCCTTGGATTGGGCAAAAAGATGGTGCCCCTTGATCGCATCGTAGAAGAAGCCTTAAGCATGTTGGATACGATCCAGGCTGAGATGTATGCACGGGCAACCAAAAAGCGTGACAGTCTAATCAAGCAGGTAGAGAAATTTGAGGAGTTTGCGAGCGAATTGGAAAAAGGGGGGTATGCCTATATAACTGGCTGGTGCCAGCAAGATGGGTGTGAACAGAAGCTGAAAGAGTATAAGGCTACTATCCGTTGTGTGTTAGAAACGGCTAACCATAAGCATTGTTTTATGTGTGATCGCCCAAGTGTTGCAGACATTTTGGTTGCTAAGGCATACTGACGATAGAAGAGCAGTTCGCTACAGCCGCAGTCAATCGGCTTGCATGCTGGTTTATGGTAAGGCGATTGTATAAGAAATTGGAAAATACTCAGGGTGAGTGGTGATTATGGTTCTTCAAAAGGATTTTCTGGTAAAAATATTACGGGGATAAGCGATGGAATCATTTCTAACTAAGTTTGAAACGTATCTACTTACCGAAAAGCGAGCGGCGCAGAATACCTATGCCGCCTACAAGCGTGATATCGAGCAATACATCTCTTTTCTGAAGCAAAAGAATGTAGAGCTGGAAGCCGCAAACTCAGATACCATTAAGTCTTTCTTAACTCATTTGCACGAGCAACGAATTACTGCTCGGTCATTGGCCCGCAAAATTTCATCGCTAAAGGCATTTTATGGCTTCTTGCATGAGCGCCATCGCTTTGATCACCATGCGCGTGATATTGCAATGCCAAAGTTGGAAAAGAAATTACCTCAATACTTATCTGAAGCTGATGTTGAACGTTTATTATCAAGCACCAACGATGATAAATCAGACATCGGTGTTCGCAACAAAGTGATGGTTTACCTTCTCTATGTTTCCGGTATGCGCATCAGCGAACTGGTAAATATGAAAAAATCAGCCATTCATTTCGACACTGGCTTTATAGCGGTGGATGGTAAGGGCGGGCGCCAACGCATGGTGCCACTGCCGGCGCACATGATTGCTATGTTGCGCGAATATTTTGAAGAGGTATTCCCTCGTTTGATGACCAAGGATGGTCAACGCATTGAAACAGAATATGCATTCCCAATCTTCTACGGAAAACGCATCAAACCTATTTCACGCCAGGCTTTCTGGGTGGTGCTGAAGCGCGTTGCTGAAAGTGTGGGTATGAAAGAGGTTGTTTCTCCGCATCGCCTGCGCCATTCTTTGGCGACACATCTTTTGCAAAAAGGCGCCGACTTGCGCTCATTGCAAATGCTGCTCGGGCATGAGCAATTATCTACGGTGCAAATTTATACGCATTTAGATACGAGCCATCTTCGTGATGTGTACGATAAGAAACATCCGCGATCGTAAGTTATTTATTCCTGATGCTTTTGCTCACGCTCTTTGATTTCGGCAAGCATTCTTCCCGCCGGTTGTGGAGGTATATTGCCGTTTTGTGCAGGATCAAACTGGTTTATTCGTCTTGCGCCAAGAGCTGATGAAGATGAGCCTCGTGCCTCAAGGATGGTTTGTTCAGCAGAAAGTACCATTTTATACTTTATAAAATTCTGCTGAATTTCTTCTTGAGAAAGGCCTGATGAATTTCTCAGAGTATTGTAATGGCGACACCGTGTTTCAACTGTCTGCCTGATTTCTTCATTTGTGGCTGCGTCTCCTAAGCCAAGAATATGGTAAGCTTTTTTTAATTCGGGATTCGGTTCATCGCCAAGGTTTTGGACCAACTCTTGAGTCGGAACTTGTTCGGAGGGGGAAACAATAGCTGGCTGAATCTGGGGTGCTGCACTTTGACCTTCTACAGAATCTGCTTGCACATCATGTGAGACAGGATCATGCGGGATATATTCCAATTGTGGCGCGGGTGCATGATTGTTGTGCTCGGCATTATCATTTTGCTGTTGTGATTCGTTGCGTCTCTGCCAGGCATTGAGCAAAGCTGGAAGTTTAGCTAAGGCAGCCAATGAAATAGTGGCAAAAATCCCCCTATTTATTGGGTTTGCGACCGCTTTTTCAAAATAGCGTTGAAGTAGCTCCTCAAATTGAAACTGTCGATCTTCTCTAGGCTTCACATTTTTCGTGAGTGAATCAATAAGAATTTTTTTTAACGTTTCGCCAGGATCATTTCCTAAAATGCCCTTGATTATGATTTCCTGATCTTCTTCTGCAACCTCGACTGTCCATCTGGTGATTGCGTAAAGCGCATCGAAATATTTCGTTTCTGAATATGGATTCCAGCGATCCACAAGCATAAGTAGTGCTTTGCGTCTGATGTCTCGATCTTTAATCCCTTGAATGGCATTAAAAGCTTTCGTAAAGCTATACGGTAATCGCGTTATACTGAATGTTGGGCAACTGCTCGTTGTGTATGATAGGCAACTGGTCAAAAGTAGGAGAGTAATCATGAGGATATGCATTAGAGACTTTCTTAAATTCAAGTAAATGGACATACAAATCAGGCAAAATTATAATCCCCTACCATTTATGAGCAAGACCAACAATGAGGATAGGCGGTGCAATATATCTATTTTATTCTTTCATGTGTCTGTTGTTTCTTTAACTTAAATCTGTTTACTGTGACTGCTTTTGCAGCTCAAGATTCGGCAAACTGGGCATCGATAGAATCTTTGCTGCTTGAGGGAGCAAGAATAAAATACACACCGCAATTGCCAATATCTCTTGAAGATGCTCAGGCAAGGCTTACAAGAGCCCAAGAAATAGCTTTGAATATTTCTGAGCTCATTATGACCGAAAGTTCAAGAATTAATGAGCGGCGAAGAATTGCCAATCAAGAGCTTGTAAACAGTCGGGCAGATCATTTAAAAACCCAAGACAAATTAATAAATGCACTTCAGGCTTCGATCTCGCTTCAAAAAACAGCCAAGTGGCATCGGTTAGGCAATATTTTAGCTGGTGCAACGGCTATCACCGCCGGCTCTTGGTATTTTTTGCAAAGCATACGCACGGTATTTAACGCCCGAAGGGCGCTGCACGATGATCCACTTATTAATATGTATATTGGTGTGCCTATAGATTGGGTGGCATCAATATCAGAGGATGAGCATACGGCCAATGCCATGAGGATTTATTATAGGCATAATAATGTGTCGGCAGATGAAGCTTCGCTGTCTCCAGTGATCGATGCCTTAGATGAGCGCATTCGGCTGCTGACCGATTTTATTTCATGGCAAAAGAGTTGGCTCATGCACGTAGAAGAAGCTGATATTCGATTGGCGCACCAGCGGCTTGCCTGCTTACATATTGTGCGTGAACAATTAGTTGTACATGCCCATTGTCCTGACTCAAACACATGTGAGAAAAATTTAAGATAAAATTGGACCTCCAAAAACCACTAAGTTTAAGAGAGGTCCAACTCCATGGAATTCAATAAAAGATGTAGCCTAAGCTACGGGATTGATAGCAGAGATTATAGCGCAATATCTTCTGAACGCGAACGCAAGCTTCGCTGCTATCAAGAATTAATTAAAGGTGGCATCAAAAGAGAAGCTGCCTTGCGCGTATTACAAATGCCGCAGGCAACGTATTATCGATGGCGAAAGCGGTATGGTTCTCGAGGCCTTTCGGGCCTCGAGAATGAAAATAGAAGACCGTATAATCTGCGCCAATCAACCATAAAGCCTAAAATTGAACATTTAGTTCTCCTCGTCCGGAACGGCAATGTTCTTTGGGGTAGGAATAAGATAGCGACCATAATGAATCGTGATTATGGCGTTAAAGCCTCGATAAGCACTGTTGGTCGTATTATTTCTCAACTTATCAAACGGGGAAAGATAAAGCCTGCTTGGTGGCATGCTGGATCTAAGCATACAAAACCTCGAGTCTTCAATGGACATGCCCAACGGCTGCCCTCAGGTAAAAAGGCAATACAGCTCGGCGAGCTTGTTCAGATCGATCATATGGATGTAAGAGCTCCAGGGGTCTTACATGGCATTAAGCATTTCAATGCAATATGTCCTGTCACTAAATGGGCTACTGGCAAAGTTTTCAGGCAGGCCACGGCGACCAATGGAGCTGAATTTCTCGACCATGTCATAAAGAACTTTAGGTTCCCGATTCGGTCTATTCAGGTTGATGGAGGTGGTGAGTTTATGGGCGATTTTGAACGTGCGTGCAAAGCACGCAACATCGATTTATATGTGCTTCCGCCACGTTCTCCGGAGCTCAATGGCAATGTTGAACGGCTAAATGGAACCACCAGACGAGAATTTTATAGAATATATAATGGTGGCAGCAGCCATTTTGATGTCCAAAAAGGCTTGGATAGATGGTTTCATAGCTATAATCACTGGCGCCCTCACCAGAGGCTAGGCAATCAGACCCCTTTTCAGTACTATGAAGCCGCCAAAAAGAAAGAGGTCCTTTTTTCTCATATGTCTTGAGTCAGCACAGCCATTTGCAATCTTTTAGGGGGGGGGTATCCTTAGTGACATAGTGCACTAATGGAAGGAAATTTGACATCATGTTTACTAATCTTTATCGAGTATTATTTCTTTCATTCTCCATTGCCATGGCGTTGCCTCTTGGTGCCGCAATTCAAGCCCCTGAAACTAGCCAAACTAGATCAAATAATTCAACGTATTTTAATAGATGGCGCAATGGTACTCGTTCTATAAGCAATAATTTAAAGTCTCTTTCAATTTTTGCCTTGTTAGCTAGTTCACAAGTTTCTTTGAACAAGGTCTCCGCTTACCTTGGAAATGAATTTATCATTAACAGTGGGCAAGCAACTTCGCTTTCCCCAAGATCCGACGGTAGTTTATGGATTGCATCTGATATGGCTGGCGGTAATGGTTTTTTACAATTGGTGAGTGAAGATGGCTCTTACATAGGCAATCAAATTCCCCTATCTGCGATTTCTTCATCTAATGTCTTACCATCAGTTGCGGTTTTTAATGATAATAGCGCTATGGTTGGTTGGGCTGATTCAAAATCTAAACTTATTTCTGCCCGAACCTTTAATCCCGATGGTACGCCTAATGATACAGATATATTTGTAGCTAATGCAACCTTTAGTGGCTATCCATTGATAAATCTAAGGACATTTCAGGATTCAATTCTTGCTACATATAAAACTAGTAATAATATAGTGGCCCAAAGATTTAATAAAACACATTCGTTATCCCCTGCAAATCTATTGGATACTGGAGCTACTTTCTTTTCATTGATACCTGGTTCAGATGAGAATTTAGCATTAGTTGATGCTACGGTTGGAAGTTCTATAAAGTTTTCTTCATTTAATAGCACTTTTGCAAAACAAAACAATGCTCAAACGGCTGAAGTTGCGAATTCCATTCTTGGGTCAGCTGTGTTTAACAATGATGTTTTAACCATATGGATTGGGCAAGGGCCATATTATGTTCTTTATGGCACAATTTATGATCAAGCGACTGGTTCAATTACCAGAGATATGATAGAGATAAGCTTGGATGGATATTTTGTTTTGCCAGGTTTTAATTCAAATGCATGCATTACTACATTTAATAATGGAAATAATGCGCTGGTAATTTTTTCTGCTCAGACACCTACAACAGCCAATGGTTACCAAATTTGTGGCACTATCTTGGATAAAAGCGGAAATGTTTTGATTTCGTCGTTCCCGATTAGCCAAGGCTTTAGTACAAGTACTGCCGCTTTAGGAGCCGTTACTCTACCCAACAACGACGTTTTCGTTGTTTGGTACAACGGCGCAACAGTTGGCAAAGCCCTCACAGCTGAATACCTCAACAACCTCATCAACCCAGCAACTTCATCTACGGGCTCAAATACTGGCCCGACGCAGCCAACAGATACAACCGCAACAAGCGGGGTAGAGAGCTTCATCAACTCGCCTGAGGGTAAGGTTAGCTATAGCGTAGCCGCGGGCCTTGTATCGTTTGCTTTGGGTAAATTGTGGTTCCGCCATAAGGCAACCAAATACCGTGAAACCCATAAGAAGTTCCATGATATGGTGCGCAAGAAGCTTGACCTAGGCTATACCGATTTTGCCGCTGGTGAGGGTCGCGATTTTTGTGATATGATCGATCGAGTTCTTGGTGGCATGAGCGATCATTTTAAGGCAAAAAATTCAAAGTTTGAGATTGCGGATTGTGATAATGAGCAGCTAGAGTCTATAGCTGCGGCATTTGCTACCGTGTTTTCAAATCACAAAATGGTCGGTTGGAGCCCACGTCAGCTCAAGAATCTATTTAGAAAGTATAAGATAACCCTGAATGCTGAAATTGATCGCAACCTGCAAAGCATTATTGACGATATCCTCTTCGAAATTCCTAAGAATGTCTTTGATCAAATCATTACCGAGCTGCCATCAGATATGTGCGTAAATCCAGTGCGCAGAAGCATGGGCGAATCATCTAACTTCAATGAGATCATACTAAACATGCCAAATTCCCCTCGGGGCAACTTTAGATCATCAAGCCAGCTGGAAATGGTCCCCGCGTCACCACGGGCACAGAACAGGCCATCTGCGGCAACTACGGAACGAAACACCCCGCCGCGGGAATCAGATATGCTAAACGATACCCCGCCTCGGCAGGAAACCCCACCGCGCAGGATGAGCGAAACCCCACCCCCTCCGCCACCACCTTCCGATGAAGAAGCATACGCTTAAATTAATTAAGGCCCGCGATTAAGCGGGCCTTTTTAATTGATCAAATGAGAAGCGAGAAGGGCGATTGTTTTAAAAATTCTTTGCCTCAACCATATCCAAGACCAGGGCTCCCTGTGCGAGTTTATAGTAAAGATCGAGGTAATATGCCGTATCAATGTCTTTGCCGTTTTCGTACTCATATTCACGATATGGTTTAAGAGGCATGAGGCAAACATCAGCGCCGCTAATTTCGGCTTTAATCACCGTTTCATCGCTCACCAAATAAGCCATGAACCTATAATCGTGCTCGTTTTCTCCGGTTTCTATATCTTTGATTTCATTCTGCCGATGTTCATCTAGAATTTTGAACCCGCAGCCAACAATTCTTTCTCTAAGCATAGGCCAAGTCTGTGCAAGATTGCCCCAGATGATTGGGCCTGTATGATCTTGTGGAGGAAATGGCATATCTAAAAAATACTCTTCGAACATTTCGAAATAACTTATTTTGAATGGACGAAATATTCCCATTACTTTAGGAATATACGATATTACGTCTTTGTAATCTTCTACATATCTTAACGAATGAAGACTTAGTTTTTTTTTCTCCATTTTGTCGATGTCGAAGTCTGTCTCATATTTACCATGCTTAAATAATTCAATGCCTATATGATTTTTTATCAAAGGATGTTCGTTAACTAAGAACTTTGCAGCACTTTCGTTATCCAAGGTCACTCGTTTTCCATCGTCGGATACAACATAAAAGGAATAGCCGCATTGAGAAGAGAAATCTAAAATCTTTTTTAGGTTTTCAGAATCTAATTTAGCATCTAGAGCAAAAGAATAAAAAAAACAAAAACTCATATTGTGTCCCGAAGATTATTAAATCCTAGAAATCTATAACCGCGCCTTACTGAGTCTGCAAGAATCTCCAAAAGCTTTTCTTTCTGGGGAAGTTGATCTAGAACCAGCTGTGATGGAAATTCATCAGGTGTTAAAACAATATATCCTACTGATCGTCCATTTAGCCCTAATTTGTTATCGATATTTGTCTTGTATTTATTCATAGCATCATAATGTTTTTTTATTTGTAGAAGCAAAGCATTGAGGCGCTGGTCGCTTATTTTTAGCCAATCAAATGATTTGCATTCAATAATAAATATTTTGCCAAAGACCTCTATTACAAAATCAAACTCAGCATTTAATCCGCCGTCATGGATTTTGAATCCTCCCTCCAATATTTTCACTCCTGGGATTTCTTTAAGGATCATAGCTACCTCTAATTCCAAAACATGGCCAAAATTTGTTGGAATTTTTCCTTGGGCTAATTCTATTTTAGCTTTTTCTATCTCTATCAAGGCGTCCTCAAGAAATGATTTTAGCCAGGGGAACTCTTTTAATTTTTCCTTCGCATCTTCAATAATTTGTTCCGCTTCAGGGATGGTGTATCGCGGTTTTGGAATTTCCAACCCTTTAATACCCCCTTTGCCTGGCTTTAACTCCACAGCTCCTCTCGCTAATTCACCTAAGGCGAGATCTGCTGGAGAAAGTTTACCAGTGAGGGTTTGCTGGCCATAGTTGCATGTGGTTTGGGGCGGTGCTTGGGTGGCTGTGCGTTCCTTTGACGGGTTGCAGTCTGTCTTTGGTAGTTCATTCAAGCGACCAATTGCCGAGCCGCAGGTTGCAGCAATGTCCAAAGGATCGGATATGTTGCCTGCCTTACCCAATTCATTATCGCAGACAGGATCCTGAGTTGTTTTGCCGTAAAACTCATCGAGTTGTGAAGTGCCGCATGTTGGAAGAGCAACTTCAGGTGAGCCCACTATGCATGAGCCGCATTCAGGCGCTACATCGCCTTGAGCATCTTCTTTGATGGCAGCCTCTACCCAAGGAATTTTGCACCTGCCTGATTTGTCGAAATAGATCTCTTCTATAGTTGCGCCGCCAGGTAAAGCGGCTTTGGCTTTGCAATATTCAAGCAAGATTTGCGCTTGTGCCCTTGGGTCACCAGCATGGGCTACAAGCTCATAGTTTAATGGCGCTAGGGCTGTCGATTGCGCTGGGGTTGCGCCTACAATGTTATCAATCTCTTTGCGGATTTTTGCGCGATTAATGATCCTAGTAGCAGAACAGCCGAATCGATCAGGCGTTACCATCGGATCGACTGAGCAGTAGCCTGTACGGATATAATCACTGAGTACCCTGCTATAAAATTGATTTCTCAGGAAATCAGCAAGGTTCTTTGATGGCAATTTAATTAAGCGTGGGTCATTTGCATTACGCGCTGCAATGATGCTGCGAATGCTTGCCACGTAGGAATCAATTTTCTCAGCGGCAATCGATAATGCTTCAGCAACTGCCTTTTGGCAATTTGCACAGGCTTCAAAGGCAGAATCGCTAAAAATGCCTTTTTTGCCATACACGCAATCTTCTGCATACGGCATGTTGGATGATAAAACCAACTCTGCAGCGCTGTACCCCTCCTTAAACTGAACTTTTTGAAGCGCTTTATATAAGATAGCGTCAAAGCATTTGCTCGTGCGTGATGAGCTGCCATTCCAATGCATAAGATGATGCAACACATCGCGCACCGCCTGATCGGGATGTGCTGCAACCAAATCAAGAATTTCTATCAGCGCCTGAGTAATCTCGAGCTGCCCATTGGGGCGAATGGTAAATAAGGATTTGTTATCAAGCTTTTGCAGGCGATCGTTCACTGCCTTTTTTACCGCTGATTGCCATGCTTGTGGCGATTGGCGATCCACCGTCGGCAACGCATCAAATATCTGCTTTTCTACATCAGAGAGTTTGCCTGCTCCATCATTGCATGGTGCTGTAGGCCAGCCAGTGATCGGTGGTGATTGGTTGCCCGTGGTGGGCCCAGGAACATGTTTGTTTGGCGCTTGAACCGTTGATTCGGTAGGAGTTGGGTGAGATCTCGATCCGATATTGGTAGAAATAGTCCATAGCAGTAAAGGTATTGCCACTATTGCAGAACCGACCTTTATTGCAGTACCCATAGAAATGGCCGGCGCCAATATGGCCATTGCAAACGAATACATCGTTCTACAGAGGAAGGAGCCAAGAACAAATAGCAATGAAAAAAGACGTTTAGGATTTAAGAAAAATAAGAGTCGTTTCATGATGTTTCCATGTTGTTTAATACATGGGCTAATATTTTATCTTCCAGGCAATATAAATCTAATTAAACATTCGCTTGATGTTGGGGGCGCTAACTAGAAAATGATCGGAAAGCTTCTGCCTCAGACCAACTCTGTTAAGCACCTCGTCTTAACCAGTTAAATTTTATCATTTCAACGAATGAGTACATCTGGCGAAAAAAACAAGGAAGTTCATCATTCCTTTTCCTCATCATTAATACGTTGTCGTTGCTCTCGTAGGAAAACCGCTTGCTGCTCTTCCATATACTTACTTTGCATATCAGACAAAGTGAAATTTGCCATTGCAGCGCCCCAGGCGAGGGGATTTAACGACGAAAAAGAAGAAGCAAGTTGTGAGCATGCGCTATGCAACCTCATATGTTGTTGATCTAGCATCTGCTGTTCAACCAGATTCATTTGAAATTCTCGATTTCTTTGCGCTTCAGTTTTACTACGGTTATTTTCGAGTTTTACATCATTTTTGGCTACAACAAGCGCTTTTTTTAGATCATCCATAGTAATAAATACTTCATCACGCATTTTTTCCATATAAACAGATGATGCAATTAACCCAATCTGG
>DAIDHG010000012.1 GCA_027452085.1 bacterium
CGAGATCTACAGTATGCGCAACCAGCGGTCGAATTTCAGCATCTTTAATTTCGGCTTTGCCCGCAAAAAAGAAATGAATAAAAACGGCACGTATATTTGTTTCAATAAATAGAGTTGGCTTATTAAACGCAAAGGCACAAATAGATGCTGCGGTGTTGGGCCCGATGCCAGGAAATGTTTCAAGTATTTCAGGATCTGATGGCAGCTGGCCGTTATATTCGGCAACTATGCGCTGCGCGCTTTGATGCAGCCATAGTGCACGGCGGTTATAGCCAAGGCCTTGCCACAGCGTAAGAACTTCGCGAAAAGATGCTTTTGCCAACATTTGGAAGGTCGGCAATGCTGCAATCCATTGCTTGAACTTTGGTTCAACGCGGTGAGTTTGTGTTTGCTGCAACATCACTTCAGAAATAAAAATCTGATATGGATCAGTTGTTTGCCGCCAGGTAAAATCGCGCCTATTTGCTCGATGGTAGTCCCAAATCTCTTTTTTAAATGCGGCGATTTTGTTTTTATTCATTCTTTTTAACAACAGGCATTTCGCTCGTTGGGGTGCCGATGGTTGCTTGCTCTGTGGCAAATGGGGCCCCAGAAAT
Source organism: bacterium (assembly GCA_027452085.1). GTDB lineage: Bacteria > Babelota > Babeliae > Babelales > JABCYS01 > DAIDHG01. The sequence continues at coordinate 597 of DAIDHG010000012.1, forward strand.
ACGGCCAACTTTAAACACTGAGAGTTTATTGTCTTGCAACACACGATTTGCTGCTGCCTTTACCTGATCCAGCGAAATGTGATAAAAATCTTGAATGCGGCGCTCAAAATAATCTGGCGGCAAATTAAAGCGGTCAAGAATCAGAAATGCTAATGCCATGGATCGATTTGTTTCAAAGGCGTCTACCAAAGAATTTAATATCGCATCACGCGCACTGGCAAATTCATCTTCGGTGATCGTGGATCCAATATCTTCAATAGTGGCACGGATAAGCCGTTCAGCTTCGTCTACGTGTTCACGAGAAACCATCGTTTTTATATAGACCAAACCTGGCTGCACATCGGCGTGAACGAGCAGCGAACCACCAATAGTATAAAACATACCGGTTTGCTCGCGCAGCTGAAATAAACGCGAACTCATTGAGCCAAGCAGACTCCCGGTTAGAATTTGGTCCACAATTAATAATTTATCAAAATCTGGATCGGCTCTGTTTACCGAGAGCCCAGCAAAGCACAAAACAATCTGATCTCGATTGATCTGGTAATCATATTCATTGCCCTCAGTGCGTTGCAATAACGGAAAGGCCACATCGGGCACTTCTGGCCCTTGCCAACGCGCTATCGTTTCTAAAAAAATCTGCGGGATATCATACTGACTCAAATCACCCACTAAACAAAGCCGCGCACCGTGCGGACTCATGAAATGCTTATACCAAGCAACGAGATCATCTCGTGTGATACTCTTTATTGTTTCTGTGGTGCCAACGCGACTTTTGCTATAAGGGTGACTGCCATATATTTTTCTTTTTACCAAATCATCTACAAAATCAAATGGGCTATCCCAGTAGGTGCGGATCTCTGCCAAAATCTGTTCACGCACCTTTTCAATCGCGTCAGAATCAAACGTGGCGTGCATGACCATCTCTTGCAAAAACTCTAAGCCTTTTTTCAAATCGGCAGCGAGCATGCTGATGGAGATATAGCCGGCTGCTGTGCTCACATCCATACCAAATGATTCAAAAGCAATGCCAAGCTCTTGGCCAGGATAATTTTTTGTGCCTTCAAGCAACAGTGCGTTCATAAAATTACTAATGCCTTGCTTGTCTTGAGGATCATACACATATTGATCTTTGAGCTCGAGAATGAGTTCAATTTTTGGAAGCTCTTGATTGTTGTATACCAAAACACGCAAACCCGTATCCAAGCCCATAGTTAAATGTTTGGTAAAGTTAAATGGCATTGTTGGCTGAGCAACTACTTGTGGGGCGACGACCGCAGGCTCAAGCGGTGTGGTGCGTTGGCGTTTGGCCAGCATTTCTTGATCATGGGCATCATCTCTTTCTTGCTGCTCAAACCACGCATCTCGCTCATGCCCAGTAAATGGCAACAAGATGCCCGTGCTTGCAAACTCTGGCTGCATATAGGTACCAACCAAATCAGTTACTGATTGGTGCACCTTGGCACTATCTTGTTTTAAATAATGAAAGATATATTGCTCATCGCCCGTGCACAGAAAATATTTGCCGAGCATGAAGGCAATTTTTTGATTACTATCGATGCTTGAAAGGTATGCTGTTTCTGCTTTCTTTTGCGCTCGTTGCATCTCCTGATTGGTAAAGCCTTTACCAATAGTGCTCATCTCTTCTTTGATAATGCTCACAATGTCATCAATATATGAGGCATTACGCGGCACAAATTCCAAAAAAAATGCACTTTCCTCAAACAAATCGTATGTCGTTGCATCAACATCAGTGGCCAGTTGCTCTCGGTCAACTAATCGTTGATACAAACGAGATCCAACCCCGGTGCCCGAAAGCCATGCCAAAACATCCAAATTATAATCATTTCTGGTGCGTGCGCCGGGCATGGTGTAACTTACCAAGCCAACTGGCTGCTGCACTTCTCGATGCAAGGTAATTAAATGGGGTTTTTTAAAATCGGTTGCCGTTAGATCAAATGGCTTACGCTTGTACGTCCAGTTTGGTGGGATGTGGCCAAAGTATTGATTTGCAAGCGTCACCACTTCTGCTGGATCTACATTACCAACCACCACCAGCACGGCATTATTGGGAATATAATGGGTGTGATAAAAATCAAGCAAATCTTGGCTTGTCATCTGCCATAACTGCTCTTTGTATCCAATAATGGGGTGTTGATAAGGATGCCCTTTGAACGTTTTTTCAAGCAACTGTTCAACCAAAACGCTTCCGTAATCATCGCGATACAGCTTTAATTCTTGTATTACGGCACGCAATTCTGCATTTAATAAATCTTGCTTGAAGGTGCAATTTTGCATGCAATCAGCGAGCAGAGGCAATGCTATTGGCCAATGCTGGGTGGGAAAATCAAATAAGAAACCAGTGTAATCATATGAAGTGAATGCATTGGTTGAACCAGATAATTTGGCACAAATTTCATTAATATCAGTTTCTGAAAGAGTTGTTGTGCCCTTAAAGACCATATGTTCAATAAGATGTGCGATTCCCTTTTTTCCCTCTGGCTCATCTTTTGAGCCAACGTCATACCAGAGCTGAATTGATACTTTTGGGATAAGGTGGTGCGGATGAATAAGCACCGTCAGCCCATTGGGCAGGACATCTTTAAAAACATAGGCCATACTATTTTTCCTAACTTGATTTGGGTCGCCCAATTCTTTTGAGAAACCCAATCTTATTCAAAATCATATGCAGCGCAATATGTCGATTTTCATTCCTGTGCAAATACATCCACTATTTATTGCCACCCTCGCGCTTATGGCGGGCATTGTTTCTGCTACCGGCATCTATTTGGCTTGGCTCATTGTACTGAGCGTTGTTACCATGCTTTCGTTGATCTTTGTTGCAGACCGTTCAGCAATCCCCATAGTTTTTATTTCTTTTGTGCTCGGCGCCCTTTCAGGGCATATACAGTTTAACATCACGCCATTATCACCGCTTGGCGACGCCCCCGGAACGCTCATTGGCACTATCGAAGAAATTCATGATCGCTATACCTTTGCTGCACAGCAAGAGCTTGTGGTGAGCTTAACTGATCGCCGTATTAAACTTTTGCTCGATACACCAGCGCCCATTTTAATTGGCGATACTATTTCAATCGCCAAGACCCGCGGTTCGCGCAAGCAATTTGAGAATAGCGGTAACTCGATGATAAGAACAACATATCTGCAAAAAATATTTGGCAAACGGGCGCATCTTTCATTAATTGCACGGCCTTCATGGCACGTTGCACGAGAAATCGATTCATTTCATCGCCGGCTATTGAAACATTTGAGCAAAAAACTTGATGATCAAACATTCAAATTTTTTTGCTTAATGTTTTTGGGGAAATTTGATCAACAACAGCGGTTTGAAGCGGATACTCTGCCTTTAGAAACCAAATTACATTCCGCAGCATTTCAAGGACGTCATTGGTTTAATAATTGGGGCATTAGCCATCATTTAGCACGTTCGGGTTTGCATGTAGTTATTGTGATGATTCTGCTGCAAACGTTATTGCATTTGATTCCTCTGCATTATCTGCTCAAACGGATTATTGTGGGCTGTTATCTGGCGTTATATGCTCTGCTGAGCTGGCCCACGGTATCATTTACGCGGGCTATACTCATGGTGGCATTGGCATTTGGAGCCGATTTCGCCGCGCGGCCTTATCTTGGCATACATATGGTGACCATGGCGACATATATAGTTTTACTATTTCAGCCCAGCAATCTTTTTTACGCTGACTTCCAACTAAGCTTTGGCCTTACGCTTGCTCTTGCATGGGCAAACCATGTAGGCAAACAACGCAAAATCCTTCATACCTGGCAAACAATTGCACCGCAAGGGCAAAACCATTTAAGGTAAAAGGAGATACAACAAAAGGAGTTGGTAATGAGCAACAAATTTCGCGTCTATACACGATTATTAATAGGTTCATTGTTTCTTGCACCAGCCGTGCAGGCAAGCCAAGTGCTCGATGATTATCTTTTACAGGAATCTCGCAGCAAACATAAAAACATGGGGAACACCCAAGCGCAAACTAAGTCAATGCCAAAAAAGGCATGGACCTTTGGTGTGTACATGGCTGCTCGCAATGACCTACATCCGTTCTCAAAGATAAATATGCGTCAAATGCTCGAAGTTGGCTCATCAGATTATCTCAATATCGTGGTGAATTGGGATGAGCCGGGAAAGAAGGGAATTCAGCGATTCTACGTTGAAAAAAATTCCCCTGAAATCGCTTTCCAAGATCCTAAAGCGCAAAGTAATAGCGGCGACCCACAAAACTTGGTCGATTTTTGCACTTGGATGATCAATACCTATCCCGCCGATAATTATGCCCTTATTATGTGGGATCATGGCTTGGGTGGTTCAATTGATCCATTTATGCCCCGATACATTGAAACTGCAGAATTATTTGGTTATGGTTCGATGCCGAGCATGTATGATGTGAGCAAGGGAATTGAAAATCTAACTGAGGCTGATTTTGAAAATATGCCAAATCGCGCCGTTTGCTTTGATGATGCCTACAAAAGCTACATCAACAACCAGGGTTTAGCTTATGCACTGGCCACCATTGACCAGCAGGTATTGCATGGCAAAAAATGGGGAGTGATTGGATTTGATGCCTGCCTTTGTGCAGATTTGGGCATGGTTGATATTGTGATGGATTATGCCGAATACATGGTAGCTTCAGAGGATGTAGAGCCGGGAACGGGCGCAAACTATAGGCTCATGCTTACTCCTTTGAGCAAGGGGCCCATGGATTCACGTTCTTTTGCCGCGCACATGGCACAAAGCTATGAGCAGGCCTACTATTATCTTTCATCAGACTACACGCAATCCGCCTTGGATATGCAAGTTGCGCCGTTGGTTGAGCAGAATTTGCATGAAATTTCATTGCTTCTTATCGAAAGCCTGGAAGCTCAAAAAGGCCGCACCGTGCGTGATGCAATTGCGGTCAGCTGCAAAACATGTACCGCCTTTGATGATCCAAACTACAAAGACTTAGGGCATCTGTATAGCAACCTATTGCAAAATCTCCGCCTATTCCAATTTAATGATGATGCCACTGGGCAAGCATTGAAAAATACCTTAGCTCAAAAGTTAACTGATGGGCTGCTATTGATTGACCAGGCGGTTGTCAGCAATAATGTTGGTAAAAACTATAAACAAGCGCGCGGCATTTCAATTTATTGCCCAGTGGCGCGTATTCATAGCTCATTTCCAAAAACAACGTTTGCCTTGGGCAATGAGCAACGCCCTGGAAATGCGTGGTTGCCATTTATTCGTGCATACCTACAACCAACCGTGTAATAAAAAGCACGAAGTTTGCGAATTCATTTTGAGGCCTGTTATACTTTTGCTATGGAATCAAAAGCTTTCAAACAACACCTTCTTCAAGAGCTCTACGCCCCCTTCAAAAACTGTACGCAGTGTCCGCTTGGCACACTCGGCAGAACAAATATTGTGTGGGGCGAGGGAGATCCTGACGCGAGCCTCATGTTGATCGGAGAAGGCCCTGGAGCCGATGAAGATGCGCAGGGCAGGCCATTTGTCGGCAGATCAGGAAAATTGCTTACAAAAACAATCGAAGGGCTAGGCATTAAAAGAGAAGAGGTGTTTATTGCAAACATCGTCAAATGTCGGCCACCTGGCAATCGGGCACCTACAACGCTCGAAAGCTCCATTTGCATGACGCTTTTTTTGTTTAATCAAATCAAGATTGTACGACCAAAAATCATCTGCACGCTCGGCAATTCGCCACTTCAAGCCCTGCTTGGCGCAGACATGAAAATCACCAAAACTCGCGGCACGGTGCAGGATTGGCAGGGTTTCAAACTAATTCCTACCTACCACCCGGCATACATTCTTCGCAACCCGCCCGCCCTTAAAACATTTGTGGCCGATCTGGCATTTGTAATCGAGCAACTCGCCGCAAGCTAAACCGAACTCAATCTCATCAACAGTTATTTGCATTATGTATGTCGACAGAGATCTGGACAGGTAGTGCACTGTTTTGTCAACTTGAAACATGCATCCAGACTGATCCCCGAAGGGGAGGGAAGTTGTCCGTTAACGTTTCACATTAACTTTCTTAAAAAAAAAGTCATTGAAATGCCAAATTTTTTGGTGTCATTTTTGAGTTGTCCACAGGTATGGGGGTAGCCTACTATTATTATATAAATACTTAGATTATAAAGAGTTAAGTAATAGCAATGCGGATAAATCCCTTTTCGGGGAGCAATGCTTGAACGGGATGATGTGCAAAGTTTAAGATAATGAACGAGAAGCTAAAAAAGGAATATATAAAGTTAAAACAACTACTTTTTGCCTTAGTAATAAGCTTTTTTTGTACACAATTGGGGATGAATTTTCGGCGAAAACCTATTTTTTTTACGCTTTAAGTGAAAGCAAGATTGGAGAAAACAATGAAAAATGTTCTTTTGGTGCTTTTGGCCATAATATGTGATGAGCCCAAGCCAGAGTCGGTACCAAATTCGGCAGTTCCTACGCAAGAAGAGCGCACGGTAAAGAAACAACAAGCTTCGCGACCTCTTGATATGAGTCAGGTCGTTAAAGCAGTGTGCAATTACTATGGCCTTACACTTGAGGCTTTACGATCTAAAAGCAAAACACAATACCTAGCCAGGCGCGACAGGTGGCTATGTATTTAGCTAGAAAGCACACCAAACGCCCTTTGTTGGATATTGGGTTTTATCTGAGTCGCAAAGATCACTCGACGGTTCTGCATGGTATCAACAAAATTAGTTCTCTAATGAACAGCACCCCAGAGTTTGCGGCCGAGGTTGAAGCTATTGAGGCCGAACTGCTTAATACATAAACACGTTCCGTTTGTTTTTCCCTTATTTCATGCTATATTTCTGCCCTGTGGGTGGTCGAAAGACTGCCCATTAATTTTACAAGGCAAGCACATCCGCCTCCCGCCTTGCATGAATCAATATTCCTTTCATCAACATGAGCTTTGGCGGACATGTCTAAGGGACACCAGTGAGACTAGGCGACGTTATAGAAGAACTTGTAGAGGAGCGTGGGCTCGATAGATCGGTCCTCAGTACCATTATTTGCGAGGGCATTCAAACTGCCTATCAAAAACGCTACCCAGATTTACCCATTACCGTTACCTACGACAAAAAAACTGACGAAATTCATGTTCTTGTCGAAAAAGAGGTCGTGCAAAATGTTGATGACGAAGAGCTGCAAATCAGCCTGCGCAAAGCACGCGGCATCGATAAGAAATTAGACCTCGGTGATAAGGTAGGTGTTCCGTTTGAAGGCCCAATTGGCCGAATCGAAATTATTCGAGCTAAACAAGTTATCGCTTCCCGTATCCGCGAAATTGAAGCGGCCTCGGTGTATAACGAATTTAAAGATCGCCAAGGCGATATCGTTATTGGCACCGTTAATAAATGCGAGCGCAATGGCGTTGATATCAAAATTCAAGATCAATCGGCCTTCTTGCCAAGCTCGCTTATGATCCCGGGCGACAAATGCATTGTTGGCATGCCAATCCGTTGCCTACTCAAGGAGGTATTGCTTGAGCCCCGCAATGAAAATCAGCTGATTCTTGATCGCGTTTCCCCTGAATTTGTGGCCAAGCTTTTTGAACTAGAAATTCCGGAAGTGTACGAAAAATTAGTAGAAATCAAGAGAATCGTGCGAATTCCAGGCTATAAGTCAAAAGTTGTGGTGGTGTCTAACGGTCAAAATATTGATCCGGTAGGTACCTGCGTAGGGGTGGGCGGTGTTCGCATTAAGCCTATTCTTAAAGAATTAAACAACGAAAAGATCGATATCATTTCGAGCCAAGAGTCGATGGATGATTTTGTGCGCGATGCTCTCAAGCCTGCAGTTGTTGCCCGCGTAGAAATTGCCGATGAGCGCACTGCCAATGTTTGGTTGGCTGAAGATCAACGATCTCTGGCTATAGGCCGCATGGGTCAAAACATTCAACTGGCTTCACAATTAACCGGCATGGACATCCGTCTGCATTCGCTGGATGTGCCGCAAGAAATCGAAGAATCATCATTTGAGGACGCGGATCACACGGATTCGCATACTGATGAGCAACATGACGAAAACGAGGGCTAAAGTATGCGCATATACGAATACGCAAAACAACTAAAAATGCCAGCCAAGACCCTCATGGACCTCTTGGCCAAAGGTGGTTTTAAAGCCGCTACCCATTTTGTCGCCGTCACTCCCGAAATGCGTACGTATATCGAGAAAGAACTTTCAAAACCGGCTGATGCCCAGGTAAAGAAACCGGTAGTCAATGAGCCAAAGCTTGCAGCGCCTACACCTATAGTTGCAAAACCCGTTGCTCCTATTTCAACCCCAAAACCAGCAGTAGCCCAAGCACCGCATGTGCAAAAAGTTGTTGCACCGCAGATAGAAAAAAAACCATTCCATGCGCCGCGCCCGCCCTTTAAGTCTCCGCAAAGGCCAGTACCCGCGCCGCGTCAAATGAAACCACAGCATGTTATACACGAAGTTGCCCCTGTAATGCCTACATCAATTGAATTACGCCCCATGACTCCTGACCAGTTGGCAGCCTATCTGCACAAATCGGTCAGCGAGATTATTTTGGGCTTCCTTAAAAAAGGGGTTATGGCAACGAAGAACCAAATGGTGCCAGCTCCAGCTGTTGCTGATCTTGCTCGATCATTTGGTCTTGAAGTAATTGCGCCGGCAGAAAAAACAGTTGCCCAGGCAGCGCCACCAACGCTTGGTGCTCAAAAGGAGCGCGCTGCGCTTGCTGAGCATGCCGTTGCACGCATGCCGATCATTGTGGTTATGGGCCATGTTTACCATGGCAAAACCACGCTCTTAGATTTTATTCGAAAAACACGAGTTGCCGCGCGAGAAAAAGGCGGTATCACCCAGCATCTTGGTGCCTATGAAGTGCCCACTGCTCATGGCGGATTGGTATTTTTAGATACCCCGGGCCATGAGGCATTTTCTAAAATTCGCCAGCGCGGTACACACGTTGCCGATATTGCAGTGCTTGTAGTTGCTGCTGATGATAGTGTTAAACCCCAAACGCTCGAAGCATTAAAAATTGCAAAAGCTGCCGAAATTCCCATCATCGTTGCCGTCAATAAAATAGACAAGGTGGGCCCTGAGCGCATCGATGTGGTCAAGCGCGATCTTGCGCAATATGATCTTTTGGCTGAATCGTGGGGCGGCACCACCATATTTGTTCCGGTGTCTGCAAAAGTTGGTACTGGCGTTGATGAGTTGCTCGAAATCTTGGCACTACAATCCCAGATGATGGATCTTAAAGCTGATCCTTCACTGCCAGCAAATGGATTTGTCCTTGAATCAAAATTAGAAAAAGGGCGTGGAGCAGTTGCTACCGTGATTTGCCATGAAGGTACGCTCAAGGTTGGCGACTTCTTTGTGTGTGGTGAAACGCAGGGCAAAGTGACCGCAATGGTCAACTCACAAGGTGAACGTGTACTGAGCGCGCCGCCATCGGTGCCGGTACAGGTTGCCGGCTTTGATGATATGCCTGTGGTTGGCGACTCATTTAAAGCAGTAACCGAACACGCATTTAGACAAGCTCGCACGCATAAACCAGGCGAAGTTGTCGGTGAACGCAAAGCTGCTCCAGCCAAAGCGGTTCAGCCAGAAAATGCGATTAATGTAATTGTGAAAGCTGACAACCATTCTTCACTCGAAGCGGTTCTTGGTGCATTGCCAGGCCTGCCGGGCAAGGGCGAGATACCATTGCATGTCGTTAGTTCTGGCGTTGGTCCGGTGACTGAAGGTGATGTGATGCTCGCGGCAAACACAGGCGCACGCATCGTGACATTGCACGTAAAGGTTGAACCAAGTGCGTTGAGCCAAGCGCAACGTGAAAAAGTGGTTATTGAACAACACGATATTATTTACAAATTATTTGATGCGTTGAAAGATCTTATTAAAGGCGCCAAAGAGCCTGAGATCATCAAGCAGAAAATTGGCCAAGCTGAAGTGCGCAAAGTATTCCCGATTAAGGGCGTTGGTGTTATTGCCGGATGCTACATGCAAGATGGTCGTATCACAAGCCACAGCACTGTGGTAGTATGGCGCGGTCCTAAGAAAGTTGGTGAAGGCAAAATTACTTCATTACAACGAGACAGAAAGTCGGTTAAAGAAGTACAAAAAGGCTTTGAATGCGCCTTTATGGTAGATAAATTTAACGACTGGGAAATTGGTGATCGCGTTGAAGCATTCATCGAAACAAAGGCTGAATAGCCTAGAAATTGAATGTGGCCCTGCTCTTGCTGGCCCTGGCGAAATCCAGGGGCTTAAATCGGGGTTACCGGTAGAGTAGGTTGTAGAGTAAAGAGTGTTTAATGATGATTCCGTTATTATTTGAGCTTGCAATTGCTGGAGCACTCTCTTTTTTAGTGTGCTTTACGTTGGTGCCTTTGTTGTGCCGATTAGCGGTTAAGCTTGGAGTAGTGGATATTCCTGATGGAAAAATCAAAAAGCATGAAGCAATAACTCCCTATCTTGGCGGGGTGGCCGTCTATGGCGGATTTCTCGCTGGTCTTGCACTGGTCTTCCCGATCGAAAATAGTCTTTTCTTTTTAGTTGTTGGCTGTTCTTTATTGTTGCTGGTTGGTCTTTTTGACGATCTGGTAGCGCTTGCGCCCTGGCAAAAGTTCTTGGGGCAATTTATTGCCTCATTGTGTTTTTTAAAGGGCGGGTTGTTTATGAAAGAGTCATTTTTTCATGAACATTGGGTAATTGCCGTGCCGATATCATTGCTCTGGATTTTAACGATTGTTAATGGCTTTAATCTCATTGATGTGATGGATGGGTTGGCTACAACTACCGCATTGGGCTGCGCAGTGTCTTTCTTCACCATCGCTTTATTTCTTGGGCAAAGCAATGTTGCGCTCTTGATGATTTCATTAATTGGGGCGTTGCTCGCATTCCTATGGTACAACAAGCCGAAAGCACAGATTTATCTTGGTGATGCCGGCGCATTATTTATTGGTGGTTTGCTTTCGGTGGTCCCATTTATCTTTTCATGGAGTCAGCACAATTCCATGGGCTTTATTACGCCTATAATTGTTTTAGCAATACCACTCGTTGAAGTGGCTACATTAATTATTATTCGCACTTCAAAAGGAATTCCATTTTACAAGCCGAGCCCAGACCATTTTTGCATGTATTTGCGCAATAAGGGATGGTCGATTGCCCAGATTCTTTTGTTTGTAGTAGCGGCTTCATTAATACTGCTAACAGTCTCGTATGCATTTGTATTTAACTACATGGCGCTGCCGGGATTGATTGCTGCAATGGCAATTTTGCTTGGCTCATGGTATTTCATTGTTTTACATCAAAAAACCCCCAGCTCAATGAGCCAGGGGTTTTAAATTGATAGTTTATAGTGGGTGTTAGTAGCCAAATTTCTTGGCCCATTTCGCCATTTCAATAAATCTATTCGATCAGTTTTCGAATGGTTTCCATATTGCGTGCATAGTCTTTCATCACGTCATCGCTCGTTTCAGGAGTTTCTAGGATTTTTGGAATATCAGCCAATCGGGGGTCGGTAAACAGCTCTTTAAATGGCGGCAAGCCAAGCTCTCCTTTCCCAACATCTTCGTGACGATCAACATGTGATCCAAGCCCTTTTTTGCTGTCATTGATATGAATAGCATGCAGGCGATCAAGGCCAACAATAGCATCAAATTCATGCATGACTTTGTGGTAATGATTTTTAATATCATACCCAGCTGCAAAGATATGACAGGTATCAATGCAGACACCGATTCTACGTTTATGATGTGATTCTTGTATTACAGCTGCAATCTGCTCAAAAGTTGAGCACATACTGCTGCCTTGCCCGGCCATTGTTTCTAATAAAATCTTGGTTGATCCGCCAACTGCTTCCAGTGAACTATCGATAGCTTGAGCGATGAGCTTTACCGAATCAGCCTCTTCAGTGCCAACGCGAGCACCGGGATGCAATACTAGCAGAGGAATATCTAATTGCTCGCAACGACTGACCTCCTCTTTTAACGCATGGATAGATTTTGTGCGAGTTTCGTGGTTGGCTGTTGCGATGTTAATAAGGTATGCGGCATGTACCACAATATTTTTTTTATCGATCAGCTTTGACTCTTTTACCGCTTGCTTAAAAAGCTTAATTTCTTCTTCTTTGAGCGGCGCTGCATGCCATTGACGATTGCTTTTAGTAAAGATTTGCAGCGCTGTACAGCCGATCGATTCTGCGCGAGCGATTGCATTATGCACACCACCAGCCACGGACATGTGTGCTCCGAGCAACAACTTTTTTTTCATGATTTCCTTACACAAAACAGTTGACCAAATTGCATACTCTCGCTATTGTAGCACGCGCTTTATCTTAATTAAGCAAATGCCTCTAAGAGTAACTCAAAAAATTATCGAAACGTACCCCACATGAACACACGAACACGTGCCCATATATTTTTCATTTTTCTTTTCGCTGCGGTAATCAATGCTACAGTGGCTGCACCCAACAAATTGCAACCCGTTCCATCCCCGGCATACGATGTTGATGCTCCCGATGAGCAAGATTTTATGTTTTTGGCGGAAAATGAACTGAATCCGGCTGAACTGCCCGACACTCAGGACGAAGATGTTATCCAGAATGGCAAAAAAAGTCCGGTAAAAAAGATTAAAAAAGGAGCAATGCCTGCCCAAGGTGTTGAGTATGTTGAAACGGAGCATGCAGACGGTTGCACGTATGAAGCACCGCTTGAATATGCTTTTGCGACTGAAGAAGTAGTTGAGGCTGCTGAAGAGGGTGATTGTACGCCAAATATTATCAATGCTCCTCGTGCGTTTCAACGAGATTTGCCCAACGAGCGCGTAACGCCATTTATTGAGCACGATAAGATTGAAGATATTTCCGGCCCTGTCATTCCACCAGTATTTTTGCTCAAAAAGAAGTGTGGCGAATTTAGCATTACCGGTCGCTATCGCCCAGAAACCTTCTATCAAAAAAATAACTCATTCCTCAACGATTGCTTTGAAAATGACCGATTGCTTTACATTCGTCACACCTTTGACATCACATTTAACGTAGCAGCAGGGGATGAATGCACCGGGCCAAAAGCAGTTGAATTCAAAACGACTATTCGAAACAAAGGGAACTGGGGAAGCAGAAAAATCGTTAACACAACAGAAACTACCCTCAATCTTGGCGGCGCGAATTTCGGCACTCACACGCACGATCTTGGGCGCCACGTGTTGTGGATTCGTGAAGGATGGCTCAAAACACAACTTAATGCTGCATTTGGTTGGGATCAGCGCTACCCGCAACACATGATCGTTGGCTACTACCCATTCAAGATTGGTCAGGGTATTGCGCTTGGTGATGCCTATGCACTAAACGGCCAATTAGTTGGTTTCTTTAGTGATAACGCGATTGATCAGTATGCTCCAGGGGTGCTCTTTACCGGTGATCTTAAGAAAGATCGTATCGCCTATGACCTCTACTTTGCTTTACTGCGCAATCATGCTGCTGATTTTGGCACAATTATGGAGCCAATCTATGCGCAACGTTTTGAACATCGCAATAATCCAACTCGTGGCTTTGGCCACTGGAACTGGTTGCTTGCCTTTCGCTCGCAGTTGGTGCCATTGCGCGATGAGCGTTGGGGTACTTTGCAATTAGAGCCCTATATTTTATACAACGATGACCCTGAACAAAAAATTGAATTTACTGGCGATGCAGAAAGTAAATTTGGTACCGGTGGCTTTGCCATTGATTACAATCGTGGCGGCTTCGAATTTAGTTTTGAATTTGCAAAAAACTTCGGCCATCAAAAAGTATTTGGCTGGGATCGCAACGTATTGCAAATAGTTCCTGATGCAAATGCCAATCTGCAAGTAGTAAATAGCAACGTAACGCAAAATGGTTCGCTCGCGCCAGCCACAAAATCAAACCAAACAGTGATTAATACCTCCCCGCAAGGTATGCAATATAATTATCAAGAAATTGATGATTCAGGATTATTTAATACTAATCGTTTTGACGATCCATATTGCACTCGTTTTACCGGTTGGATGTTGGTAACCAATATGGCCTATTGGTGGATGAATAAACAATATGGTATTGCATTTGAAACCGGCGTCGCTTCAGGCGATGAGGCGCCTAATATTCTCAGTTCAACCGATCCCAAAGCTCCATTGCCGGATGGCAATTATCAAGGCTTTATTGGTCTACAAGAAATCTTTAGCGGTGATTTGGTTGAAAGTGCCTACTTCTTAGGCCAGCGCCGCCTGGTGCGACCGGTCTCTTTGGTTGATGATACACTAGAAAATTCCATCGTGCCTGCTCGTGTCAGCGAATTTACCAACCTGATTTATTTCGGCACCGCTGGGCATATACGACCAAAAGTTCGTTGTAAGCCATACATTCGCCCAAATATTTTGTGGTATTGGCAATATTCCCCAACACGTGCATTCGATTGCAAGACAAAGCAAGTATTGCCGAGCAATGCAAGCAACTTCTATGGCACAGAACTTAACTTGTTTGTTGATGTATTCCCCTATGACTGGTTAAAGTTCTTCACCGTGGCTGCTCTCTTTGTTCCTGGTGCTCACTATAAAGAGCTACAGGGGTTGCCGGTAACGAAAGAAGCAATTAAGAATCTCGTGCGAAATCCGAGCGAAACGATCAATAGTGCTCCTACGCTTGGATCATCGCTTGCCTATTTTATAAACATCGGCTTGGAGTTTAAGTTCTAATGACTGCAAACCAACGTTCATTTCAACGTACAACCGGTTGCGGCCAAGTAACTGGTTCACAAGTAAACACAACGATTCATCTAGCCGGCTGGGTGCATCGACGTCGAGATCATGGCGGGTTGATCTTTATTGATCTTCGAGATCGCACCGGTATGATGCAATTAGTCTTTAATCCTTCGATTAATGAACAGTTGCACGAACAAGCGCAACATTTGCGCAATGAATTTGTAATTTCAGTCTCTGGCCAGGTAGTGGCACGTCCACCCGCTACGGTTAATGATCAACTGCCCACGGGAAACTGGGAGCTGATTGTTGAGAATTTAACCATTCTTAACCGCGCTAAGGCATTACCATTCTCGCTTGATGAAGGCGAGGGGGTGGATGAAGAGTTGCGCCTGAAATATCGTTATCTTGATTTGCGTCGTTTAGATATGCAGGAAAAATTAAAACTGCGCAATAATATTACCTTTGCTATGCGCGAGTTTTTCCAAACAGAAGGTTTCTATGAAATTGAAACCCCTATCCTGACCAAAAATACGGCTGAAGGCGCGCGTGAATTTATCGTGCCATCTCGCTTGCACCAGGGTTGGGTATATTCTCTGCCCCAATCGCCACAGCTATATAAACAAATTCTCATGGCTGCAGGCATGGAAAAATATTTCCAAATTGCTCGCTGTTTCCGCGATGAAGATCTTCGTGCTGACCGCCAGCCTGAATTTACGCAGCTGGACATTGAAATGTCATTTATCGATGAAAAGGACATTCAATATATTATCGAAAAGCTGCTAGCTCATATTTGGAAAAAAATCTTTAACAAAGAGTTGGCCATCCCATTCCCCCGCATGGCCTATGATGATGCAATGCATCTCTATGGTTCAGACAAACCTGATCAGCGTTTTGGCATGCACATACATGATCTTTCAGCTGTTTTTGCCGACACGCAACTTAAATTTTTGCGTCAAACCTTGGATACCAATGGCAAAATTGGTGCTCTGGTGGTGCCCAATAAACAATTTACCCGCTCAGAGCTTGATTCTTGGGTAGCTAAGGCGCAACAACTCGGTGCCCAAGGGCTTCTTTGGTTTAGGTTTGATGAAGCGGGCAATTGTGAAAGTCCAGTTGCGAAATTTCTGCCGGCAGATTTTTTTGATCGGGTGCGTTCGGTTGTACCAAGTTTGAGCAAGCACGACACGATTTTTGTCATTGCCGGTGAATATGAAACGGCATGGACCCTGCTCGGTCGCATGCGTTTAGAATTTGGCAAAGCATTAGATTTAATTCCTCAAGATATACTTCACTTTTGCTGGATTGTTGACTTTCCGTTGCTGGAATACAGCCCCGATGATAAGCGGTATGTGAGCAAGCATCATCCATTCACCTCGCCAAAGGGTGAATGGCAAACGCAGGATCCGAAAGATATCAAAGCACGCGCCTATGACATTGTGCTGAATGGTATTGAACTTGGTGGTGGATCAATACGTATTCACGATCATAACGTCCAGATGGAAGCATTTAAATTGCTTGGCCTATCAGCTGATGAAATGGCTAGCCATTTTGGTTTCTTGTTAGAGGCGCAGGAGTTAGGTTTTCCGCCTCATGGTGGCATAGCTCTTGGCTTGGACCGGTTTGTCATGTTATTAACTAAGAGTGAGTCGATTCGTGATGTTATTGCATTCCCAAAAACCTCTAAAGGGTTTGATTTAATGATGAATGCACCGTCGCCAATTGACCCGAAAAAATTACGTGATTATGGCTTGCAAATAAAGCCAAAAACCTAAAATTATCATTCCCTGAGAGTATGTAATGCCAAAGATAACTCGTCTCATCGCCAGAGAAATTTTCGACTCCCGCGGCGTGCCAACCATTCAAGCTGAAATTTCGGTTGAAGATGGTATCACGGTTACTTCGTGTGTGCCTTCGGGCGCCTCGGTTGGCAAGCATGAGGCTATTGAGCTTCGTGACGGCGGGAAACGCCTTTTTGGCAAGGGCGTGACCAAGGCAATCGATAACATTGAGCGTGTCATTGCGCCGCAGTTAATTGGCAAAGAACTTTCTGCCGTCGATCAGGATCAACTCATTATTGCACTTGATGGCACACCAAACAAAAAAAAGCTGGGTGCAAATGCATTGCTGGCTGTGAGCCAAGCGCTCTATCGCGCGCAAGCTAAAATTGAGGGTGTAGAATTGTATGAGCTGATTGCGTGGGTGCACGGGCAAGACCAAGTTGCAATGCCAATTCCGATGTTTAACGTGATCAATGGTGGCGTGCATGCTGACAACGGCTTGCGCATTCAAGAATTTATGGTGGCGCCCTTAGGTGTGGCGAGCTATAAAGAAGCCTGTGAAGTTGGCATGGTATTTTCGCATCAGTTAAAACAAGTGCTGCGCGATAAGGGGAAAATGGTTGCCGTCGGTGATGAGGGCGGTTATGCCTGTGCCTTTGAAGATGATATCGATGCGCTTGACTGTATCATGGACACCATGGTGAAGATGGGTAAATCAAATTCACAAGTATTTGGTATTGCGCTCGACGTTGCCGCAAGCCAGTTTTACAACAAAGATACAAAGCGCTATGACTGGTATGGCGAGAAGGTTACCGCGGGCGACCTTATTGGCCTTTACGCTGAATTAGCCAAAAAATATCCTATCTATTCAATCGAAGATGGTCTGGCGGAAGATGATTGGTCGGGCTGGCAAAAATTAACAGAAACCTGTGCTATCCCAGAAGGCGAGCCTGCCATGCGCACGTCATCTCCAGAAACGCATGGCACACCCTGTCAAATTGTGGGCGATGATCTTTTTGTCACGAATGTAAAACGAATAGCCAAGGGGTTAGAACTTGGCGCGGCAAATGCGGTGATTATTAAACCAAACCAAATTGGCACCATTACCGAAGCGATGCAGGCAATCCAATTCTGCCAGCAAAATGGCTTGAATACGATTGTTTCTCATCGCTCAGGCGAAACCTGTGATTCATTTATTGCTGACTTAGCAGTTGGCACTTCAGCCGGCCAAATAAAAGCCGGAGGCTGCAGCCGCGGTGAGCGCGTTTCAAAATATAACCGCTTACTGACCATTGAAGATCATTTAATGCGTTCATTGATGGATAAAAAGGCGCGTAAATAATTATTCAAATTTCTGACTACGCAGCTTTTTTATCTCGCTGTGCCGCGCCTTTGCTTCGAGGCGAGCCTCTTTCGCCCCTTTACTCACTTTTGTTTTGAGTCGTTTTTTAGGAACAAACAAGGCTTTGCGGATCTTTTTTGTGAGCTCTTGTATGGCAAACTCTTTATTGTGTTGCTGACTGCGTGAACCACCATAGCTCACGATAAGATCACCATTTGCGGTGATTTGCGATTGTAGCTTCCCTTCAATCCGGATCTTCTCTTCATCGGTCAGCGCCAAGGTATTACGTACGTTCCAGCGAACGGTAATTCGGGTGCTCGCCTTATTAACATGCTGGCCTCCCGGACCGCCGGCCCGGCTGGCCGTAATCTCCAGTTCATACTCAGGAATAATAAATGTTTCTGCTTTGTGATTCATATTTATTAGCTTACCTTGCCAGTGCCATTTTAAACAGGTGTGTCGCACTACAAAATGTAATAAATATACTATCTAAAAAACAAGAGATGAGCCTCATATTATCTCTACTCTCATATTGTTTAATCACGAGAAGTATTATGGTGAGATTGCCTATTTTTGCTTAAATGTTTGCGGTTTAGCTGTCCCTTGTGCTGCTTATGTGTTGCCAAGCGCTGGACATAATGCTCATTAATGACGTGTCATATTGAAATTCCCAGTAAATTTATTGTAGTATCTAATTAATAGAGCCAAAAAAGGAGAAGTATGCTTCGTCGAATTTATATTTCATTCATTCTGATTGCTGGCGTTGTTGGTGTGGCCAACGGTACTTCTGAATCATCCAGTGGCCGGCTTGCCGGTTTGCAAAGAACGCAGCCGTTTGCTCAAGATAAAAAATTGGCGGCTGAAGAACAAGAATTGCCATCACCGCCTGGTGGCCCAGCCTCAATTGGTCGGGGCACAATAACTGAGTTAGCGGGTGGCTCCGGTGGCAAAGAAATCAAGCCGCGCTATTGCAAAAAGGGCTTTGTTACCGAAATTTACGGTACCGTAGGCATGGGAAAATTGTATCACATGCAATTTGAGGTGATCACCTCGCTTGGTATGCGTTGCTCGGATGGCACGGATTTGGGAGCTATGGGCACAGTTAAAGGAAAGCCGTTTAGTATCAAAAATAACGAAGGTTTTACCTATATTTCCGTAAAATCTGGTGCATTTGTTGATCACATTACTGCCTGGGTAGATGAACACGACCATACTCGTTTACGAGTTGTAGGCGAAGCAGGTGGGCCAGGCGGCGATCACAGTGCCAATTTGAGCTGTGGGGGTAATGGGAAAATTATTGGCTACGCCGGTCGCGCAGGCGGGGCAGTAGATGCCATTCAAATTATATGTAGTGAGTAATGATTTTTATTAGCATCAAAAACAAGGAGAACTACTATGATGCGTCGTTTATTTATTTCATTAATTGCCTCGATAGCTATCGTTGGCACCGTTGGTTGTACTACTGATCTGCCTTACCCTTGGTATAAGCGTCTTGAAGGTCAGTATCCTTATAAGATATTTGCTGCCGATATTGAGAGGGTCAGCCCTTCTTCACGCCACGGGGCACAAAATTATGAAGTGTTTATGAAGAATGACGATAAGGTTGAATGCACTAAATTTGAAGATGGCGCTATTTTGTGTTTACTATACAAGCGCAATGTGTTGGGTAAAGAGGGTAATAACTATGTTATGGAAATACCTCCAAAGAATTTTGAGATTATTGAAAAATATGTAGGTGATCGCCCTGCTCAAAGTTCTTCAGTGCCTGGTGGCCCAAAGATTTAACGGCACTTCAACTCTGTAATTAAATATTCTTTTAAGAATGTAATGCGCTGGCTACCTTTATTATTTTTGATAGCCAGCGCTATTGCTTTTGGTTGGCCGACTAAGATGCACAATTTCTTGGCTCGGGTAATCGCGGTGTAAAGTAAATTTCGCTGTAGCATCATAAAATGTTGCATAAATAACGGAATGATGACCGCATCATATTCTGAGCCTTGGCTCTTGTGCACTGAGATGGCGTAGGCCAAGGTAAGTTCATCTATCTCATCAAAGTCGTAGATAACTGTTTCTCGCTTTGCATCAAATGAAATTTCCAATGTTTGATCGGCGTATGAGATATCGCTAATAAACCCAACATCGCCATTAAAAACTTCTTTATCGTAGTTGTTTTTAATCTGCATCACGCGGTCGCCAATATAGTAGGTTGTGCCAAACCGATTGCGCACAAAGGCTTTGCGGTTTGCCCCTCGATACATTTCACTGCGCAAAGCGCTCGGGGTGGGCGGGGTGTTGTTTTGAAAGAGTGCCTGCAAATGATTGTTCATTTCCCCGGTGCCTACAATGCCTTTATGCATTGGGGTGAGCACCATGGCATTTTCAGGTGCAATGTGATACCGCTGCAAGGTCGAGGTAAAAATCTCCGTGAGCCGCTCATTCATCTGCTCGGGTAGCATCTCTTTTATATAAATAAAATCTTTTTTGGCATTTTCTAGCGAGCTCATCGGGAATTTTCCAGCATTTACATTGTGCGCGTTTACTACAATTAAACTATCCTGCGCTTGCCTGAAAATATAGTTCAAATGAATGGTGGGCACGATTGCGCTTGCAATAAGATCGTGTAAGAAATTGCCGGCGCCAACAGCTGGAAGCTGATCAATATCTCCGATGAGCACCAGATGAGCATTATACGGCAAAGCCTTCAAGATCGCTTGGGCCAAGAAAATATCCAGCATCGAAGCTTCATCGACAATTAAATAATCCAACTTGAGCGCATTGTGTTCATTGCAGGCAAAGCCTCGGGTGGCCGGATCAAATTCTAAAAGGCGATGCAACGTCATGGCAAAGCGCTTGGTGCTTTCGCTCATGCGCTTTGCCGCCCGGCCGGTTGGTGCAGCTAATTTATAGTGTGTTTTTTGCTCATCCAAAACATCCAACAATCGTTTGATCATGGTAGTTTTACCAGTGCCGGGCCCGCCCGTGATAATTGTCACCTTATTTTGTAGGGCAGTTAAAATTCCTTTTTGCTGCTGCTCATTGAGCGTTACGCCTCGTGCATCAGGCAATCTGATTTGATCATATATGGTAGCAATATTGAAACTGTTCTCCGATGGCCGACTCATCAAATGTTTAACGCGCTCAGCCACCCCTTTTTCAGAAAAATAGTACAGAGCCAAAGTCACATAATGTTTTTCCAAATGGCTAATTAATTTTAATTTGCCTTGCGCATGCAGCTCTTGAAAGGCAAGCTTGAATTGCGCAGCATAGGCAGTAAGGTCGAGCTCAAGTAACGCAGCGGCTTTGGACCTTAAATCTTCAAGCTCGGCATATAAATGGCCTTGTTGCACTTCAACACCTATTGCATGGGCAATGCCGGCGCGTATGCGTTTTATAGACTCACGACCAAAGCCGAGGTGTTGAGCAGCAGTGTCGGCTAATTTAAAGCCAATTCCCCACACCTCTTCGGCAAGGCGATAGGGATTTTCTTGCACGATTGGAATGGTATTGTTGCCGTAATGTTTGTAAATGCGCGCCGCATAGCCAGGAGTAATGCCCTTTTCTTGCAAGAAACGCATAACGGTTACGGCGCCTTTATTCTTTTCCCAAGACTCTTTTATTTTGGCCGCCTTTTTAATGCCAATGCCGGAGACTTCGCTCAGCCTCATAGGCTGCTGATCCAGAATGGTAAAGATATCTTCGCCATATTTTGCGACTAAGCTGGCGGCAGTCGACGGGCCGATGCCCTTGATGATGCCTGAGCCTAAAAATTCAATAAGCGCGGTGGTCGGGCAGGTAGCGCAGTCGACCTTGTTATGGGTATAACACGGCGGTGCTTGCTTGGTGCGAAAAGGCTGAAATGAATTGATGTTGCTCATGCCTTACAGGCTAAGGCAAGGAGGCTTTTTGGTCAAAGTTTAATGCTAAGCCTCATAAGACATTCGCTCAATTTCTGCTTGTGCAAGGTAGGCTACTCGTTCACTCGCTACGGGATGGGTTTCATTTTTCCAAAAGTCAGGGATTTTAATAGCCAGAGCAAGGCTTTTAAGCTCAATGAGTTTCTTTTTTATTTGCGCGTGGTCGTGTGGATTTTCCTTCAAAAGTTCTTCGATTTCTTGCACAACGGGATGATCTTGCAGGACGGGATGATTTTGAAAGAAACATTTCATGCCGCCTATATTGTTGCCTAATGCTTTACCTGCAAGTAAATCAGCACGCTTCTCAAGGAAGCGAGATAACGGAAGAATAATTTTATTGTATTGCATCCGATGCAGTTTGCAGACTACATAAATGTCCAATAAAAGTAGACATGGATTATATATTTTATAACGCTTCACGAACT
>DAIDHG010000013.1:0-1527 GCA_027452085.1 bacterium
CTACTGCACAGACTCACGATTGTGTTGTGAGCAAATAGTGCGATGCTGAGCAATGGGAGCAGTCTATTGCATGATGCAGCACAACCTTCTACACTTACCGCCCAACAACTAAAAATTCCTTCTCGTTCTGTGTTTTGAAAAAATGCTTCTTTCACAAGATGCTCATTGCATCAAAAGATCACGGTATGAAACGAGGGGAGAGCTCTGTAAAAATATATATTTGGTAATAGACCCCATGACTGGGATTTGGCAAGAATTTCTCAACATTGCAAAGCAAGAAGCTGGCAGCCAGATGGTAGAAACCTGGTTGCGCGCCGTAAAGCTTGTGCAATGGAATATACACGATCAAACGGTGCTTCTTGAGGCACCAAATAGCTTTGTGCGAGAATGGCTCCAGCAACATTATTTGCCTTTCTTCGAACAGCATCTTGCGCGACTATTTAATGTTGATTCCATTACTATCGCCTTTCTTGCCCAAGACTCTGTGCAACAAACCATTCGTATAAAACCTGCGGTTGCAGATGCATCAAAGCCCCATGAAGAATCTAAACAAACACATCAAACCCAACTATTCGACACGCCGCCCGAGCTCCGTCAATCCAATGTAGGCAAAAGTTTTATGCCAGCATCAGCAGTTACTGGCATCGAACCACGAACTACCAGCCCAATAACCAATGTTCCAAGCCTTACCAAGAGATCGATACCAGCCGCTGCGATGGTGGGCTACAAGAGCCAAATTCAACCCTTTAATAGCGCCTTTACCTTTGATTCATTCGTGGTCGGACCAAATAATGAATTGGCACACGCAGCTGCGCTTGCAGTCACGCAAGATCAAAAAGGATGTAATCCATTATTCATCTACGCACCTTCTGGATTAGGTAAAACGCATTTACTTCATGCCATTGGCAACGCTTTACAAAATTCATCAGCGCGAGTTTTGTATCAAACGGCTGAGCGGTTTGTGCAGGATTACATCAACTCCATCCGCTTTGAAAAAATTCATCAATTTCAGCTTAAATACAAAGATGTAGACCTATTGCTCATTGATGATGTGCAGTTTTTATCCAATAAAGAGCAGACGCAAGAAGCTTTTTTCCATATCTTCAATGCATTATACGACGCACAAAAGCAACTCGTATTTACCTCTGATACCTATCCCCATCAACTCAGTGGTATTGCAGATCGATTGCGCTCACGTTTTGAAAGCGGCCTCATTGTAGACATTCTTCCGCCTTCACTGGAAACGAAGGTGGCCATATTAAAGAAAAAAGCTGAGCAAAATAATGTAATCCTTCCTGATGAGGTAGCCTTCTTTCTCGCTTCACGCAACACCGGCAATGTGCGCACGCTCGAAGGTTCGTTAATTCAGGTCATGGCCGTAGCAGCCCTGACCAAGCAACAGGTAAACTTAGATGCGGCCAAGCGTGCGTTAATGCGCTATGGCCAGGAAAAGATTGCCAATGCCGTTAACTTTGATCGTATTGTAAAACGTGTGTGCGAACATTACTCATATAACTTGAGCGATTT
>DAIDHG010000013.1:1537-22701 GCA_027452085.1 bacterium
TCGGAAAGTAAAACGAAAGAGCTCGCGCTCGCTCGGCAAGTTGCCATGTATCTCATGAAAAAATTAACGAGCAAATCGTTACAAGAAATTGGTTATTTCTTGGGGCGCAAAGATCATTCAACGGTGCTCCACGGATTTAATAAAATTAAGAATTGGATTGAGTCGTCTCCTGATTTCTCAGCACAACTGATGGCGTTGGAAGCAAAAATTCTGAGCTAAGAGGTATACACATCCCAATTGGCTAACTGAGCATTTTTGCGATCGCGCTTCGTTCTAAAAAAGCGGTCTTTCATACATTTGGTTGCCAATTTCTTATACCAATCAAAATAGCTGTCTACCACGAATCGTTCTTTCAATCCAACGAGCGCACGGAAATTTTCAGTATCAATGACAACCATTTTTCCAGTGTCTTCTTCGATCATGAAATTTTGCAAATGTGGGTCAATGCGGTATTGGGCAAATTGGCTCAATCTCAAACACCTTTTTGAATTTACAAAATCAAACCACGGCCTATCTTGGGCCTTGATGCAGTCAGCAATAATAGCATAGAGCCCTGGAATGGTTGTTTTATAGCCCCGATCGCAATTTCCCATATTCTTTCCCTCTACCACAAGCCAGCGCGGCTCTTGAGGCAGCCAATACCATTTCCGCGGAAAGTCGACGACCTTTGACCAATAGGCGTCGTGCTGCACTAATTTTTGTATCTCTTCAAGGTTTTTGATTCGCGTAAAGCCAGTTAAATGGCGCATGATGCCACCGCCCATAATAAAAAAGAAGCCTGGCTCCATGCCTTTACTAAATGGTGAAACAAAGTTTTTTGGCGTTTCAGAAAATAGTTTTACGACAAACGGATACTTTTTAAATTTCAGCACTAAAGCCCCGCACTCATTTACGTAGCTATAATCAGTATCCTTCAGCACTTCAAAATCGGTAAAACGCTTTCTGTGTTGGGCAAGCTCTTTGAGCAAACCTTCAATGAGCTGGCTCAATATTTCACCCGGTACTGATTGCGTTGTATCACGGCGGAACGAAATGGCATGGTGCGGTAACAGATGGGTATCAAAAAACTCTTTATCGTAGGGCCGAAAAATTGGGCCGTATTCCAGGTGGGAATCTTTGAGCGTAAATTTTTTATCGGGCTCATGTTGCCAGTAGGTAGTGATTTCGGGCACATGTACCGATGGTCGCAAAATACTTCGGTTGGCCGCTTCAAGCGGTAATGCACCAAGCAGTATTAAAAATAAGTTACTCAATCGTGCCATCATAGTGTTTCTTCTCAAGCAGTTTGGCTGTCGTATATTTCTGACAAGTAAAGGCACTCTCATGTAACGCTCCTACAAAATACCACTCTCTTGGCTTCGACGAGCGGGGCTCCACTCGCCTAAAAGAGTGTATTTTGCTAGTCGCTGTCTTAAGCAATACGCTGAGATAATCGAACCCCAAAATTTATGCATACTTGGCGCAATATTGCGTAATGCCATCACAAATACCACGCGCCAACGTATCTTGATACGTGGTCGTATTTAAACGGATTGCTTCCTGTTCATTTGATAAAAAGCCAAGTTCAATTAATACCGATGGCATGTTGGTACCAAGCAACACCTGAGAGATTGCCTTTTTCACTTTTAAATCAGGCACATTTGGGTAATTTCGATGAATACTGTTCAAGGTGAGCTGGTGAACATTTTGTGCCAGAATTGCACTCTGCTCATCTCGCCATGTTTGGCGCTGCTGGCTCATGTTATGGTGATTGGCAGTATACACATCGACTGTTGCTGGAAGATTTAGAAAATAGGTTTCAATGCCAGCCGTTGTAGGGCGCGGTGAACTATTGGCGTGAATCGAAACAAAAAGATCTGCGCCCCATTCATTGGCAAAGGTAGTTCGTTCATCAAGTGGTACAAATACATCATGCGCTCTCGTTGTTGCCACCGTAAATCCGGCGTGCTGTAAATGCTGTGCAACCTTTGCCCCTACTTGATAAGCAATATCTTTTTCACGAATATTAAAATGGCCTACGGCACCGCTATCTTCTCCCCCATGGCCTTGATCTATCACAATCCTAGTGCCTTTTGCTAAACGGTGCGGCGCTGAATTGTGATCTTTCAATTGTTCAAGCACATCCAAATGATGTAATTGGAATACAACGCCAGGCTGCTGCTGAATTGAATTGAAGGTAGCGTAGGTAATACGCACCTTTCTGGGGTCAAATGAAAATTGAAACATGATCCCGTCAATGGGGGTGGTCACTTCAGCCACTTGAATTTTATACCACGGCGTTACCTGCGTTTGATTGAGCTGTTGAGATCCGGGAGCATTATGCGTTATTCGTCCTTCTTTATTGATACGATCGATCGCCGCACGAGCTTCAGCGGATGATACCTTAGCCTTAGGGATCATGAATTTAACCACGGCCTGGTTCTCAGCCACTTTGCGAACCGGAATGAGATTCACGACAGGACGCTCTGCAAAGTAGCAGCCAATGTTATCGGTAATAGCACCGCGATGATAAAAAAAGCGATTAAGCTTGTTCAGCTGCGCGTGTGCTGTTGCACACATAAGCAGCAGTAATAATGTACAGTAACGCATAACTTTCTCTCCTTAAGTGTATCACTACGCAACGCCAGAATCGACCATGATTGCGAAGTTGTGTCGTCTTCCCCATGCTGTTAGGAATGAATTTAAATCATATTTCACTACTGTTTTTTCATCTGCATCAAATGCCGGATCATGGCAAATAACCTTTTTGTGTCGCGCATCGTAGCCCACTACCAACAGTAAATGACCAGAGGTATAGCCCGTTGCACCACCCTTTAATGGCCCCTGCACACTCACCATTACTGGCACACCACGTGCCAGCTGACGATGTAAATCTACAAATGAAGGTAATCGCATATGCCACCACGCTCGTTGACAACCCGTTGCTTGAAAAGCAAAGGCAACATTAAAAGGCCAACTGCCAAAAGTATCAAGGCCGGCATCATACACTTCATGCGCGACTTGCACGGGATTAACCGGTGCATTGGCCACATAGGCCAACAACATACTTAATGAAGTTGGTGAACACAGATGCGGCGCACGGGGGTGCTGCAAAACCATCTGTGAATATTTTGGCACATCATCTACGTGAACGGTTTTTAAAACCGGCGCTATTTTCCGACCTGCGTCAGGTATAAATTTTTTAAGATCAGCAATATTTACAAACAAGCCACGCAGTTCGCCGAGATCAGCGCCATCGTGGGCCTCTACACGCAAGCGATAGCCATCTGCTAAATCTGGCACTTCCAGCCGCACATGCATGCCTTGCGAATCATGTTCTTTGCTTATATAAGAGCGCTGAATAGAGTTGCCCCAATCGATCATTTTATGCCACGGCAACCATTGTTTTGTTTTCGTACTCCGTGCTTGCACATAAAAGCTAAAATGGCCCGTGTTTGGCTTTAATGCGTTCCATGAAAAGATAAGCTGCGAAAATGGTTGCGTATCAACCTGCAGGAAGGTAGCCTGATTTTTGTTGTGAAATTGAGCTCGTTCCGCGTTATCAAATTGCTTTGCATAAAACCACGTCCAGGCATTTCGCTCGGATCCCTGCTTGGTCTTGGTAAAAAATGTAGAATCAAAAATTGATTCTGCCCGCAGCATTGGTTGCGCACACGCACCCAAAAGAACCAATGCCAATAATTGTATAACTCTCATGTATTTCCTAAAGATTCAATTTTTGTTGCATAATAGATGCAGCAGTATACGCTATTTGTAGTTCTGATATTAGCGTAACGAAAACCTTTTTCTTAAAACAAGGGAATACGATGATTAATGAAGGCAATGCTTTGGCCAAGCACACCTTACGCTTGTTTTTACTGATTCCTACAACGTTTTTGGCCCTACATAATGCTTTTGCACAGTCAAAAAATAAGATCGCTCCAGCACAGTACGCAATATGCTGCGTGCCCATTGCCGATGTTTTAGGCGGTCCCGTTTCTGCTGAACAGTTTGATTGGTATGAACAACCTATATGCGCTGACAATATATGCGGCGCCTGCAAACGAATAGACCAGCTATTATTTAACGAGATGGTTGAAGTAGTAGGCGTTTGTGATGATGGCAAACAAGTGCATATCAAATTACCAGGCAAGATGTATGAAACTCATCAGGCAAGAACGCCACGTACCGACGGCTGGGTAGCCCGCAAAAATTTATTATTTGTTCGGGATTTAAAGGCAGACAGGAGCGATGCAAAACACCTTCCACCACCGCTGACGCTGGACAAACAAGATCGTGCACATCAACTACAACACACCATAACGCTGAAAGAGCCATGCCCGATGCCGGGCACGGGCACATATTTTTCTGTGGGCACACGCTTTGTTATCAAGCAACAGATTAAAAATGGGTATGAGGTGTGGTGGCTGAACCCCAATAAGGAAAATACGTTGGATGTGTTGCGAATACCTACGCACTATTGCCTGACCTACAATGCATCACTGACTACCGACCAACGGCGGCACCTTATGATCGATCTGGCACGAAACATGATTCAGCGATCAGGCGAAGTTGCGTATGTTTGGGGTGGCTGCAGCATGATTGCTCCTTGCTATGACAAGATTGAATATCCAATTAAAAAAACCGGCAACTTAATTTTTGATCGGGCGCAGGATAGTTTGCCGCGAAATGGCATTGATTGTTCAGGGCTCATTTGCCGAACGGCTTTAATGGCCGGCATATATATGCCATATAAAAACAGCATTACCATGGCACGTAATTTGCGCGAAATTCACCGCGTACAAGATATTAAAGTTGGCGATGTTATTTGGATTCCCGGGCATGTCATGCTCGTGAGCTCATTAGAAAAAAATCTGCTTATTGAAGCGCGCCATTATCTTCATGGCTATGGCCGCGTACACGAAATCCCCTTAGCGGAAGAATTTGCGGGCATAAAAACCTATGCAGATTTGATACAAGCTATCAATCAGAAAAAGCCGATCATGAGAAAAGACAGACATGGCAACCATGTACAAAAATTGCATGATATCAAAATATTATCTTTGACCGCATAAAACATTGAATTTAAATCTTAACGATGCGAATCTTACTCACCATAAGAAGTGCTAATCCGCATACAAGACAACAAATACCTTTTGGTGTGACCAGCCAGGGAAGGTAGGTGGCCAGTTGATGTTGGCAGAGCACAATGAGTGAAAGGATAAAGGCAGCCAATGTGGTGGGCACCCCATGAAAATAGGTACTGTTACATTGTACATTGAATCGGGCAAGCCGATATAGTCCAGCACAAAGGTAAGCGACCAAAGATGCCATACCAAGTCGCGGACTTATTATGAATTGACTATAAATAAGAACGACCGGCGCCAAACAGAACGAAATACCATCGGCTAAGGAATCTAGTTCACCACCAAGTTCACTGGTCACTCGCAGAGCCCGTGCTATACGCCCATCAATGCCATCACAAAAAACGGCACCGATCAAACACACTGCCCCTTTGGTTACTTCGCCCTCTATCGCATAAAGAATTGCGAATAAACCGAGCGCCGCATTTGCAAAGGTAAGTAATTGGGGAATAGCTCGTGCAACAAGCCGATCTTGCTTGGTTCGTGCGCGAACTCTGTGCAATAACAAGCGAGCATTCATACGCAGATCCTCAAATCATTCCTGCGATAACGGTTTGGCCTCCATAAACTCGCTCACCCACACGCACCGCTAGCGCGGTATTGGCTGGCAAAAAGAGATCAATCCGTGATCCGAATTTAATCATACCATAGGGGGTAGCTGCTTTCATAGAGTCGCCCTCTTTTGCCCAGCAAACAATGCGGCGAGCTACGGTTCCGGCAATCTGACGAACGAGAACTGGTCCATAATCGGTGGTTATCAAAAGATCATTTCGTTCATTTACCTCAGAAGCTTCGGGTGCCCAGGCAACCTTAAAAAGACCAGCTTTGTGCATAACTTTTCCTATAATGCCTGCTGCGGGCGTCCAATTCACATGCACATCAAGGGGAGAGAGGAATATTGAGATACGATAGGCATATGAACCTTCTAATTGATTCTGTGGATCGTGAATGATATCTACCACCTTACCATCGGATGGTGAGATAACCGCACCGCGCTCATCAAGCAACTTAGGCTTTCTGTTGGGAAAACGAAAAAAATAAACTGAAAAGAGGAAGAATACCAATACCGGTATTAATAAGATTGGGAATAGCCAACCGATAATAGGCACGGGCAACACTGTTGCCAAGAAAATTGAACGACCTTCTGTCCAAAGAAGATTGTTTTTAATGTATGTGTCGATCATGTTACCTCCAGTTATTCATTCAAAATGCGCTCGGCTGGAATTGAACCAGCGGCCTACAAGTTAGGAACCTGTCGCTCTATCCGACTGAGCTACGAGCGCAGCGGCTCTTCAAAGTGCGCATCAATGGTCTAGCAAAATATTACTGCGCATCGATCCAAGCATGCCTATTGTATACTATCAACGTGTCGTAATTGGTGCGCCCGGAAGGACTCGAACCTTCAACCTACGGTTCCGAAGACCGGCGCTCTATCCATTGAGCTACGGGCGCATACATTTCAAAAGGACCAATGTTGTACCATAAAATAACTTTTTCGCTACCGGCTCAACGCAAAACACAATGAATCAAAAACTCTTTATTGCCCGAACTACCTTCTATGGGCGAATCAATAACTTCGCTGCAATCAAAGCCTTCGTGCTCGAGCCCCTGCTTTACTCGTTCGATCACTTGGGCATGCACCTTTGGATCTTTGATGACACCTCC
The DNA here is from genome assembly GCA_027452085.1 of bacterium. GTDB lineage: Bacteria > Babelota > Babeliae > Babelales > JABCYS01 > DAIDHG01. The sequence continues at coordinate 8,326 of DAIDHG010000013.1, forward strand.
AGGGCCTACGTGCTCTTTGCCCGCCTCAAACTGAGGTTTAATCAGTGCGATTAATTGGCCATGTGGTTTCATTAATTTTTTGACCGCGTCGATCACTTTGAGCAAGGAGATAAAAGATAAATCAAGGGTGACCAAATCAACCAGCTCCGGCAACGTTTCCAAATGCCGCAGGTTGGTGCGCTCGATCACCACCACGTGTGAATCGTTACGGATTTTTTCGTGCACCTGGCCATATCCGACATCAACGCCATATATTTTTGCAGCACCGCGCTGCAGAAGGCAATCGGTAAACCCGCCGGTTGAAAGTCCGGCATCGAGCACCACCAGACCATGCACATCTACCTGAAAGTAATCAAGGGCACGTTCAAGCTTATAGCCGGCGCGCGAGACAAATTTTTGCTCAGCCAAGGCAACGGAAATTTTTGCATCCTCAGCTACTTGGGCCCCTGGTTTGGTTGCCGGCTTACCTTCAACCGAGACCTTCCCTTGCATGATCAGGCTTTGAATGTGCGTGCGACTTAACTCAGGATGTTGCTGCGCTACAAGTACGTCTAATCGTTTTTTAGGCATAGCTAAAGGTGCCTATTTTTGTATCCGATTTGATAAAATTCTTCGCCACTTTTTGTACCGTGTCCGAGAGCGGATAGCGATACAGCTGAGAGAAGCGCACTTCATCCATAATTGAACGTTCAAGCGGGAACGCTACAAATAGGTTATTGGTCGTCTTAAAGTTGATGAATGGCTTATCGACCCCAGCAATAATGACTTTACGCAGCTCATCAAGAGTCTGCACCTTCTTGCCATTCACTTCGCTGATCACGGTGCCGATGCCAATTGCACGTGAGCGATGCGCTTGAGAATCGGGGAATAAATGGGTGATTACTAATGCTGGTTCAAGCTGCTCTTTTGTTTCCCAATATTTGCTCAGTTCACGTGCCACCTTTTCCAGCGTTGCCACATGGTTCAAGGTTAATGGCATGATTACCATGCCGCCAATAATCTCGTAATCGACCGGCTCATAATCGGCATAGATCATGCGAATTGGCAACAGCTCAGACAGACCAAAAGTAAGATTAATATCTTTGCGTTTGCCCTGGCGATACACTACCACATGCACATCCTGGCCAAGCTTTAGGCGAGACACATAATCGGAGATGGTGATCTTATCATCGCTCCACGGCACATTCAGTTCACCATAGTTATCAATTTTGTGCCCATCGATTTCATAGATCATATCGCCGGTGCGCACGCCTGCCTTATCCATGAGGCTTTTATTATAGACCTCAACCACATAGACCCCGCCCGGCACTGGGTTGCCAAGGTACGTGGCCAGCGCATCACTCGTGGTCACCGGCACAATGCCAAGAAATGGCTTGCGCAACAACGGCGTGTTGTGCAAATTGTCTAAAATAATTTTGAGCTCATTGACCGGGATAATGTAGTTGGCATTTTGTGCACCGACGATAGATGCTGCATTTACCCCAATAACCTGGCCGGCACGATTTAATGATGGGCCACCTGAGCTGCCTGGATTAATGGGCGCCGACATTTGTATAAAATTCTGGCCCCCGATGCTTTCGCGGCCGCTGACAATCCCCGTGGTTGCCTTTAATGAATGCTGGGCCAGCGGATAGCCAAGGGCAATGATTTCGTCGGCACGATGCACATTGTCTGAATCACCCAGCGTTAAATATGGTATTGAGCCAAGCACACTGCGCACTTCAGCTAATGTTTCTTTTGTTAATTGCAATAAAGCAAGATCACGCTCAGGACAGACGCCGATAACGTTCACATCAATAATGCGTTTGCCAAGCGAAGGTATTTGGATCCAGACCGAACGGGCATTATTTACTACATGCCAGTTGGTGATAATTTTGCCACTATCTGAAATGAAAAAGCCGCTGCCAAAACCTTGGCCTTGATTTGGTGTGCGATACGGTTGCAAAAGATCGATCTCAGCAATTTGCGAAAAAACTTGGACCACAGTGTCTTTTGCCTTTTGTTGGAGCTCCGCCCAGCTGAATGATTTGGACGCCGTTGCCGCGGGGTCAGCTATTTGATCTGATGGACTTTGTATGCTTGGCCGTTGTGTAGCTGGCTCAATATACAACTCACGTTGTTCATTAATTAATGCAGATAATTGATCATGGAGCTTTGCTTGCTGCTGCCAGATAAAGCCCATAGCGCCAAATAATGAAGCACACACTATGCAGATTAAAACGCCAAAACTTCTACTCATAAAAACACCCAAAATATTTAAAAAATGTACGGATAAGAACAGTAACACACATACTCTTGTTTGCAAGTCGGTACAGACGAAGGTAAGCTGTCCGCCACTCAAAATTTGTATAAAGGTACCTGTATGTCGATCAATCAAAACACATCTCCTACGTTAGAAGATATTGTTTCATTGTGTAAACGCCGCGGCTTTGTATATCCATCTGCAGAAATTTATGGTGGTCTGAATGGTGTATATGATTTTGGGCATCTGGGCACCTTGTTGAAAAAAAATATTCGTGCTGCATGGCTGCAGTCAATCCAGCAGGCAATTCCTCATGGCCAGATTGTACAATTTGAAGGGCCGATCTTGGGCCCGCAAGCCGTTTGGGAAGCTTCGGGGCACTTGAAAAACTTTCATGATCCGATGGTCGATTGTCTAAATTGCAAGCATCGCTATCGCGCTGATGAGATCGATTTAAATAAGCCATGCCCTCATTGTGGGATCAAAAATTGGACGGCGCCACGTCAATTCAACATGATGTTCAAAACTCATGTTGGTGCTATGGAAGATGGTTCATCTGTTGCCTATCTGCGCCCGGAAACAGCACAATCTATTTTCATTAATTTTAAAAACATCTACACCACCAGCCGCGTGAAAATGCCATTTGGTGTTTCTCAAATTGGCAAAGCATTCAGAAACGAAATTACCCCGAAACAGTTTTTATTCCGCATGCGCGAATTTGAACAAATGGAAATTGAGTGGTTCTGCAAAAAAGAAGATGCGCTTGCTTTTTATGATACATGGTGTGCGTCGCGCTTTGCTTTTTATCAAAGCATAGGTATTCGTTCGTCACACACTCGCTTGCGAACGCATGAAAAAGATGAGCTTGCTCATTATTCAACCGCAACATCTGATGTTGAATATCAGTTTGCATTTGGCTGGAAAGAGCTTGAGGGCATAGCCTACCGGGGCGACTTTGATTTAAAACAACACAGCGAGCACTCAGGAAAAGATCTCTCGGTCTTTGATGAGGAAACCAAGACGGCATACATACCACACGTGGTTGAATGCTCAGTTGGCGTTGATCGACTCTTTCTCACCCTATTTTTTGACAGCTATTACGAAGATGAAGCTGAAGGCGAAAAACGCATTGCTTTACGTTTTCATCCGCGCATTGCCCCATATAAGGCAGCATTCTTTCCGCTGACCAAAAAACAAGAGCTGCAGATGAAGCCAATTTACGAGCGCATGGTGCAGGCTGGATACTCGGTTGTCTATGATGAATCTGGCTCTATCGGTAAACGCTATCGCCGCCAAGATGAAATTGGTACGCCCGTTTGTTTCACCTATGACTTTGAAAGCGATATGGATATGATGGTAACGGTTCGTGATCGTGATAGTATGAAACAGGAACGGATTGCGATTGATAGAATTGAAGAGTTCATGAAGAATTTATTGAAGTAGGGTCAACATCGCAAGGCGCTTGATGCTGAAAAAAATATATAATTGGATGGGCACACAGGTGCACACGCCCTATGCAGAACCAGGATTAGCGCTCCTCTCATTTCTTGAGTCGCTTATTTTTCCACCGGTTGCCCCGGTGCTCGTATTATTTTGCGTTGAAAATAAATCGCGCGCGTATCGCTATGCAGCCATTGCAACGGTCTGCTCGGTGCTTGGTGGTATCGTGGCATTCTATATCGGCTATGCATTATGGGAGGCAGTTGGGCAGAAGTTAGTGCGCTCCATAACCACGCCAGAAACTTTCTCAGGCGTGGTCAAACAGTTTAAGGAGTATCAAACATTGGCGATACTCATCGGTTCGTTTACGCCCATTCCATATAAGTTATTAGGAGTTACAGCTGGTTTCTGCCAGCTGTCTTTGTTTGGATTTATTACCTACTCGCTCATTGGCCGAGCGGCGCGCTATTTTTTACTCGCGCTCGCTTTGAGTTATTGGGGCGGTGAAATAAAATCGATCATTGATCGTTGGTTTTATCAGTTAGTCTTGCTATTTATTCTGCTTATTGGGGCAGGATTATTTATGATGCGTCTCTAAAGACGGGTGTTCATATATGAAAATTGGTAGTTTACAAACATCTCACATTCCCTCCCACCTGAAAGAGAGTATTAAATCATTGGGCATTGTATTTGGTGATATCGGAACGAGCCCCATATATACCTTATACGTTGTATTCTTGCTGATTCAACCAACTATGTTCAACATCCTGGGTGTGCTTTCACTCATTGTGTGGACCTTGATTACGGTAGTGACCATTCAGTATGCCTGGTTGGCCATGAGCTTAAGCCAAAAAGGCGAGGGCGGAACAATTGTATTGCGAGAGATATTAGCCCCCATGCTCTCAAAGCGGATGGCCGCGGTGTTTACGATTTTATCGGTCATCGGCATCTCATTTTTGATTGGCGATGGCGTCATCACACCAGCGATCAGTATTCTTTCCGCCGTTGAGGGGTTGCGATTAATCCCAACCTGGGAATACATTCATCAAAACTTACTGATGCTCATCGCCTGCATCGTGGCAGTTGTTCTCTTTATTTTTCAACGAAAAGGCACCGAAACAGTTTCGGTTGCTTTTGGGCCGGTGATGGTTATTTGGTTTTTAGCATTGGGCATTTCGGGCTTTAACGCCATTTTAACTAACCCTTCGGTGCTCTGGGCATTAAATCCCTGGCATGCCGTGCACTATATTATCAGCTCGCCTTTGACCGGCTTGATCGTTCTTTCAAAAGTTATTCTCTGCGCAACCGGCGGCGAAGCATTATATGCAGACATGGGCCATTTGGGGCGATTACCTATTATTCGTGCCTGGGGCTTTGCCTTCATTTTATTGGTGCTCAACTATCTGGGGCAAGGGGCATATCTGAGCTTGCATCCTCAAAGTGAATATATCTTTTATGAGATGATGTATGCGGCAGCACCATCGCTCTATGTACCCTTTTTATTCTTAAGCTTAATTGCCACCGTTATTGCTTCGCAAGCAATGATCAGCGGAATTTTTTCAATTGTCTATCAAGGCATCACCACCAATATCATGCCAAAGCTTAAGGTTGACTATACCTCACGCAAATTGCGCTCACAGATCTATATTCCCTTTATTAACTGGGCATTATTAGTGCTCGTGATTATTGCAATTTTGGAGTTTCGTGAAGCGGCCAACTTGGCCAACGCGTATGGCTTAGCGGCTATCTGCACGATGACGATTACGAGCATCATGATCACTACCATTTTCTGGCTTAAAGGATGTTATATTAAGGCTGGCATTGCGTTATGCATGATGGCAATCAATGGCCTGTATTTAGTTGCCAGTATTTCCAAGATTCCCTATGGCGGCTATTGGTCGATTCTCATTGCCATGATTCCGCTGAGCATTGTGCTGATTTATACAGCAGGCAAGCGTCGCTTATATAATCTGATTCGGCCAAAAACATTGCGTGAGTTTGCAGATCGATATGAACGAACATTGGTGGACGCAACACGCATTCCTGGCACCGGCGTCTTTTTCTCCAAAGGGGTATCGCGCATTCCATCCTACATTGTGCACATCATGTTTACCAACAACATCATGTATGAAGATAATATTATTGTTTCAGTTGCCACGCAGGATAAACCGTTTGGCGTAACCGCATCATTTACCCAACAGCTGGCGCCCGGCTTACGTCTTTTTGAGATTCGGATGGGCTATATGGAGATCATGAATCTGAGCAAAATCTTGAAGATGGCTAATATTGATCCGAAAGTTATTTTCTACGGCCAGGAAGAGATTGAAACACGCAATGTCTTTTGGAAGATTTTCGCATTGATCAAAAAACTCACACCATCGTTTGTGCAATTCTATAAGTTGCCAACCAATAAATTGCATGGCGTTTTAATGCGCGTTGAGATGTAAGCAATAGGAAAAGCTATGGGCTACACCAATCTCTTTGCTCGGATTGTTTTGCCAAGTTGGCACCCATTAAGGGCTTTCTCGAGTTTTCTCATATGTCATTTGATCATGACCAGAAATCTTTCATGTAGTTTTATAAATCATAAAACCGTAGAAGATTTAAAACTTACGTTGCTGGGCATGGGTCGAGATAGATTTAAAAGTTTCTATCTCATCCCAAATGTTGCTTAAGCAACTGGCATACTTGTTGCACCGCAGAACGAATGCCGGCCTCGTTGGTAATAGGATTGAGTATTAATGAATCATGAATTAACCCGAGATAACGCGTAGCGGTAACTGAAACACCTGCTTGCTTCAATTTACGAGCATATGCTTCGCCCTCATCTCAGAGCACATCACATTCGTTCGTCATCACATAGGCAGGCGGCAATCCTTGTAATTGCTCAACTGATGCCTGCAGCGGAGCAGCAATCGAATTTTTTCTGTCAGCTGCTTTGGGCACATAGGCATCCCAAAACCATTTCATACTTTCTTTTTCTAACCAATAGCCCTTTTGCATTGAGGCTGCTCAAAATTTGTCATTTTCTCACCAAAAAACCGAAAAAATATCAAAAAAACTGAAAAAACATCAAAATAATGCTTAGGCAGTATCGACATTTAAAAATTTGATATAATCAATCCTCAAAGTAATTATTTGAGGAGATAATGATGGATAAAAAGCGCGGTCGTGCTCGCTATGAATTAACAACGGAGCAGTGGCACAAAATTAAGGATTTATTGCCTGGCAAGGCTGGGGATCGTGGCAGAACAGCAATAGACAATCGACTTTTCGTAGATGGTGTATTGTGGATCCTGCGATCAGGAGCTCGGTGGTCAGATATGCCCGAGAGGTATGGCAAGTACAAGTCGATTCACAAACGATTTACTCGCTGGGCAATGAAAGGAGTCTGGGAAAAGATATTTATGCATTTGGTTAAAGACCGTGATAATGAATATCTTATGATAGACAGCACTCTGGTTAAAGCGCATCACCAAGCCACCACATATAAAAAAAAGGGCAGGCTTTGGGGCGTTCCAGAGGTGGCCTGACGACTAAAATCCATATGATGTGCGATGCTTTAGGCCTTCCAGTAAAGTTCATATTAACTGCAGGTGAGGCGAGTGATTTTGAACAAGCAATTCCTCTTTTACATGGTGAACAACCTGGATATGTGGTAGCAGACAAAGGATACGATAGCAACGAAATTGTTGACTTTATCCAACAAATCAACGCAATTGCGGTCATCCCACCACGATCAAATCGACTTCATCAACGCATTTATGATAAGATCATTTACAAAGAAAGAAATTTGATAGAGCGGCTTTTTAACAGGCTCAAGCAATTTAGAAAAATAGCTACCAGATTTGAAAAAATACGGATCAACTTTGAAGCACTGATTTATCTGGCTTGTTCATATTTATGGTTGATCTAAATGTCGATACTGCCTAGAGGCCATCCAATCAAGAAACCCTTTGTAAAAAAATACCATGACGTGGTTAATAATGTGCCACGGCATGGTATTTTAAATTCCAATACTTCTTTTTTGAAAACTTTTTCTCGAAATGGCATATCGTTGTTTATGTTCGATCGAAAGTTTTTGTACCGCATGGTAGAAAAAATCTCTATCTGGGCCTTTGACCACGGCAGCTTCGTGCGCCTCGGCTAAAGAAATAGGATAACCGCGACCTTTATGAATTTGATCAAGCACGAGCGAGGCAACTTGATCGACAATAGATCTATCCTGGGCCATCCAGGCGGGCAGTTCAACCCGACCAATTTCCTCCTCACCATTCAGATAAAAGAAATGTGGCTTCAAATGATCTGGATATCGTTTGCTTATGGCGGCCTGGTTTGCAAAAATTCCACTGCGTTTATTATGATCAAGATAAAAGTTAACAACGTTGGCATCACATAATTTAAAATCGATCTGCCGCTTTGAGCGCATATATTCATAGGCTCGAATTAAGCCAATGAGTTCCTTACTTTTAGGATAGCTAATATAGCTTGCCATCCAAATGCCATTGCGGGCCGCTTGATCAAGAGAACTTAAATAAGCGGGCAAGAATCGTTCTTTGGTAACTTCATCTTTCGCTTCTAAGTGCCAAAAAATTAAGGAACCATCAAATAAGATCAGCGTTGTTCGTCCCTGCCCTTCTGCCACAATCTTCATACCTTGAACGACGCCAGCACGTAGCTCAAACTCTTCTCGAAGGCAGTTAATAAGATCAGTGCCGTCATCGCCGCCTTCTTCATCAGCCGTAAAAATAACTGATGGTTCAGCATGCCGGAGCATAGTTGATTTTGTTTGGTTGTAGGAAAATTGCACTGAGCCGATATTGATTAATGAGCAGGCGGCAGATTGATGGCGATCAGGATAAATTTGTGAGCCATCAACAGCTAAAATAGTGTAATTGGCTGGCGTAGGTGCAATGGCATGGCTGGCATCCACCGCTCCATGCCATGCGGGCACCGACCAGGGGAGATTTACCGCAGCAACCTTTTGGCTAAAAAGGGGATCATCAGATAGTTGCTGCCACATTTCGCGAGCGAGCTCAACCTCTGGTGAATTGTCTTGAAATAAACGTTCGACTTGCTGCTGAAGCTCTTTAAATAATTTGCCGCGATCTAACATAGTTTATGTCCATCATCTTGCAGTAACCGTGCGTGCGGTGTAGGCTGTCTTCACTATTAAAAATTCAAAAGGGAGTTTACCTGATGTCAGGGCATATAGCACGTCTTTGCTTATTCATTTCATTAGTTTCGACATCATCGCAGATGATTGCTGATACAAAATCATGGTGGTCATTTGATTTTTCAACCACAGCGTCAGCACAAACCGATATTGCGGAAGAATCAACCCCGCAAGAAAAGCGCCCTTCATTTTTAAAGCAATGCCAACAATGGACGGGCCCCGTATTAGTTGGTTCAGCATTATTAATAGGCGAGCATATATACAATCGCTTTCAGAGAAACAACCTCAGAAAATTGTTTAATGAAAACATGGCTGAAACACGCAATGTTATGGGCGAAGAATTTACCAAACAGTTTGAAAAGCAGGCAAAGGAAATGCGCGAAATTAAACAAGAGCTACAACAGATTCGCCAGCGAAATGAAATTCTCACAGCCGCACTCAATGAGGCCATGGGCAATGATGACAATGACCGAGAAGAAGAAAATAACCAAGAAAGGAAAAACAATGAAAATGAATAATCAAGTTTTTTTTCTTCTATGTTTCATTTCTACGCCTCTGTTGAGCACAAGCACCAGTGGTCAAAGGAAAAAAGATTTTCAAGCTCGATTTAGAGCCGCCTATGCATCGCGCATGAAAGAACATGAAGAAAGAAATAAAAATCTAGTTCCTGATGCCGGTGCGAGCTTAGACGACGAAATGACGCAGCTCCGTATGAAAATTCGGCAGATATACATGATACCGGATGAAGAGCCAACCTATGCACCAGAAATTCTTGCCGGTGGCACAGCGGCCTTCCTCGGCGCCAATGGGTTAGCACAAGCAAATTCGGCACGCTTTATAATAGAAGCTGGTGTTGCACTAACAACAATTAAATTAGCTGCAGCCGTTGCTGCAAGCAGCTATATCATCTATAAAATCCGCCATTTTATGCGCGATGATGAAGGCGCCAAAAAATTGAAGAAGGAATATAAGGAGGATATGACGGCTTGGAAACGCGAATTTAGTCATCAATTGGGTAAAATCCATGAAGAGCAAGAGAAATTTCATGCCGAACAACGCCAAGATTTTAATGCTTTAAAAGTCGAGACCAAGGCGACTTATGAACGCCGCAAACAGAAAACCAAGGATATGCTTGCCACTGAATTTGCAAAGCAACGAGAAATAATCGATAAAGGTTTAAATGCGGCCACAAAAAAAATCGACGAAAAAATAAAAGAAAAAAAAGATTTAAGTGCGAGCGAGAAGGCAACGTTGCAAAAAATGATTGATAAGCTGCAAGCTCAAATGATCAAGGATCGGGAACAGTTCAATGAACTTTTAGCCGAACAAAAAGAGTTGGGCAAAAAAGAAAAAGAGCAATTATTAAAGACCATAAGCGAGCTTGAAGGGATATTGGCAGAAGCCAAAGGGGTACGAGAGCTACAGGCTCGAGAAGTTGGGTCTTTGCATGAAGCGGTCAGCCTCATAGAAAGAGGCAGCTATAAAAAGTTTATGGCGGAACTAGACAAGGTCAAAAAAACCATGGAAGAGACCCCGAAAAGAACTTTTATGGATAGACTTCGCGGTCGCCCTGGCCATAGTCGTGGCGTATCGCTCGGCGGCACAAGCTCAAGCCCAGATACTGCAGCTCGCTCTTCCAGCATGACTGAGGATGGCACCCCAGGTAGCGGACGGCCTATCCTAAGGCCTGGGGTAAAAAGGCTTTCCTTGGGCAACCTTGACCTTAAAGCCCTTGCTGAGCTTGCAAGAGAGAGCGCCCGCGCTGAGGGCGAAACCCAGGGCACTGGAAACGTTGGATAGGCTAAAACAATTTTCACATAGCAAATTAATGGACTTTTAACCTTTTGCTATCATTATCAAATAGTGTAAATTGGGTTCTCCTTTGATAATCATACAAAGAGGGACACCATGATAAACTACAAGAAAAACCTCTTAATCTTAGCCCTACTGGCTGGCACTGGCATCGGTTTTGCCATGTTTGCCCGCCCGCTTCATCGTAGATCGGCTGCCCCAGTAGCAGTCTTTGACTTAGGCGGCGTTCTTTTTGAGGTCAACAATGGCAAGTTGATGAAGAAAAAGATCGGCATTGGCAAGATTATTTCCTATGTTTTAGGTTTTAACAACCCATTCAAACTACAAAAGAAAACATTCGATATTCTGTATCAAATGCGTGGCGAACAACGCCCCAAAAAGGGGCATATTCCAGATCCAATGCACCCACTTGCTCGTGGCCTTCCTATGCCGGAGATTATGATAGAGTGGCAGTTAGGTCTGAAAACCCCTACAGAGTTATTGGATGAGGTGAATGAGTATGTTGCTCACCTTGCCCAAAACAAGCATTTTTCATCGGGCTTACAGCGTCGCCTCGTGCATACCATCCTTACCCATATCTTTGATGCCAAAGAGCGTATTGCATTCACTGAACCGATTAAGGAAGGCTGGGATTTACTGCATTGGTATAAGAAGAACGGTCATGAAATCTATATTCTTTCAAATATGGATCACGACACCATGGGGCTTCTACAAGAACATTACCCTGAATTGTTTGCACAAGTAAATGGCGTGGTATATTCAGCTGAAGTTAAAACCATGAAACCATGGCCTGATATATTCCAACATCTATTAGACAAATTCGGCTTACAAGCAGAGCAATGCACATTCTTCGATGACCAGCTCGAAAATATTAAGAGCGCGCAAAACCTAGGTTTTGGCACCGTTCATTGCAGCTCACCAAAAGCCATGAAGCAATGGTTTAAGCAGGTTAAGTCTGCAGAATCAGTAACCCTGCCAGCTGCTTCGCTGACCATAGCTTAATACATTGCTCATTACCCGAAGAACAGTAAAAATCCCTCCGTAACTGGAGGGATTTTTATTTACTACGCCTGCTATTAACCGTACGAGGCTTATAGCCGACCAACTAATCCTGCCACGATGGCGATCAGGAACAAAATTAAGAATACATAGAAAAGGATCACCGCAATATCGGTAGCCGCAATAGCTATGCCGCCGAAACCAAAGACACCTGCAATAATAGCTAATATAAGAAAGGCTAATGCCCAATTTAATAACATGCTTTTCCTTTTTTATTTACGAGAACGTGACGATGTTGAAGATGATTTTTTGCGCGGCACTTTTGCGCCGGCCTTACGAGCTTGGCTTAAGCCAATAGCAACTGCTTGCTTACGGCTGGTTACCTTTTTGCCTGAACGCCCGCTTTTGAGTTTTCCTTTTTTAAACTCTTTCATTACTTTTTCAACTTTTTCGCCTGCTTTCTTGCCATAGCGTGCCATCAGCATCTCCCGGTTTACATTGGTTATTAAATTCACCGTAAGCGTAGTGCCGGTCACGAATCAAAAACAAGAGCCGGTTAAAAACATTGTCTTTTTGCCGCATCTTCAAGGAATATTATCAATGAAAATGATGCAATGGCCAACGAAGAGCTGTCTCAAATTCCACATCCAGCGCAGCTTACTGAATGATAATTTTGATCTTAACCAAAACAAATACCTCCAAGTTTTTGGAGGTATTTGTTTTGCGTAAAAGCTTCTACTATTCTTCCTCGCAAATGCATTCACACTCAGCGCCAGAATGTTTATGTATCGGATGACTGGTGCCATCCTTATGAATGCACATGCCATTTTTATGGACATGATGATGCTCGTTACCAGCTTTATCCATACATGCGGTAGAACATTTTTCATTCATGCAACAGCATGCTGATTTATTAGAATTATTCGCCATGAGAGATTCCTTTTTAAATAATTTTGATATTTACCTTTAAACCTCCTTTTTGTCATGCCATAGATCCTCCCTGTTTTTAATATCCAAATCTTCGGCATATTATTTCGCCCCGATTAAAAATACAAGATAGGTAATCAAATCAATAAATAAACGATTAAATTTTTTTGAGATGCCCAAGCACAATCGCAACCTCATCCGCTAAATTGTACATACCAAAACTTATACGCACAGCTGCATTTAAGCCCAACTGGTTGGCCAATGGCTGTGCGCAGTTGTGGCCGGCGCGAACGCAGATCTTAAATTGATTCAAATAAGCAGCAACATCATGCGCATGCATGCCATCTACAATGAAGCTAACTAAACTGCCATTCTTTTTTAAATCATCGATTGGGCCAAGAATTTTTACTTTTGAAATCTGTTGCAACCCTTCGATTAACTGGCCACACAATGCAATTTCATGTTTTTTTAATAGTTCACGATCAAGGGTATGTAAAAAATCAATTGTAGCACCAAGGCCAATCACTTCGGTCATCGCCGGGGTGCCAGCTTCAAACTTGCGGGGAGCTGGCAGCCAGGTGGCATCATGATAGCCGGCTGAATAGACCATGCCCCCGCCATACTGATATGGCTCAACTTCATCATGAAGTGATTCTTTTATAAACAAGACCCCAATGCCACTCGGCCCATACATTTTATGGCCTGAAAAAGCGAGAAAGTCGCAATCCAGATCTTTCACATCGATGTGCATATGCACCACCGATTGTGCGGCGTCAACCAAAATTTTGGCGCCAATCTCATGAGCCATTGCACCAATTTTTTTCACATCAATCTGCGTGCCAAGCACGTTTGAAGTATGCGCAATGGCAATCAGTTTTACTTTGCTATCAATACATTGGGCGGCATGAACCATATCGAGGTTGCCATCTGTCTGCAAACGAATAACTCGTAGCTCTGCTCCCGTTTCCTTGCAGATTACTTGCCATGGTAAAAGGTTACTGTGATGCTCAAGGGCAGAGATAACTATTACATCACCCTTCTTTAACGTTTTTGCGGCCCAGGCTCGCGCAATAAAGTTTATACCTTCGGTGGTGCCGCGAGTAAAAATGATTTCATTGTTTTTGGCATTTAAAAACTGAGCAATCTTTGCTCGTGACTCATCAAATTTTGTGGTAGCCCGTTCGGCCAAATCGTAGATTGCTCGGTGCACGTTGGCATAGTCATTGAGATAAAATTGTTGCATAGAGTCAAGTACTTGTTGAGGTTTTTGCGCTGAAGCTGCGGTATCAAGATAAATAAGATCTGGGTTGTGATTAAAGAATGGGAATTGTTTCTTAATATTCATACTATAGAAATTTATCTCATAAATGCATCAATGAGCAACTGTTTTGCGTGAATATCGTACATTCCGCGAGACTGCAAATAAAATAATGCTCCTGCATCGAGCTTGCCGACTGCGCTGCCGTGTTTGCATTGCACATTATTATTATGAATCTCTAAATTGGGGCTTGAACGCACCGTGGCTTGATCACCAAGCAACAAATTTTTATTGAACTGTGATGCCGTTGCCTGTTGCGCCTCTTGAGAGAGAATGATGGTGCCGTAGTAAAGCACGTGGGCGGCATCATGCGCCAACCCTTTAATAAGTACCGAACTTTTGGTTTCCGGCGCTGTGTGTTTTTGCACGATGGTCAGCGATAATTTCTGCTCGCCCGCAACCGAATATATACCACGCAGCTCTATCTCGCTCCTTGGCTCGGCCAATTTAAGTCGAATAACG
>DAIDHG010000014.1 GCA_027452085.1 bacterium
CGTTGGGCAAGACGATAATATTCATTCATGTAGGCGAGCATCTCAACAAAAGGTAAATGATGTACATGCTCTTGTTGCTTTAACTGATATTTTTGCAACGTTAAACGTAGAAGCACGTGCGCAGGTTTCACACCATTTTCATCAGTTGATATATACTCAAGTAATCGGAGATAAATTTGCTGGCCTTTCCCATCAGGTGTGTTGTGCGCTTGATCATAAGGGATGCTATCAACGGGTAAATAGTTTACATCGTCGCCAATTTGTATGCTGTTTACCTTTGCCTGCACCTTAACAGGTAACACCAAATCCTCATCGCTACAGCTGAAATGTCTGGTTAAGAACCGTCTTTCTTCCCAGCCAATATCTTTCACCTTCTTAATGCCAGGGCACACAAGCCGCATCTTAGTATCGCCAGAGAATTTCACGCACGATTCCGTATCTTTAAATATGGCTTCCAATCCCTGTATATCTCTCAGTGCCCCTTGGTGCTTTGGGTCAAGTAGGTTAAGATCTACATCCTTGAGCTTCTCCAATAATGGCAATAGGTCAGTGTTAATAAGTTTCACGTACCGTTCATCAAGATCTAAACCAACAGTGCCTTCAACGTCTATAGTGATTGATGCTGATCGCGTAGTTTTAGGTTTTGGGCTCTCTGTTTCAGAATCGGTAGAGTTATCATTGAGTCGCGGGCTTGATGTTGGGCTATAGCTACCCACACTCAGGGCGGTATCATTTGGTGTCGATGGAGCACTTATACTTGGGCTGTCTGACGAGGCAATCACATGAGATGCTACCAAGCTCGATAGCAAAAGGAGGTGTTTTGTCATAGTTGTTCCTGTTAATTAATGCTCTCTGGCTGGGGAGCATACTCCAAAGCACCCCAAATGTTAACTAATGGAAATTATTATGCATACATGATGCCATCTCATTTGCCTTGTAATGGAATTTCTATAAGTTGGAAGTCAGCTCCCAAGCGCCTTACTGATTGTCATTTGGCGCATGGTGAAGGAGAAGGATTTTTATGAACTTTTTTTGTAAGAGAATGGCTATGCTGGTATGTATGCTGAGCCTCGCTGCTTGCTATACCAGGGCATCGGATATTATCCTCTACGTTGGCGTTAAATCTGGCGATGTGCAGAAGGTAAAATCTGCCATCTACGAAAATGCCAACGTGAATATGGAGGTAAACGGAAAAAAATTATTAGTTGAGGCAATTGATCGCGTATTGGCCATGTGCCCGCACGAAACTGATACATATTTAGAAAAAGCGCGAACGGTCTTGAGCCCGTTGATTGGCAATGATATTGGATTAACTCATGCGGCAGTTGGCACCGCGGCACTTGGCTGTAGTATTTCCCTGATTCGTGGCCATGTAATTGAGAGCCTGTTATCAGCGACAACATTTTTGAGCGCGGTAGCCCTGCGCTATCAACTGGTTAAAAAGGGGCGCCTAGAAATATTAGAACACCTGGCAATGCATCCTAAATTATCGCGTGATTCCTTGCTCGCCGCTATTCACCATGTAGGTGATCGCTTGGTTAAAGCATACGAGCAGCGTACCGTGATGAATGAAGCCTTATTGGAAATTGACCGCATACTGCGCGTAGCGGCATCCCGAGCAGATGCGCGAGAATATAGAAAACTGAATCATCAAGAAGCATACGGATAAGAATTTGAGGTTTTTTATGCAGCACAAACTATTTGCACCATTGATTGCTCTTGTTGCCGTTTTTTCGATTTTTGCCGAGAGCGGCTCTCGTTCTCCGTACGAAGCATTAAATTGTCTTGAGGCCGGTGATCATCTTGGGTTTGTTGAAACGCTTAAATATGTTTCGGTAAATTCGCGTTTTACCCCACAAGGTAACACTATACTGATGGCAGCTATTGATATGTATGCACAGCGGTTGGCGAGTCGCAGCCCCATTGAATTAAGCGTTGGCCGTGCAGTGGGTGGTGTGGCTGCATTAGTAGGCTGCATCGCGACGTATGCGTTGCCTCAGGCGCATAAACCAATCATAAAATTTGCAAATTCTGGTTCTTCAAGTGCCGCTGAGCAACCGCCAAACCACCCACCGCTGCACGAGCAATCAGACGCTCGTCCAAAAGGGTGGTGGCATCGAGCGAAGAATAAAATTCCATTCCATGAGCAAGCAGATAAATTAGCCGATACACTTAATAGCGTTGCGCATGACGTGAATCATATTAAATATGAGGCCTGTAAGACATTTGAAAATTGGAATGATGGTGGCATTCCAATAAGTGTGAGCGGATCGGTAGCTGAAGCGACCGCGCAAAAAATAATTGATGCAGCTGCCGAAGCTGAGGCCAGTTTCCGACTTGTCAGGTCGAGTATTCGTTCGGCAATTTTTATAAGCTGCGCGAGCATTGCAACCTATCTCGGTATTACCTTAGCCAAGCAATATCTGCTTATGCAGAGAGCTACAGAGCGTTATGAAAAAGATATAGAAATGTATGAAGCGGTAATCGATGAGTTGCTCATCCGCCAGGAAATTGATTTTACCGTTAAAAATAATGCCGGTGAGACGGTGATCGATCTCATTCGTCGCCTCATTATGCTGAATGCCGCAGACAATGAGATTCTTACGCAGCTGCTCAAGGTTGAACGTAAAATTTTGCATGCTGCACGAGGTGTTTATCATTCATAAAATTCTGGAGAGGGCATGAAGATCTTTTTAGATACAGCACATGTAGATAGTATAAAACAATGGGCGGACACTGGTCTGATTGATGGTGTAACCATAAACCCTTCATTGCTGAGCAAAGAGAAGCATGATTATAAAACCATTGTAAAAGCCATACATGGGATGTTGCCTGATGTTGATATTAACCTGCAGGTAACTGAAACTGATCCTCAGAAAGTATATGATCAGGCCCATGCGTATCAATCACTGATTAAACGTCGACCAATCACGGTTAAAATACCAGCCCATCGCAATTATTATCCGGCAATTCGCTTATTAGCGCGCGAAGGCATAGCCATAAACGCCACACTCGTTTTCTCCTATCTTCAGGGGCTGTATATGAGCAAGCTTGGCGTGCGGTATGTCTCTCCATTTATTGGCAGAATAGAAGATCAGGGCGAGGATGGAATCGGATTAGTTGCCCAGCTGGTTTCGGGGCTTGCCGAATATGAAACCGAAGTTTTAGCCGCCTCAATACGTACGGTTGAGCATATGCAGGCGTCGGCCTTAGTGGGGGCACATATCGCTACCGTGCCGGCTGAGGTACTTGAAAAATCTGCACAGACGTTGCTTACCGATCAGGGCATGAAGAAGTTTGCTGATGACTGGGCTAAGGTCGTGAAGCGGAAGTAGTGGCTTTTATTGTTTGTTAATACGGCTTCTCAAATACCAAACCCATCGCCTCAGCGAACGAGGTTCGAAATCGGCAAGTGGGCTTGTATTTTACGTCGCCGTAAAACAGTGCCCATATCTTAGAAATAACCTCAGGTGGTTGTGGTAAGCAGTTATAAAGGTTATAAAGTGCGCTCCTAACAAATACCAATCTCTTGGCTTCGGAGAGCCAGGGGCTCAACTAGCCTGCGAGATTGTATTTGTTTAGTCGCTTTATACCTCCCGCTCACCCCGAGTGTTTCGCTGAGCGAAATGTATCAAGGGATCGGAGTGATCTTGCATAATGCTCGCAAAGGCATAAATGCCCTTGCTTTCTCCCCCCGCGATAGTGAGCCCCAGACTGCTTGGTTAACATTGAGAAGAGTTGGCAACTGGCTTTATTTGCTATGAAGCGACTCACAAAATATAACTCATGAGGCGACCTTAGGCCCTCAAGGCCGTAGACGCCGGTGAGTTGATATTTTGTTTAGGAGCGCGCTCAATAATCGCCATTTCCCCAACCACCGCTATCGCCCACCCCCACCTAACCCATTCGAGCTCCACCCTTATTTGAGCTATACTGAGCCAAAATCAAAAATGAGGGGTTACAGCATGTCAATTAAACAATCAATTAAAAGGGCAGTTGGCACCATGCCCGGACAGCCCATATTCAAGCTCCACAACCCATTTCCGCCGGCAGGATCACAGCCTGAGGCGATCAAAAAACTGGCCCAAGGCCGGCCTGGTATTTCTACGCTCATGGGGGTAACCGGATCTGGTAAGACCTACACCATAGCCAATGTCATAGCTCAGCAAAATAAGCCGGTGCTGGTATTAGCGCCCAATAAAACCCTGGCTGCGCAACTGTATGAAGAGTTTTCGTTGTTCTTCCCTGAGAATAAGGTTTGCTATTTTGTAAGCTATTACGATCATTACCAACCAGAATCATATTTGCCCGCGCAGGATATCTATATCCCCAAAGAGACGAAGATAAATAGCGAAATCGAACGGCTGCGGGTGGAAGCGACTGCCTCTTTGATCAATCGCCCAGATACCATTGTGATAACCTCAGTTTCCTGTATCTACTCATTGGGTAACCCAGGGGATTATCGCGAGTTGGCTTTTCCGCTCAATGTGGGTCAAAAAATATCGCGTGATGAGCTCATTCGTAATCTGATCTTTATTCAATATGAGCGAAATGAATTTGATCGATCACATGGCACATTTCAAGTGACGGGTAATACCATCGAGGTGCAACTACCGTATCAAAAAGAGAAATTGCGCATTGAGCTTTTTGGCGACAAAATTGATGCCATGCAATGGGTAGGCCGCGAAAATAATAATGTGCTCATGGAATTAGATAACGCGCTCATTTTCCCAGCAAAACATTTTGTGACCACACGCGAAAAAACCGAAAGTGCAATCCGCAGCATCGAGGCTGAATTAGAGGCCACTTTGCCCACCATCCAAAACCCGTTGTATCAAGAACGGCTCAAACAACGGGTAACCCATGATTTAGAAATGCTGGCAGAAGTTGGCTACTGCTCAGGCATTGAAAACTACTCATCACATTTTGATGGCCGTAAGCCCGGTGAGCAGCCAAACTGCCTCTTTGATTTCTTTCCCGATGGTTTTTTGATGGTGGTCGATGAGTCACACATAGCCATACCCCAGTTAAAGGGTATGTACGCCGGCGATCGTTCGCGAAAAAAAGCATTAGTTGAATTCGGATTTCGATTACCATCTGCTTACGATAATCGCCCCTTGAAATTTGAAGAAATTGAACGCTATTTTGAGGATGTAATTTTTGTTTCAGCCACACCAAGCGCTTACGAATTAGAAAAATCAGAGCAGGTCGTTGAGCAGATTATTCGACCAACCGGATTGGTAGATCCGGTATTGGAGATGCACCCGCGAGAAAATCAGCTGACCCATTTGATTGAACAAATCCAACAAACTACTGAACGCGGATTCCGATCATTAGTAACGGTATTGACCAAAAAAATGGCCGAAGAACTCGCCCGCTATTTAGAAGAACGGCAGGTAAAAGTTTGTTATTTGCATAGTGATCTAAAAACGCCAAAACGAACTGAGCTGCTTCAAAAATTACGCCTTGGCGTATTTGATTGTTTGGTAGGCGTAAACCTCTTGCGTGAGGGTTTAGATTTGCCCGAAGTTGCCTTAGTGGCAATCATGGATGCTGATGTAGAAAGTTATCTGCGTGATCAACGTTCATTGATCCAGATTATAGGCCGCGCGGCGCGTAATACCGAATCACGCGTGATCATGTATTGCGACCAGGTTACCCAATCGATGCAAAAGGCAATTGATGAAACCAATCGCCGCCGTGAATTGCAGCTTGCCTACAATAAAGAACATGGCGTTGATCCGGTCAGCGTCAAGCGTGAGGTGACCAAAAGTATTACCAAACTCCAAGAGGCTATTGCGCAGGCGTCTGAGCGCAAACGCAAAAAGAAAAAACCGGAGACAACCGAAGATATTGCAGCACGCATCGCCCAGCTTGAAAAAGAGATGCTCAAAGCAGCCGATAATTTTGAGTTTGAAAAAGCGATTGCGTTGCGTGAAGAATGGTTTGCCTTACAGAAGCAAAAATAAGCAGACTCATCTGTATTTTTATTTAATTTAAAACAGGCCTAGGGATAACAACCTGGGCCTGTTTTTTTGTTGATCTATTGACACTCATAGGTAGCTTTTGATTTGCTGATGGCAGTGGCGTTCACTGTCGCACTGAGAATCGTTAATATGAAAAACAAGAAACTACAGATAATTTACTTTAGGTTGGAGAATGGACGCCATCCTGTAAGAGAATTTTTAGAAAAAGAGCTTACTACCGCTGAGCGGATACTGTTGAATCTGATATAGCTTGGGTTGAAATTGAGGGAATTGTTGGGCCTCCAATGATGAAGCATCTGGGTAAAAAAGTATGGGAAATTAGAACAAAACTGATTAATCGGCAGGTCCGAATTTTTTGTATCGTCAGCGATGGTAAATTGATATTATTGCATGGTATAATAAAAAAGGCACAGAAAACACCACAAGATGCCTTAGATTTGGCAATTAAAAGAGCCAAGACAATCGAAATGTATCTACGGAGTCGCTCCAATGAATAAAACTGTCTATTCACCTCTAGGCCAAACCTTCGATGATTATTTGAAGGAAACCGGTCGACATGAGGTAGTCCACGCTTTAGCTCATAAAAAAATTGCTGCTTTCAAAGCTGCCCAGACTCGTAAGCGCAAGCTTGCGGCTCAAAAAAAAGCTGCTGCCAAGAAGAAAAAGGCAAGTTTGGCTTCCTCGGTTATTAAATTTATCAATACGCGAAAAAAAACGAGCGCAAAACGTAGCCAGGTTGCTCGTTACGCAAAGAGTCGTTCGCGCACTGCCAAAAAAATTTAAACTCATGTAGCTATAAAAAACAGGCCTAGGGATAACAACCTGGGCCTGTTTTTTTGCTTTCTATTTTCTCGAGCAAGAGAAGTTGGTATGATTTTTTTAAAGAAGCATGTTCAGTAATTGGCACATTTTGTACGTACGTAATGATTTAGGCCAAGCGTGCTTTAATGTTATGTTTTCTAATCCTGGGGAGTGTTCATGACGATATCTCGATATTTATACGTATTGGCGATACTATCAACTGCAACAGCGGCAAATGCCTCATCATGCGAAAATAGGAGCAGATTTACTTTAAGTTTACAGCCTATTCAAAGTAATTTTATTGCGCCCGCCACGCCGCTGGCTGGTAATAATGGTTATCCAATTCCTGGTGGTGCAAGCTTAGCTGGTCCAAATATCCCTGTGGAGGTCGTAATCGATGCGTCTAAGCATGGAGAGAGAATATCGTTACATGTTGAAGGATTTTCATTTTCACTCACAGCTACGGGTTTTTTGATAGCTCAAACGTTCTTGCCAAAGAAGTTTAGTCCTACTAGTGCACAGTGGCTAACTTTCTCTGCTGGTGATGGTCTTGAGGGCCATCTGTTTCGCGATGGCTCTATCCGTTTTTCAGGAATAGAAAACAGTCCGCTCGTTCCTGGTGTATATACCGTTGAGGATAGTGCAATACATTTTTATGCGGATCTCTTTCCAAATTGTGCCCGAGGCTTTGCGTTAGATCGCGAACGCAATATTTTGGTTCGCACCGATAATTTTCCTATCTCACAAGGCCAGTCGAATGTAACGGGTAACTTTAATTCACTCAATAACGCCAATTTCGATTATGGCGAATATTTTGGTTTACAGATGTATAACGGTGATGTGCTTACCGTTTCTACGGATAACTCATTTGATAATATGCAATTCCCTATCGCCGTTTTCAATAGAGTAAATAGTCGTGGAAATCATCTTATTTCTCAAGTAGATGTCGTTCCTCAAGGCTATGCAAATGATCCATCGATGGCATTTGGGCTTGGCGAGATTTCCATGTCAATAAATCCGGTAAATCCTAATCAGATCGCAGCAACTGTTGTAGTTGATCATGTTCCCAATTTAACACTGGGATTAGAAGCTCTTGCCATCTCGAATGATGCAGGGCTCACATGGACTATTGTCGACCCCCTCGCGAGCTCAGTGCCATTGCCGGCGCCAATCCCTGGATTTCCCTATCCAATTCTTGGTGGAGATCAGCAAACAGTTTATGACGCTTTCGGCAATTTATTCTATGTTAACTTGGGTTTGGTTACTAATTCTTCATTTACCGAATTTACTACAGTTGGATGGGTTACGTTGAGCACGGATAATGGTATTACCTGGACTCTTATAGATACCGTTACAGGTATCAACCCAGAGACTTTTGGATTGGATTATCCCATATTGGCTACAGGCGTTGAGCCAGATGGCAGCAGTGTTACATGGCTCATGTTAAAGCAGGATGTTTCGTTTGACGAGATTCTGGGAGTAGGGGCTTCATTACCCTTGATGACTGCAGCATATAAAACAACTGCTTTAGGAGTTGTAGCTGATAAAAAATATCAGGAAGTTCCTGGCTCAAACGTCGGTGGCTATGGAAACATTTGCGTAGGACCAGATGGTAGCGTTTTAATAACGGGGCAGGCAATGAACAATAGTTTGGGGTCTTTGCCGTTTACCAATAGCGTTCTTTGGTATTCATTTAATCCAGGTGGATTCAATGGTTTATTTGAACCAATAAAGATTGTTGCAAACTCAAATGCTGAAAGCTATGTTTTCTTCAGTTACTATCTACCGCAGCAACAACGTGGCACGGCAGCGCACCTTAAATGTGCCATCGATAAAAATGGTCGCTGGTATTTTGTATATCTGGATCAAGAAACGACTCATGCAGTGCAGCCGAATCCAAATCTATATCTCATTTACTCGGATGACCAAGGAGTTAACTGGTCAACACCGATGCAAATTAACAATGATACGAATCAAAAAACATTCCATATCATGCCGGAGATTTCAGTTGATCCTTTTACAAATGATCTAGCAATTGCGTGGATTGATAGCAGAGAAGATCAAGATGACACGGCAACGCGCGTCTGGGCTACCGTAATTAAAAATAAATCTTTGCCCTTTATTGGATAATATCTGCTGATTACGCTAAAGGCCTAGGGATAACAACCTGGGCCTGTTTTTTTGCTTTCTATTTTCTCGAGCAAGAGAAGTTGGTATGATTTTTGTTATCATAACCAAACAAGAAGGAAGCCCGATGTATTTAGCTATTTCGCTGGTATTAATTGCAACATTGGCAAATTGTGCAGCGTCGCTAAAAAAAGTTGAGGTTGAGAAAGGTGATGGAATGTTAATCCAATCAGTTGACGATGTCGTAGCTTTATTTCCCAAAACAATAGAAGAAATTGAGGAGCGCAAGCAAAAATTACAAGCAAAAACGCTAGAAGATTTGCGCACCATCATCAATATCGACCCCGGAGCACGAACCTTTGAAAACACCGCCCGTGCACTTGACCATGTTATGGGCCATTTTGCTATCGAATCTGAAGCGCTTGGCATGCTTGAGCATGTAAGCCCTGATGAAGCATTACGCACAGCATCGCATGAAGCATCCTCCTACCTGCAACAATTTGCGATCGATGCATTCAGTAGTTCTATGGATCTGTATCAAGCAGTAAAAGCCTACGTTGAAGGCAATGCCAATCAAGAAACATTACGCGATGAAGAGCGCTACTTTTTGGCGGAAGTGATGCTGGAATTTAGACGCAATGGCCTTGATCTTGCACCAACCAAGCTTGAAAAGGTGAAGAAGATCTCCAAAGAAATTGCGGTGCTCTCGCGCCAATTTGAAAAAAATATTGCTGAAGGGCAACGAGAAATCGTCGTCACACTTTCTGAACTCAGTGGCCTTGATGAAGAATTTATCAATGCACTGAGAAAAACCGAGGCTGGCGGATGTGTGCTGGGCACCGATTACCCAACCTATACCGCCGTTATGGAAAATTGTTCAAACGAAGGTACCAGAAAAAAGTTGTTCCTTTCTTTTGGCCAACGTGCGTATCCAGAAAATATTGCGGTGCTGAATGAGCTTATTGCCAAACGCGACGAGTTTGCAAAGTTGTTGGGATATCCAAGTTACGCTGCCTATGATATCGACAATCAAATGGCTCATACGGTAGAAACCGTACAAAACTTTTTGAGCAACGTGGCTACAAAAGCGCGCATAAAAGATGAGGCTGAATTTCGTGAATTTACCAAGCAGTTGCCCGAGAGTGTAGAGCTTACTGATGATGGCCTGCTCAAACCATGGGATCGCGCCTATCTCATTGCTCAATACAAAAAGCATCATTACAACCTTGAAGAGCGGCAGTTGGCTGAATATTTCCCGGCAGACCATACTATTAAAGGTCTTATGCATATTTATGAGCAGTTCATGAGCTTGCGCATGGAGGAAGTACCGGTGCCTGGTCTCTGGCACGAAGATCTTAAGATGCTTGCTATATACGATAAGACAAACACCTTACGCGGCTATCTCATCCTTGATCTCTATCCGCGGCCATGCAAATACAGTCATGCTGCATCATGGAGTATTTTGCCGACCACCAAATGCCGCACGAAGGCTATGGAAGTGGTAACCACCACCTTTGAAGGGGATCATCATCCCTCGGTGGCTGTTGACGTGGTGGTATGCAATTTCCCTAAGGGAACCAAGGCGCGGCCAGCCTTACTCAAACACCGTGATGTTGAAACATTTTTCCATGAATTTGGCCATGCAATTCATACCATTTTGGGCACCACAGAACTTGCCTATTTTTCGGGTACCCGCACCAAGCTTGATTTTGTCGAACTGCCGTCACAGATGCTTGAAGAATGGATGTGGGATAAAAATATTCTGCATATGCTCAGCCGTAATTATAAAACGGGCGATAAGATGCCTGATGATTTGATCGAGAAAAAGATTGAACTTAAAAATCTTGATATGGGCGGCCAAATTTTACGGCAGGTTGGTTTAGCTGAACTTTCGCTTGGTTTGTATAGCGAAGGTGCAAAAAAAGATATTCCGGCCTTGCAAAAGAAGTTGCATGCACAGTATCGCCCTAACATGCTCTTTGAGCCCAATGAATACATGTATGCTTCATTCGGTCATTTAAGCGGCTACGGAGCTCGCTATTACTCATATCTCTGGTCTAAGGTATTTGCTCTTGATGTATTTGCGGAAATAAAAAAGCAGGGCTTGTTAAACCCTGCCATTGGCTCTCGTTACGTAGATGAGATTTTATCAAAGGGCGGCAGCATTGATCCAAATCAGCTGCTCAAATCGTTTTTAGGCCGTGCGCCAAACGATAAAGCTTTCTTTCATGAGCTGGGATTAAATTAGAGCTCGTCTACGCTGCTGATTTCTTCTATGCTCGGCACTGTTACTTTTATGTTTTCAAGGGGTGCTGAAGAGTATTGAATATCTTTATCTTCTGGCTGTTCTGCTTGATGCCGGATGTGCTTGAGTTCATTTTCAAAAAGAGCCTGCTTTATTTCAAGTGCGTGCACTTTGTGACCAAGAGCAGATAACTGTTCTTGAACTTGAGCAATCTCTGCAGGGGCTGCTTTTTGGGTTGCTTCAAGAGCCTTTTCAACTTCCGATGGCATTGGTGGTTCAATGATCGGCGGGGCCTTGAGAATCTCTTCTGCCTTTGTTTGAGCTTCTCGTTTCGGTTTGATTTCTTCAAGTTGTGCTGGCGCTGGCAGAGCCTCAGTCGGTTCTACTGCTTCAATATGATCCGGTGGTGTTGGCATTGCTGGCATCGCACCATGTATTGGTGCAGCAGCAAATAAAGAGCCGGCGCAGAGCAATGAAAATAAAAATAGTGCGCATACGAGCGTGATAACTACCGACCAGCCAGATTGTGCGGGCATATCTTCAGCGAAATTGCTATACCCAGTAAGCCATTTTTCTTTCATGTACCTCTCCAAAAAATTAAATGCGATTCATCCGTAAAGTATAACAAGTATGAATTGAATAATTCAACACCGTCTTTTATTCTTTTTCAATTCCTGGCAAAAGCTTGAAGGTTGATGCCGAAGGCCGCGGAATTTCCATCAGGTAGGCAAGAGAAGGCGCAAGCTGTTGCGCAAACACTTTTTGGGTAATTCGTTTGGCAGCAAGCGCGTTGCGTTTGCAAAGCACCAGCGGAATATGTGTATCATAATCGTATGGGCTGGTATGTGAGGTGCCATATTCAGCATCAGTAATTAATATATACGGCCGTACCTGAAGAATGATATCACCGCTGCGGCCTTGCATGAGCTGATTGCGGAAATAGGCTTCAATGTCACCCTGATTCAAATCATAATTTGAATGTTTCAGTTCATTAAAGGTCCAGGCGCGTAAAATACCCGGAATGGTGAGCACAAATTTCTTAATCTCCTGCAACAGTTTTGTTTGCTTGTCTGCGGGCAGGGCGTCAAATGACGAATGCTGCAGATAGAGTTGATTTGCTATGCAGTATGAAACCGCGTTATCTATATTGAGCTTCTTTTTTATATGGTCATTGATTGATTTTATGAGGTCGGCGGCAAGGATTCTTTGTGCTGGGGCATATCCTTGGCTACGTGCAATTTCTGGTATTGGCATGACGCCATGATCAGAAACCAGTGCGAAGGTAACATTTTGCGGGCCAAAACGCTTGCTCGCGTGATCAAGCAATTGCTGGATATTGCGATCTATGTGATAGAGTAAATCGATAGCTTCCATGCTGTCTGGCCCAAACGGGTGGCCTGCGGTGTCAATGGTTGAGTAGGAAACCCAGAGCAATAAACGATCGGGCTTTTTGTAATCAACGTAGGTATCAATGCATGATTTTGCAAAGTTGGTTATGAGCTGAACCCCTTTTGGCGTTCTCATTACTGCCTTATAGGGTGCTTTGGCATCTTGATCGATTTTAATGACCGTGCCTGCAATTGCCGTTGGAGGTGATTTGATTCCCCATTTACCCGTAAATTCATAATTATGAATGTTGTTAAATTGGTAGGCCGGGCTTTTGCTTGGGTATGCCAAATTCCATTTAATTGTCGTCAATGCGGGCAGATTTTGGTCTGTATTAAATTTATTTACCCAGCTTGGCAATGATGCCATATATGCTTTACTACTCGTAAATTGCCCCGTATGACTATCAAACCAAAAAGGGGTGCCTGCATGGCCAGCCAGTGAAATTGCCGGCAGGCTTTCAAGTGACAGTGCAACGGCTTCGCAGCGTGCCTCAGGGCTTGATCTTAATACCAGCTGATCGGAGAGGGTGTCTACTAATAGATGGTGTGCCGAGCGACCATATTTGTGTGTTTTGCTATTAAGTATACCAGCCTTTTTATGGTCATCTGCATCGGCAAATACAAGTTTGTTATGTTTTTCTTGCCAGATATTGGCAATGATACCATGATCTTTTGGTAAAGCCCCAGTAGAAATTGATGTATGCCCCACCGCCGTTTGCGGGTAGCCATGCGGCATATAGCATTCTTCGTACACAATGCCATTTTTTAAGAGATACCCAATGCCACCAGTTAGATGTTTTTTAAGCCTTTGTAACTGGTGATAGGCAAATTGATCAATGACAATTACCAAGGTTAAATCTGATTTTTTTGCCTTGAGTGGGCAGAAAAACAAACCTACGAGCAATAATTTTCTGAGCTTCATCATAGTTCCTTTGGTGTGTTTTCTTTAACGTACCAAAGACTGATGGGAAAAATGAATATTTAATCCTAGAAGGCTTGATTCATCGTTAAGTGAACTTCACTTGCCGTTTCACCAATCTTCTTATTGCGATCAAGCTTAAAGCCCCAATCAACCTGAATAGGAATCGGTGAAAGAATGCGCACACCAACACCCACTGAATGACGATAATTGAAATGGTTGTTGCGCAAATTAGGCGAGGCAGGATTGATTGGCACCGGCGTATGCCAGCCAGCTCCACCATCATAAAACGCGGCAGCCTTAATCGAAAAGTCTTGTTTGATAGGGAAAATTAACTCTACGTTTAACCAGAATGCATTTGCCGCACCAATGCTATCAGTTTTCCAGTTAGGACCAATTTGACCGAAGGTAAAGCCACGAACCGTTGCCGGGCCACCAATGTGGTAAATCTCGCGGTATGGAATGGTATGATGACCTAAATTA
The DNA here is from genome assembly GCA_027452085.1 of bacterium. GTDB lineage: Bacteria > Babelota > Babeliae > Babelales > JABCYS01 > DAIDHG01. The sequence continues at coordinate 13,951 of DAIDHG010000014.1, forward strand.
TGCACCGTACCCGCATGCCCATGTATGCCAAGAATAAGATCTTGTTCACCAATCAGTGGAGTAAACCAAACGGCATCGGCGTCAAATTTAACATAGCAATAGTTTGGATTGTCGGTACGTATTGCCGTAGCATTTGGTTGCGGGCTATGTACGGGGATACCAAACTTAAGATTTGCATACCAACGATGACCTCTGGTCGGATGCATTGGATGGTTGCGACGATCTTGATCGATCGAGCCAGTAACCCAAGCGTGCGTACCAGGCTGGAAGAACCAATTTATGATGCGTTGAAACTCTGCTTGCGCTATTGGCTCGCCCGGCACAAAAGCAATTGGTTGATTGCGGTAGAAAATATTTTCTGCGCCAATTTCTGCGGCCATATGCACATCATACGGCACCCACATTAAGCCAACACCGCCAGAGCCGCCGGCACGGCGCTCGCGAATTTCCTGTGTTACATTATGAAAATCTTCATACTGAACAGCAGTTGCATAAATGTTACCTACGCCGGAAATTGGTCTACCAAAGAGCCATGGGCTGCCGACTGAAAATGAACCACTTTGTTCAGCACGAGAAAGAGCAAGATTGAGGTTGTAGCTCACGCCATGACCATGGAAATTGCTATCAGAAAAACCAATCGTTGCCTGGAGGGTACGAAGCGGATTTTGGTAGTCCTCAAATGAACCGTTGGTATTTACCTGCAAGGTGAATTGGCCAGTGCGCACCTCTTTTAAGATCAAATCAAGGTCGGCTAAATCGTCGGCAATGCGATTAATTTTCCAGTTCACTCCTTCACGCTTATCAAAGAAGCCAAGGAATTCCACGCGATTTTTTGATTGCTCCATGTTGCGTGAAGTAATCCAATCACCTTCATCGACCACCAATTGTCGACGAACCACGTAGTCTCGCGTTTTTTGATTGCCTACCACGTTGATGCGACGCACTCTGACCTTGCTTCCCAATTCGGTGTATAAAGACACATTGACGGTCTTAGTTTCTTCATTTGGCTGTACTGACGGTTCGATGTCGGTAAAGATATAACCGCTTTCGCCCCAAAAATTACGCAAGGCTTCAATTGAGCGTTGAATAAGAATTGATGAAAAAAGCATACCTTTGCGGATTGGAATGACGCGGAGTAGTTGCTCTTCAGACATCAATTCGTTGCCAGGCACTTTAATGTCGCCAAAGGTATATACATCACCTTCATCAATGTGATAGGTGATCGTGAAATCTTTTGTTTTTGGATCGGTATCAACTTGAATATGCACTACTTTTGCATTGAGATAGCCATGATTTTTATAAAACATTTCGATGGCATGGCGATCGGCCTCAAGCATTTCGGGATGGAAAGTGCCACTGGAATCTAAAAAGCTCATGATCCATTGTTCACGAGAATACAACAAACTTCTCAGTTGTTTGCCCGTTGCATGCTTATTGCCTTCAAAGCGAATGCGTCGCACGGCTGAATGTTTATGCTCTTCAATTTTGAATGTTGCAATGATTTGATTATCTTCAATCGTGGTGTGTGGTGTTACCACGGCATGATGATATCCCTTTTCAAGATACATCTTTTTGATGATCTGAGCGTATTTATTGAGCTCTTCATCATCTACGGCCTGCACTTTAGAGAAATCTATTTTTTTAAGAATTTCTTTTTCCGATAAGTTGCTCAACCCTTCAAACTTTACCGCGCGCAGACGTGTTTTTTCTAAAACGTTCACATGTAGATTCATACGGTTATGAGAGAGTTCTTCGCCATACAGTTCAATAGAGCGGAAATAGCCCATGCTATAAAGCTTGCGCAATGCCATACCTGTCTCGCGCACTTGAAACTCTTCGCCTTTTTGCCACGGCAATCGATGCTGAATGGCATCAGCAGTTACGGTTTTATTGCCGGTAATAATAATAGCCTGAATACGCGGATTTGCTCGTTCTTGAGCGGGTTGATCCTGTTGCGCATGGCCTGTTGGTTCGGGTATGTGGGCAGTCTGCTCGTTTGCAATTAAGTGTGTGCATAGGATCGAGCAGATGAGCGTAAGTGAGAGAGAGAAACGTCTCATCGAGAGAACTTCCTGCAGTAAAATTTAATTTTGGAGGAGCAAGATTAGCAGATTGTGCTGCATTGCTCTACCCAGGAGTTGTAGAAATTTTTTAAAGAGCGGCTGAAATTGCGGCACGATCGGCGAGTAAGTGGTACAAATTATTAAGCAATTGCCCTTGCCACGTTGATGGAGAGAATTCATCGAACTTTTGTTGTACAAGCGCTATTGCGCTCACACCCGATTGGTCTGGTTGCAATGGATCACAGAGCGGATTGTTGAGTAATTCTTGCACAATGGCCAAGCGTTTTTTTGCAGTCATTTCAAAACTTTTTTTTACCTTTTTCCCTTTGAGTTTTGCAAAAATTGAACTAAAAAAACCTGCTTTTGCAGCGGTGCGATCGCGTTCATCCTCATCTGAAGAATCTGCTTTTTTGAGCTCAGCTTTTTTTCTTTTCATCTCTTTTTTATTTTTCTTTTTTTCCCGCCAAGCCTTAATTTTTCCCATCAACCCCTTCTTTTTTACGTGTTTTACCTCACTCGATGAATCGGAGGAAGAATTTTTGGGAGAAGGAGGTGTTGGTGTAAACGTAGCCGGTGACGATTTTTTTCCCGAAGTATCACTCTCGCTGTGATCAGAAAAACTTATATGACGAGCGCGTGGAAGATCACCGCTTTGAGCGCTCATGGAGTCGGGGCTCGGGCTCGGACTCGGGCTTGGTGTTGGGGCAACTGGTGAATCATCTGGAAAGGTTGCGTGCGTAGCATTAGTTTTTATTTGTTTCTTGGCCATGGCGGCTTGCGTAATGTGTGTTTGCGGAGAAGAAGATTTTTTTTGTTTTGGGGTATCTTTAACATCCGGTTCATGGGTATGCTCGGTTGCTTTCTTTTTGTGCCATGAACGCCACCCTAAAAGTAAAGCGGCCACACTGCCGATTGATGCAGCACCAACTTCCACATACCACCACGCATTGCCCGATACCATGCCGGCGCTGAGCGAATCAATAAATTGTTCCACCGCAGCAACTAATGGTTCCTGGCGGTTTGCTTTCAAAACACCATCATCGCTGGATTCAAGCAAGATAATACGCAGCTGCTCAAGATCTCCTTCTTCGATGGCTTGCATCAAAGAAAGGTAGTTGCGCAGTTCAAGCGGCGTGTTGCTTGGGGTATGGGCACCACTCATCTCGCCGGCGATGAACAGGCAGCCTAAGAGCGCTAATAATCGGTGGTATAGCATCGGTATCCCTCATTACGCGAATAACGTACCATATTCAGTGGCCAGGGATCTGCAATTTGTATCAAAAATGATCAATAACTGTGTTGAGATCAACTATTTTTTGTTCAGTCTTAACTGACGACAAAACTTATCATGCGTCCGGGCACGTAAATAAGTTTGCGCACGGTTTTCCCGTCAAGATGTTTTGCAATAATTTTTTCTGCCACCGAACGTACCGTTGTTTCGTCGGCATCAACGGTGGTGGTAAGATCACCGCGCACCTTCCCGTTTACTTGGATCGGAATCACGATCGACGTTACTTTTGCCAACTGTGGATCATATGACGGCCAGGTGCACTCTTCTAGCTTTTTATGGAGAAGCTGTTCAAGAAGTTCACTACACATATGCGGTGTGATAACTGAAAGTGCTACTAAAACTTTTTCAAGACTTTCAGGCCCAAGCTTGTCACCGGCTGCGGTCGCTTCATTCACCCAAATCATTGCGGCTGAAATTGCAGTGTTTGGTTTAAAATGTTCAAGTCGTTCTTGATAATCTGCCAGAAAACGATGTACGCGTTTGGTGGCTTCTAATGTTTCAGAGATTGTGGCATCTGTCTTGGTGCATACATTCCAAAACTTATTCAAGAAACGTGTCATGCCAACTAAACCATTATCTTGCCATTCACAATCTAATTCTGGTGGTCCAAGGAATAGAATATAGGTGCGCAGCGCGTCGCTCCCATAAAGACGCACCATTTCATCAGGGTCGACCACATTCCCTTTGGACTTAGACATTTTTTCTACCACGCCAGTTTTTTCTGAATATTTAAGCACCATGCCCTGATTAAACAAATGAGCAAATGGTTCTGAGAAGGGCAAATAGCCAAGATCATGCAGCACTTTGGTGTAAAACCGCGCATACAGCAAATGCAAAATAGCATGCTCAACACCACCCACATATAAATCGACCGGCATCCAATAGCTCATATCTTTTTGGTCAAATGGTTTCTCAGAAAGATGAGGATTTGGGTAGCGCAAGAAATACCAGCTTGAGCCAGCCCATTGCGGCATAGTATTCGTTTCACGTTTTGCCGGACCGCCACATACGGGGCACGTCGTGTTTACCCAGGAAGCAATGCCAGCAAGTGGTGACTCGCCCGTGCCGGTTGGTTCATAGCGTTCCACATCCGGTAATCGGACCGGTAGCTGATCTTCAGGCACCGGTACCATACCATCAGTTGGACAATGAATGAGTGGTATCGGTTCTCCCCAATATCGTTGGCGTGAAAAGACCCAATCACGCATTTTGTAGGAGGTTTTTGCCGTTCCGCAGTTGTTTTTTTCAAGATAGGCAATCATGGCAGCTTTGGCGGCGGTGGTATCAAGGCCGTCTAAAAAACCACTATTCATCACTATTTCATTTTCTGCGTGCGGTTGGAATTCACCTGCTGGTGCGATTAAGCTTTCATCAACTGGTTGTACCACGCGAACAATGGGAAGGTTGTATTTTTTTGCGAACTCAAAATCCCGTTCATCATGGCCGGGTACGCCCATCACCATGCCGGTGCCATATTCCTTGAGCACGTAATCAGCAATATAAATGGGGATGTAGGTATTTGTTACCGGATTTTTTGCATATGAGCCAGTAAAAACACCAGTCTTTATTTGGGTCCGATCGTCCGGTGCGTGTGAGAATTTAATAATATACTCATCAACCGCGCTTTGTTGCTCGGGGGTAACCAGTTGTTGCACAAAGGCATGATTGGGTGCAATCACCAAGAAAGTAACGCCAAAAATTGTGTCTGGGCGTGTGGTAAATACGGGTAGGGTGATAGAGTTTGTTTTAAAATAAATTTCGGCGCCGACGCTTTTGCCGATCCAGTTGCGCTGCATCAACTTTACCTTTTCCGGCCACTTTAATTCATCAAGGCCGGCAAGTAATTTTTCCGCATACGCGGTGATGCGCAACATCCACTGAGGAATCTCTTTTTGTTCAACTGGCGTGCCGCAGCGTTCACATTTACCGTCGATCACTTCTTCATTGGCCAAGCCCGTTTTATCATGCGGGCACCAGTTGATTGGTATTTGTGTGCGATAGGCAAGCCCGGCGTTGAACATCTGAATGAAAATCCATTGGGTCCATTTGTAGTAATCGGGATCAGTAGTATTAACTTCCTTGTCCCAATCGTAAATGGCAGCCAAATGCTGAAGTTGTCGTTTAAAATTTGCAATGTTGGCCGCGGTGCTCACTTGGGGCTTAATGCCGCGCTTAATCGCATCATTTTCTGCCGGCAAACCAAAAGCATCCCAACCCATTGGGTGCAACACGTTGTAGCCTTCAAGCCATTTCATACGAGCATAGACATCAGAAAGCACATAGCCACGCCAGTGACCTACATGCAATCCAGCGCCTGATGGGTAGGGAAACATATCAAGGCAATAAAATTTCTTTTGGTTACTGCTTGCCGGTTTTGTTTTGAACGGGTGTTGGGCCCAGTAGGCTTCCCACTTTTTTTCAATATCGGTAAATGAGTAGTTCATATCTGTCCATAACGTTGTAAAAAGTGCCATCAGTATAGCAGGTTTGATTGCTATTGTTTTTTAATTTTTCAGGAGTATGATTTCCCGCTTTCAAACGTGAAATAACTCGATTCATCCGCTCGGCCTTATGCCTGTATAGCGGTGCGAGCGGCATTGTCACACACAGCAGGTGGAGATTGTCTATGCAGCTCAAAAAAGTAGCCTTATTCATTTCCGTTCTCGTGGGCGCGATTATCGGCGTTGCGCTGGTCAATCAACCTCAGCAGCCACAACCGTTGGTACAGCTGGTGGAAGATGGCGCCTCTCTGAAGCTTTCGACTTTATATGGCAGCACTACCATCACAGAACCGGTTCTTATTGAACTTATTAAATCTCCGGCATTCCAACGCTTGGGCAAGGTTCGCCAATATGGCGTGGTATGCTATGCGCGACCGAATGAGCCGGAGTATACCCGTTTACAACATTCGCTTGGGGTATTCTTTTTAACGCGTGCCTACGGTGCGCCATTGTCTGAACAGATCGCTGCGCTCTTGCATGATGTTTCGCATACCGTCTTCTCGCATGTGGGGGACAGGCTTTTCAATTCAAACTACTATCTGTACGGAAATAACTCATATCAAGACAACATCCATGAATGGTATCTAGAAAAATCAGGTGTTATGGATATTTTGCGGCGCTATGACATGGCTCATGCTTGTAGCTCTGAGGCAAAGCGAAGCCAATTATGCTTTGAGCAACCGTCGCCTGACTTATGCGCCGATCGCATTGAATACAATATTGCCGGCGGGTTTATTGATGGTATGCTCACACAAGCTGAAATAACTGCCATGATGAAAAGCCTGCATTTTTATAATGGCCATTGGTTTTTTGATGATCTAAACCTGGCAAAAAAGTTTGCACACATCTCAGTCCAGTTATCTGAATCTCGCTGGGGCGCTGCTTGGAGTATTTTTATTGACCAGGCAGCGGCTGCAGCCATTCAACGGGCAGTAACGTTGGGTCTGGTCACTCATGATGATGTGCATTTCTCAACCGATGATGAAGTATGGGCGAAGCTTACCACGAGCAGTGACCCTGAAATAATGACCCAATTAGGGCATATAAAAAATTATAAAGAGCATCTTAAATTGGCCGCACCATCGCCCGAAACCATACATTTGCATGGCAAGTTTAGCGGAACGAACCCTTTGGTAATGACCGAAGCCGGGTTGCAGCGCATCAGAGATGTAGATACAGAATTTAACGCACAGTTTGAAATGGCAAAGACAACCATAACAGCCGGGTATCATGCGAAACTGAAGATTACGCCAACTATTACCACCGATATGTCTGGCGTCGCCCCTAAATTTGCCTGATTTTCGTATCTCCTATACCCTTTTGGCCACTGAACAAGAACTTACATTTCTTGCATCTTTCATTGCATGTTGTTTTTTGTAAAAAAGCTTGATCAGGCAATGAACAGCGGTAGGAGGTGCGAGTACTCCTGTCGAAGTTGTGATTATAATTTGAATTCTCCCTTATCAATTCTGTTTTTGTGGCTTTTGTAGATAGTTTAACAAAGCAGGTTGTTTTATAGATTTGGAATTGCAATTTTTATGAAAACAGCACAAATAATAGCAATCGGTACCGCTCTCTTTGCCATGTTTTTTGGCGCTGGGAACGTAATATTTCCCCTTGATCTCGGTCGGGTGTTGGACGACAAAGTATTTTACGCCATTCCCGGCCTGTTTATTTCAGGCGTTATCATGCCCATTATTGGGGTATATGCCGGTGTCTTATTTAAAGGCGACTATCGTTCATTATTCCATACCATTGGTAAAATTCCGGGCGAATTATTGATGCTTGTATGCATGCTGACCATCGGTCCGCTGGGAGCAATCCCACGCACCTTAACCTTGGCTCATGCCGGTTTTGCTTGGTATTTTCCGGCCTTGCCAATGGAGCTATTTATTATTGCTGCAGGATTGATTGTGCTTTTCTTTACGCTGAAAGAGTCAAAAATTCTTGGCATTATTGGCAAATTTTTAGCACCTATCAAAATTTCCTTGCTCTCATTAATTATTCTTGCCGGTCTTTGGTCTGCCCAGCCGCTTGGGCACAGTGATATCTCTGCCTGCGCAAGCTTTTTCCAAGGCTTGTATCAGGGCTACTTCACTCTCGATCTTTTAGTGGCACTTTTCTTTGCCCGCCTCATATTCTTGGGTCTGGATAAGGAAACA
>DAIDHG010000015.1 GCA_027452085.1 bacterium
CTTGAGTGCCTTTAGGTTGCCGATGGTATTAGGCAAAGAGTTAAGTTTGTTGTGCGCAAGGTAAAGCCATCCTAGTTGAGTCAGATTACCAATGCTTTCTGGTATTTGTGTGATTTGGGTTTTATTTACGAGCAGCCACGTGAGTGCTTTTAGGTTGCCGATGGTATTAGGTAAAAAGTTAAGTTTGTTGTCCTCAAGGTAAAGCGATTTTAGTTGAGTCAGATTACCAATGCTTTCTGGTATTTGTGTGAGTTGGTTTTCCTCGACGTGCAGCTTGTTGAGTGTCTTTAGGTTGCCGATGCACTTTGGCAAAAAGGTAAGTTTATTTCCAGATAAAACTAGGGCACTTAGCTTGTCAATATTGGGCACATTCCCAATCCCATCCAGATCAGTTAGGTCTTTGTTGTTTAAATTTAATTCCCCACCAGCTACTTGCTTATCAACTTGTTCTTTATGTTTTTGGTAATAGTCATTAAACGTTATTGCTTCAGTAAATTGCGCCACAAATAAAATTGCTACAAAAAGAACATTCTTAGTCTTAATCATGATAGTAAGCCTATTTATTGATTGCTTATGTTTTAATATTAGAACAGGATTAACAAAATAGAAACCTCTACGCCTATACGAGCTGTAGGTTTCTTTTTCATTTATTTTTGGATAGGTAAGTAACTATGAAAACAGAAGGTCGGTAATTGCCAAATATTGCGAAATCGATTCTGCTTTTTATCGACTTTCCCACATTCCACCGCTGTTTTTTATGCTTCTGGGTGCCCTAAATTTACCGGGTTGTTTGGTGCTCGCAAAAAAAAGAACGATAAGTTTGAACGCGCAACGCTAGTCAAGCCGTTGAACTTCTGCATATCGAAAGCAGTCTATTGTGTGGTCATTCACCATGCCGGTTGCCTGCATATGGGCGTAGATGATGGTGGGGCCCACAAATTTAAAGCCTCGCTTGCGCAAGTCGGTGCTGAGCGCACGAGATTCGGGCGTTTCTGGGGGAATTTCACGAATTGTTTTTCGGTGATTTTGGATTGGTTTGCCGTCAACGAATTGCCAAATATAATCGTCAAAGCTGCCAAACTCTTTTTGAATTTCCAAAAAATGCTTTGCATTGTTGATGGTCGATTCAATCTTAGCCCTATTGCGGATGATGCCTTCATCGACCATGAGCTCTTTAATCTTTGCTGCGTCAAAGCGGGCAACTTTCTTCAGATTAAAATTGGCAAATGCTGCGCGATATCCGTCACGGCGATTTAATATGGTAACCCAGCTGAGCCCAGCCTGCGCACCTTCCAAGGTGAGAAACTCAAATTGCAGGCGATCATCATGAATGGGCACGGCCCACTCTGTATCATGATAGGCCGTTAACGCTTTATTCGATTCGGCTACCCAGGCACAACGCTTAACTGTCATAGACACAGCCTCTCAAGTTATTTTGACGCTAAAGCCCGTATTGTGTGGCATGCGCTTTTTTTTCAAATTATTTTTTGCGATGCGAGTAACGTATCGGAGAATGAGCAAGCTAGCAATTATTATTTTTTGGGCGATAACCGCTTTTGGATTTGTACTGCCAACGACAATGCCACCGCGAATTTTTCGTTGCGCTCGGCCATTTCGCTGCGATGGCCGCTCCCAATTGCCAGAGGTGAGGAAACGCCACTAAATGAGGGTTCCTCCTCTTGTATGAGCTGAAAATCTTCTGGTTGTGCATTTTTTGCAAAAAAATCTCGAAGAGAAGGAGCTACCAACCTCAGCTCATCTAACGCTTGGTCACGCACAGATTGTGGCTTGAGAGATGAAGGACTGCTTGAGGGTGTATTGTTTTCGGTATCAGCTGCTGCCACCATAAATGGCAATGGAGAAAGGCGCCGCTGCTCAAGTGCTGCGGTTAACGCCGATTTGGGCGTTGCCGGAGCCGAGGTTGCCCGCAGAGATGGTACTATGAAAAGGGTTGTGATTGCTAAATAATATTTGTTCATATTCAATCCTGAGGTTAAAAAAAGCTCCCCATTCGGGAGCCCACCTTTTTTTCGCGTTCCATTATTATGTTGGCGACACGTATTTTGCCGCGTAAATTTAGCATATTTATATGCAACGTAAACTGGCGCAGAATGCCCTCATTTGATTGGTACCGAGCTCAGTATATTAATCTGTTGCGTTGGGCACCATTCTTTTCGTATAATATGAAAGCGAATTGCGTATTTTAAGAAGTTAATATGATTTTTGAGCGTGATATTATTGGCCGTCTGAAAAGTCTGGCAAAACAGTTTCGGGTGTTAGGCATTGTTGGGCCGCGTCAATCTGGAAAAAGTACCATTGTTAAGCAGGTATTTCCGCAATACACCTATGTAACACTTGAGAATATTTCATTACGTGCCTTTGCGGCAGAAGATCCAAAAGGATTTCTAGAAAATTACTCAAAAGGCGATGGTCTTATTATTGATGAAGCACAGCATGTGCCAGGGCTCTTTAATATTTGCAGAGCATAGTCGATGAAAATTATCGCCCTGGATTTTACGTGCTTACCGGTTCTCACAACTTTTTAATGTATGAGAAAATTACCCAGTCACTCGCCGGCCGTATTGCTATGGTTTCTCTTTTGCCACTTTCTATTCATGAGATGGCCAAAGCAAAGTTATTACACCAAAGCCTGTTGGATGAAGTAATCTACAAAGGTTTTTTTCCCTATGTGTATCAGCACTCTGTATCGATCGATGAGTTTTATAATCAATACATTTTAACCTACATCGAGCGTGATGTGCGGCAAGTTTTGAATTCAGTTGATATTCTCGATTTTCAAAGATTTATTCGTCTATGTGCCATTCGTACAGGCAATGAAGTGAATTATTCTGATTTGGCAAATGATGCAAAGATTAGCCCCAATACCGCAAAGGCATGGCTTTCGGTATTAGTTGCAAGCAATATCGTAGCAATTCTGCCACCATATTTTCGCAATCTGGGAAAACGGCTTATTAAAAGGCCAAGGCTATATTTTCTTGATACTGGTTTAATTTGTTCTTTGCTCAATATTCGTAACGCACAGGATCTGGCTCTGCATCCCTTACGAGGAGCCTTAATTGAGACATTTGTTATGGGTGAACTATTAAAGAACAAATTTAATTTCGGATCGCCTTTTGATTATTACTTCTGGGGTGAACAGCAAAGAATGGAAATTGATTTTTTGATCGAAAAATCCCTTAACGATTTAATTCCGGTTGAGGTACAGGCAAGTACAACGGTAATGCCATCAGTATTCAATACCATGAATGATTGGCAAACCGAGCACCCAGAAGCCCATAAAACCGCTTATGTAGTTTATGGTGGTGACCAAGAACTAACATTCAAGAATGGAACCGCTGTTCCATGGGCACGCATTAAAGAACTTTTAGATATGCTTAATAAATAAATTATCTATTCACTTGCTCATTGCTGCTCTGGGCCAATCGCTAAAAATCGATCTCCTCATCTGTTGTGTTAATCCTTTTCGTTCCAGTATTATCACTCATGGTGCTACAACAAAAAGGATATTACGTGAAGCGTTTATTAGTTATGTTTGCACTGATTTTAGCCGGTTCTTCTGTGACCTTGCTTGCTCCCAATCCAATAAGTGAACAGGATGGGAGTGAAACCATTTATGCTGGGCCGGAAAACATCGTTCGCCCAGACACGTTGAAAAACGCACGAGATAGGGTAGCTCGCTTAGAGGCCCAGCTCAAAAATGGGCCGGAGAATCAAAGAAAATATGTAGAGGATCAACTTTCTTATGCACGATCGCGATTGAAGGCACTCGGTGCCCAGATGGGGGAACAAGGCGACGTACCTGGGCAAACCACTGGCGGGCAACCTGTAAATCCAGCCAATGGGTGATTGATTCACTCACCTAAGAACAGCGAATTCACAGATTCTTTTTTTGTGAGATCGTTCAGGCCAAATGCGGTAATTTTTTTATCGAGAGGAAATTGAATTGATCCTGGATATACCAGTACCAGGTGATCGAGGTGTAAATCCTCAATGGCTGTATGCATGGCTTTGGTACTCTGAGGCGAATCGGTATATTTAAATTCAAAACCAATACGTTTGCTGTTTTTCATGATGAGAAGATCCAATTCTGCCTGGCTTTGTGTGGCCCAAAAAAAGCATTCTTCTGAGTTTGCATTGCTTGCAATTATGATTTGTTCCAACGCAAAACCTTCCCAATAGGAGCCAAGCTTAGGCGTGCTCTCCAATTGTTCTTTGCTTTCTATCCCTACAAGCGCATGTAGAATTCCGCTATCTCTGAAATAGATTTTGGGAGATTTTACCTGTCGTTTTTTTAGATTTTCAAACCAAGGTACGAGGATACGCACCATGAAGGTACCCGCAAGAATATCAAGATATCTTTGCACGGTATGATGTGAAACGCCCAGTGATGCACCAAGTTCACTGGCATTGAATATTTGACCATGGTAATGGGCCAGCATAAGCCAAAATCTACGCAACTGATTTGGCGGGATTGAAAATCCTAAATTTGGGATATCACGCTCTAAAAATGTTGTAATGTAATCGCGGCGCCATTGATAACTGTCAGCATTAGAATCGGCAAGATAGGAACCTGGAAAACCGCCCCGCAACCAAAGTTGAGAACTATTATCTACTTCGTTCAGCGTGAAGGGGGGCAGCTCAAGATATCCAATTCTACCAGCCAGGGTTTCTGATGATTGCCGAATAAGGTCGCGCGAGGCACTCTCTAAGATGAGGAATTTTCTGTTCTTTTCTTTTTGATCCGCAAGCACGCGTAAGACAGGGAAAAGATCTGGTCTCCGTTGAATTTCATCGATTACAATCAGTTTATTGGTGATATTTTCTAGGGCCAGCATAGGGTTTTCTAAACGAGCTAGATCGAGAGGGTTCTCTAAATCAAAGAAAACCGCCTCAATCCCTTCTTGCTGTATATAAGCGCGAGCGAGGGTGGTCTTGCCAACCGGACGGGGGCCTAAAATGCCACATAAGGTATGGATTTTCAGTTGGCGTTCTATAGCTTTTATGTAGTGATTGCGTATCATCCGAAAACTTTCTGCAAATTGGAACTCTAATATCCAATTTGCAGAATTTGGTAGAGAAATGCAAGAGTTGAGAGGTTTATCTGGCATTAATGAAAAGGACAGAGTCAGATCAGGAATAATTTGGCGGCCCAAGAGCAGGTGTCAAGCAAGGGCGAATTGCAGTATGTTCGTGGGCAATTGTTTAAATAAAAAGAGCCAGGTTTCCCTAGCCCTTTTTATTTTGAATTGCGTATTCTTACTGAGCAGCTTCTCTTGCTGCTTGAATAGCTTTTTGTTTTCTTGCTTCTACACGCGCAATGATTGGCGCAAATTCTGACTTGCTGTTGACCAATTTTAAGGCTTCACGGTCTTTCATCAATGCATCGAGCCATTTGTATTTAAGCTGCGGAATGCGAGCAAATAACATATGTGCCGCTTCAATACCGCTCGCGGTGCAATGACCAGCGTGGCCGCCATTTACGTAGAAGAAGCGAGATTGGCGATTGCGTTGTTCAACGTCGCAGAAAATGAAGTCCACAAAGAGCCCTTATATCAGCCCTGAAAATAGAGAGCTCATTAAACAAGAGGATGAAAAGTATGCGGCGGTTTTCCGATTGCTCATGCAGCCTGGCGGGCCTGAGGCCTATGCAATGTTGCTCGCTCGAAATCGCAAAGGCGACGATGTTCTTCATTCTGCCATTGCGCTGCTCGGCACCAATCACCCAATAGTGAAGGATCTTTTGAAGATAGCGTATATAGAGCACACGCCTACAGAACCCGGGCAACATCTGCCGCCGTTTGAGATGGGTTCACGTTCCAACGAAAAGAAAATCGAAGAAGCTGATGAAGAATTACAGCGGTTGCAAGCACAGCGTGAGCGTCTCAAAGAAGTTGAAATGAAGAAGTCTGCTCAATAAAAAACGCAGCTTCATTTTTTAGAAGGCTATCCGAGTGATATGGTATTGATGTGGCCGACAATCATCAAAGCTAGCTATTGCTCGGCATGAGGCCTTGTTCGATAAGAATATATTTGGCGATGTTGTAATAGGTCGCACCTTTTTCGAGCTTATACGGTCGGATGAGTTTGTCGGAACTATCAACGAGCACTTCAACTTTATAGTTTTGATAGATGCCATTTGTTTCAGCCTCTAGTTTGGTAAGCTTTGGGTAGTGCGTTGCATTGAGGCAGAGCAGGTTGGGCACCTCAGCCAATTGTTGGGCATACCAGTATGAAAGCCCCTCCGCTTCACCGCCAGTTCCTTTAAAAGCTTCATCGATGATTAAGAATGCTTTCTGTTGTGGTTGTAATGCTTTTGCATTATCAAGCACTTCTTTTGCCCGGGCCACTTCGGCCGCAAATAACGATTTACCTTCTTTCACCCCATTTTTATCCGTAATGTTTAAATAGGTGCTGATGGAATCAAATGGGGTAAATAATGCGAGGCGCGCCGGGCAGATGCCAATGGTCTGGCCAAGCCACAGTGAGAGCGCCACTCCCTTGAGCACGGTTGATTTCCCGCCGGTATTTTGGCCGGTGAGGATAATGCCAAGAGGATTATCGTGGCCACCAAGGGTCAATGAGTTTGGAATAGCCGTGTTACGTGGTACAAATGGGTTCCAAAAATCCAATAACTGAAATGCTGGCTGTTCCGCTTCAACTAATTGCGGGAAGCAGAAACGTGGCTGTTCTGCTGACCCTTCTCTCATTAATCGGGTGATGCCGACGTAGGCATCAAGGGCGCCGATAACGCCAAGCGCTGGTGAGAGCTGGTTTAAACATTTTTTGACTAACGTATGAATGCTTAAAATGCGGCCAGTATTTGCCCAGTAGGAGAAAGAGCCTTTGAGCTGTTTGAGCTCTTCTAATAGTTGGCTTACGTTTGCATTATCTGTTCTTGCAAATAAATCAATCAGAGGTTTGCATTCATTAATTTTTTTGGCCACATCTGCATGAGTAACCAACGTAATGTATAGGTCGTAGAGCAACTGCACCGCTTCGGCCAATGGTTGGTAACGCGCATGCAGATACCGCAAATTGCGATGAATAAAGGTGAAATGCTGATACGTTTGGTGGGCGGCAGTGGGTATGGTATAGATGCCAGAAATCACACTCACCCAGCTATATACAAAGTTACGCCAGAGTTTGAATGGGGAGATCGGTTGCATGGTGCTTGAAAATGGCGCACTGAGTTCATCCCACAAATTTTGGCGATCGAGTAACCAGCTTAAACTGATAATAGCTCCTGGCATAAAGAGCGCGGAGCCAAAATCTTCCTGACGGCGCCACACCTCAAGTGCGCCTGGATTTTGGGCTAATGAGGGGCGCAGGTCGGTAACCAGCTCGGGAATATAGAGCCAACGTATCGCCTCTTCAATATGAGGGTTTTCCTGCTTCCATAAGTGCAAAAGAGCAGGCTCGAGCTGCTGAATTTTGGCACAAATTTTTGCAATGATGATACGCAACTCTCGAGCTTCTAGCAGCGAATGGATGATGCGTTGGCGCCGGCGAATTTCCGTAAAATCATTCATTGGCTGGGCAATTAATCCGGCAAAATAGGCTTCGCCAAGTTTGGTGCTGGCGCGATTGAGCGTTGCGCATAAGTTGGCACCATCAAAGAGTTCAAGGTTTTGCCAGGTTACTGGATCAGGCAAACTGCTTTGAGCCGTGGTGACTTGGTTTGCAATAATCGCAAATGCCACATCTCGTTGCTCATTATCATCTAAAACCAGAGACGCATTGTCGTGATTCGATGAGGGCTGCGCATCCGCAATTGGTTGTAACACGCTGGGCAGATAAATCTGGGCTATTTGTTGGTAGAGGGTGGGGGAGACTGGTGCGGTGGGCGAGGCTGCCAGCGCTGCCGCTGTAAAAAATGTGAATGCGAAAACGAACTGAATTAACATGCCCAAAACCCGCCTCGTCCGGTTGAATTAATTACAACAGTTTACGGCATGCGCGAACAGTGTGCAATATTAGAAATAAGATCGGCATGCATCGATCATGACTGAAGATCATGGGGAACTTGTTTTTGTAAATCACATTGCATAGCTTTTCTATTAATTTATTTCATAATCTAATTGGCAACATTCTTTTTCGAGCCGCTGTTAGTCAAAAGGTGGCATGCGCAGTGTTGCGAGCGCCCACTTATTTCCAAGAGGGCCGTCAGGTATACTTTCACTCAGATTGTAACTTAAGGATCTCTATCAATGTGTGATAAGAAAAATGCCGAGTGCCAAGATTACGTGGTCTGTGGCTGCAATAATGTATGGTATTCCGAGATTAAAAAGGCTATAGAAGAAGGCGCTCATACCATTGAAACTATCAAGGAAAAAACATTAGCCAGCACCGGGTGCGGCACCTGCCAGCGTGAGGTTGAGCGCGTTTTGCAGGAGAAGAGCGCCGAGCGATCCAAAAAAGGCTGCTGTGGAGGCGGCTGTCGTACGAGATGAAATAAGCCGCAAATTTGATTTCATCATAAAAATCCCTAAAATGTCCTGACCTTTTATTTGAAAATCACGTAAAAATTACGGCGAGATGCCCGATTGGATAAGGGGACGGACTGTAAATCCGTTGGCTTACGTCTTAACTGGTTCGATTCCAGTTCTCGCCATTGGTATGCGGGAGTAGCTCAATTGGCAGAGCGACAGCCTTCCAAGCTGTAGGTTGCGGGTTCGAGACCCGTTTCCCGCTCCAAAAGTTTCGCTGGCGTCCCTCGATACAATTTGCTCCGCAAATCACTCGGGATGAGCGGGGGGCATTGCGATATAATGGGCCGGGGTGATGCAAAATATTCGCTGGCGTAGCTCAGTTGGTAGAGCAGCTGATTTGTAATCAGCAGGTCGCTGGTTCAAGTCCAGTCGCCAGCTTGCATATTTTGCTTGTTTTTCATACCCTATACGCCACTCGTTTTAATGATTCTTGTAAAATAATGCCCACGTAGCTCAGTGGCAGAGCACTCCCTTGGTAAGGGAGAGGTCGTCGGTTCAATCCCGATCGCGGGCTCCACTAACCGGATAACAACATGGCTAAAAACCGCATAATCACACATCTTTCTTGTGGTCAATGCAAAGAGCGTAACTATACCCAAGTGGTTGGTAAAAAGCGCACCGTTGGCTCATTAAATTTGCGTAAATATTGCCGCCATTGCCGTAAGCATGAGGCTCATAAAGAGTCCAAGTAAGAATTTGGCATTGGCATGAGATTAGGCCAGTAGCTCCAATGGTAGAGCGACAGTCTCCAAAACTGTATGTTGGGGGTTCGAGTCCCTCCTGGCCTGTATAATTGGAGTCATGGCTGTGATGGAAGCTAAAAGTATACATAGGGTACCGATGACAAAAGATATCACACGGTTTCTGGCAGAAGTTAAAGCCGAAATGGCCAAAGTTGTTTGGCCGAGCTGGCATGATTTAGTTGCTTCGACTATAATTGTGCTCATTCTCGTTACAATTTTTGCCATTTATTTAGGGGCAGTCGACCTTGTTCTTTCTAAGGCGGCGGAACTGTTCCTCTTTGGTGTAAGAGCATAAAAGACAACAAGAGCGGCGCACGCAATGGAAATGTTCATGGAATTAACCTCATTCACCCATATCGCTGATCCGGTAGATGTTCAGGATGGCCAAGACTCAGTAAATGCAGCTGCATCTGATGCTGCTGAAACTACTGAAGGGAAAAAGCCAGCACGGGCAAAAAAAGTAGCACCTCAGAAAAAAGCTCAGTCGGAAGCTGAAGTAGCGCCAACCGGCCTGGCGAAACGTTTTTATGTGGTTCAGGTCTATGCAGGGTTTGAAGAGCAGGTTAAAACCGATATTGAGCGTCAAATTGCCAAGCAAGAGCTGCAGGATCTCTTCGGGGCGGTGCTTATACCGTCGGCTAAAGTAAAAAAATTCTTTGAGATTGAAGAAGGCGAAGCTGAGCAGCAACTGTTCCCCGGCTATATCCTGGTAGAAATGGAGCTGGTGCCGCAGGCCATGCATTTAGTTATGGAGACCCCTCGGGTTATTAAGTTTTTAGGCGGAAGACAGCCGAGCCCCCTGACAAAAAAAGAAATTGACCGTATTATGTCTCAGGTCAAAGGGGAAGTGAAAATTTCTGCGCCAGTCGCGGTTGATTTTGTGGTTGGCACTGAAGTAGAGATTGTCGATGGGCCATTTGCCGGATTTGTGGGCCTGATCGATAAGGTCGATAAAGAAGCTGAAAGACTTACGGTAATGGTAAGTATTTTTGGACGATCAACCCCGGTAGAGCTAAGATTTGATCAAGTGAAACGCTAAACGAGAAGAACAATGGCAAAAGAAATAAAAGCTAAATTGAAGTTGCAGATTGCTGGTGGCGCTGCAACCCCCGCTCCTCCAGTTGGTTCTACTTTGGGTCAGCACCAAGTAAACATCATGGAATTCTGCAAGCAGTTCAATGCAAAAACTGCGAGCCGCAAGGGTGAAACGGTTCCTGTTATTATCAACGTTTACAAAGATAAGACGTTTGATTTCGTCGTAAAAACTTCTCCAACATCTGAACTCATTAAAAAGCGTGGCAATATTGCCAAGGGTGCTTCCAAGACTGGCGCTGAACAAGTTGGTCAAATTGGATGGAAAGAGATCGAAGAGATTGCAAAGATTAAGATGCCTGATTTGAATGCATTTGATCTTGAACAAGCAAAAAAAATCGTCGCCGGTACTGCGCGAAGCATGGGCGTAAAAGTCGTATAATAATTAATAGAAGCAACTAAATAGGATCACAATGGCAGAGCGTGGAAAAAAATATCGTGCAGCTCGGGAAAAAGTATCTGATGCGGCGCTATCAGCTGAACAAGCGATGGCAAAAGTAAAAGATATTGCCCATGCAAAATTTGATGAATCTGTAGACGTACATATTAATCTTGGTATTGATCCAGCCAAAGGCGAGCACTCGGTGCGTGGTTCACTCGTATTGCCACACAGCCTTGGTAAAGCCCCACGTGTGATCGTATTTGCAAAGAATGAATATGCAGATGCAGCCAAGAAGGCTGGTGCTGATCTTATTGGTACTGATGATCTCGTTGAAAAAATTCTCGGCGGTTGGATGGATTTTGATTATGCAGTAGCTACCCCAGATCTTATGGGTATGGTTGGTAAACTGGCAAAAATTCTTGGTCCTCGCGGCCTATTGCCAAACAAAAAAGTTGGTACGGTTACGTTTGAAGTTGGCGAAGTAGTGAACGACCTTAAAAAGGGTCGTGTCTTCTTTAAAAATGATAAGAGCGGCCTGGTTCACTTTACCATCGGCAAAGCTTCATTCGCTCCTAAAAATCTCTATGAAAATTTTGTAGCATTTATCTCTGCGTTAAGCGCAGCTAAGCCATCATCTTCTAAAGGTAGATTTATTAGAAAGATTACCGTGTGTCCAACCATGGGGCCGGCACTGTTTATTAACCCAGAAGAAGCGGTCAAGCAAGCCTAATTTAGAAAGATGAGATCATGAACAGACAACAAAAAGAACAATCAGTTTCTTCTCTGCATCAAGAGCTTGCGTCATCGAGTGCTTCGTTTTTGGTAGGCTATCAAGGTCTGACAGTAAGTGAGCTTGAGAAGCTTCGCAAGAGTTTGCGAGCACAAGGTGGTAAGTTCCAAGTAGCGAAAGCTCGCTTGATGAAACTTGCTGCAAAAGATACACCCGGTGCAGCAGAGATGGTTCCTTATTGCAAGCAACAAGTTGGCCTTGTGTTTGCAAGCCAAGAGTCTCCAGCAATTGCAAAAACGTTAGTTAATTTTGCTAAAGATCATAATGGTCTGAAAATTATTGTTGGTTGCACTGAACAAAAATTAATTGATGCAAAAACAATTAACTTCCTAGCAACCATTCCACCGCGCGAAGTGCTCTTGGCACAACTGTGTGGCGTGTTGAATGGACCTGTGGCTGCACTTGCTCGTGTACTTCACGCAATCAGCACCAAAGGGCAAGAAGCAACACCAGAGGCACCTGCTGAACAAGCAGCCGCATAATTACAATTTTTCACCTATCATTTACTAACGGAGCTATTATGGCAGCTAAATACGAAAAATTCATTGACGAAATCAGTGCGATGTCGGTTATCGACCTTGCAGAACTCGTTAAAGCACTTGAAACCAAATTTGGTGTTTCAGCAGCAATGCCGGTTGGCGCAATGATGCCAGCAGCAGCAGCTGAAGCGGCAGCACCAGCTGAAGAAAAATCTGAATTCAAGGTTACCTTGAAAGAAGGTGGCAGCGATAAGATCAAAGTGATCAAGGCGCTCCGTCAAGTTACTACCCTTGGCTTAACTGAAGCTAAGAAAGCTGTCGAAGAAGCTCCAACCACCTTGGGTGATGCAGTTCCTAAAGACAAAGCTAAGGAAATGAAGACGGTCCTTGAAGCGGCCGGCGCTAAAGTTGAGCTTGCATAAGCTCCAACTTTTTTTACAACATACAGAGCAGAGAGGTGTTTTTTACGCCTCTCTGCTTTTGCATCCAAATCAGATTTTACACCGCGGTTATGCAACAAGGTATACGTCTTTGGATGCAGGATAAATTGCAATATATGGCAAGCAGCCATAAAAAATGTCAGAAGTTATGAAGCAGAGGTAAGGGGTGACCTTATCTCGAACTTGCGACGTTTTTTTACATACAAGATGGTGTCATAGCAATGGGTGGGCCACACCAGAACCCAGAGGGAGCAAGCATGTCTTTGATCAATGTCGTTAGAGGGGTAATTCGAAAGTCATTTGGGAAAATTAAGGATATGGTTCCTGTTCCAAATCTTATCGAAATTCAATCCCGTTCTTTTAATGACTTTGTCCAGTTAGACTATCTGCCGGCAGAGCGCCAACAGATTGGGCTGGAAAAAGTTTTGCGTGATATTTTCCCCATCGATCATGAAGGGAAGATGTCACTTGAGTATGTAAGTTATGAACTCGGTCATTGGGCGTGCATTTGCGGAAAGCTCACTGGCATAACCAATCGCTATACATGGACATGCACCTCGTGCAAGAAAGGGGATTGCTCACGTCTTGATGCAACACTCGCATGCCCATCGTGCAAAAAGAAATCAGCTCGTTATAAAACCTGCACAAACTGTCTATCACGCGTTTCAATTCGCCCAGCAATGACGGTTGATGAATGTCGTGCTTCTGGTCAATCATTCTCAATGCCACTCAAGATTCGTATCCAGTTAATTACCTGGGATGAAGAAGCAGCAGCCAAGGGCAAAAAGGTTGTACGCGACATTAAAGAACAAGATATCTTCTTTGCAGATGTTCCTGTGATGATGGATCTGTATGAAGAAGATGGTCGCTTTAAACTCGGTAACCAGGGTACCTTCCTTATCAATGGTGTTGATCGCGTTGTGGTCAGCCAAATTCACCGTTCTCCTGGGGTGTTCTTCTCACAAAGTAAAAAAACTAAAGACGTTCGTGGCCGTCCATTCTACCTAGCTCGCATTATTCCAATGCGCGGTGCCTGGTTGGATATGGAGTTTGATAGCTCTGATAATATCTACGTACGTATCGATAAAAAGAAAAAAGTTCTTGCCACCACCTTATTACAAGCATTGGGCATTCCTCGT
This sequence comes from bacterium, assembly GCA_027452085.1. Classification (GTDB taxonomy): domain Bacteria; phylum Babelota; class Babeliae; order Babelales; family JABCYS01; genus DAIDHG01. Next base: position 13,576 of record DAIDHG010000015.1, read on the forward strand.
AGCTCATTGATTCCAATGTTCTACCCAGCCGATGTGGTTGTCGTTGAAAATGGTGAGCCATTCCGCCCGGTAAACCAAAGCATTGTTGGTATTCGTATTGAAAAAGGCATGCTGCCCGGTAAGCTGGAAGACCAATTTGTTGGGATGCGTGTCACCAAGGATATGCTTGAAAAATTAAAGGCTGCAAAAGTTAAAGAGCTTATTCTGACTCCTGGGCATGTCATTAATAAGGTTGCTGCGGCCGATGTGATGAATCCTGAAACCGGTGAAATCATTATCGAACAAGGCCAGCAGATTTCTGAAGAGCAGTTTGAGCAACTCAAAGAGTTTAAAAAGATCGATGTGTCATTGGTAGCTTCTGGTTATGTGGTACAGCCGACCATTGCAACCACATTGCTTCAAGACCCTGCGCGTAGCCAGGAAGATGCAATTCGTGAAGTTCACTCAAAATTGTGGCCTGGCGACAGTGCTTCGGTGCGTGAAGTCCGTGAACGTCTTGAAAATATGTTCTTCTCGCCCAAATTGTATGATCTTACCCGTGTGGGCCGTATTCGCATGAACCGTAAGCTTGGTCTTACCATTCCAGACACGACAACGGCATTAACCCTTGAAGATCTTGTTGCTACATTAAAATATCTCGTTGGCCTGCGTGAACGTGCAGAAGGCACATTGGATGACGTGGATCACCTAGGCAATCGTCGCGTGCGCTTGGTCGGTGAACTATTAACCAATCAAGTCTACGTTGGCTTTACTCGTATCGATCGCATTGTGCGTGAAAAGTTCCGCATGCTGGAAACCAACGCCGCACTGATGCCGCAAGATTTTCTTAATGTGAAACCATTAGGTGCTGTGTTGAGAGAATTCTTTGGCACTGGCCAACTTTCACAATTTATGGATCAAACCAACCCATTGGCTGAGATTGCGCACAAACGTCGTCTATCAGCCCTCGGGCCCGGCGGTGTGATGAAAGATCGTGCAACGTACGAAATTCGTGACGTTCACACCTCGCACTATGGTCGAATTTGTCCAATCGAAACCCCTGAAGGTCAAACCATTGGTCTTATTTCATCTCTAGCCACGTATGCGATGGTGAACGATCTTGGTTTCATCGAAACGCCATATCGCCCCGTTGTTGATGGTAAGATCAAAGATGAGGTGGTGTTCTTGGATGCATTCCAAGAAGCAAACAAATACATTACCCAAAGTAGCGCAGCAGAAACTGATCAGCATAAGTTAAAGCCAGGACGCGTATTCGTTCGCCACGAAGGCAACTTTGAATTTGCTGATCGCGATGAAGTTAACTATATCGACCTCTCGCCAAAGCAGTTGGTTTCAGTAGCAACTGCGCTTATTCCGTTCCTTGAGCATGACGACGCGAGCCGTGCGCTTATGGGCTCAAACATGCAACGCCAAGCGGTGCCGTTAATTGCCTGCAAGCCACCATTGGTTGGTACGGGCATGGAACCTGAAATTGTAAAAGCGACCGGCGCTATTATTACGGCAAAGCGTGGTGGTATCGTTGAATACGTATCATCAGATAAGATCATTATTCGCGCAAATGCGGAAGATTTTGCAACCATCGATGATTGGATTGCACAAGGTATTGATACCTATTATCTGCGTAAGTTTGAACGTTCAAGCTACAGCACATGGATTCACCAAGCGCCTATCGTAAAACCAGGCGACGTGGTAAAAGCAGGTGATGTATTGACCAACGGTCCAGCTATTATCGATGGTGAGTTGGCACTTGGGTCAAACTTAAACGTTGCTTTCATGCCGTGGTACGGCTACAACTTTGAGGACGCAATCGTCGTCAGCCGCCGTTTAGTTGCTGATGACTCATTGACCTCAGTGCACATTGACGAAGAAGTGGTCGAAGCTCGTGAAACAAAACTCGGGCCTGAAGAAATTACCCGTGATATTCCAAACGTGAGTGAAGCGGCGCTCGAATGCCTCGATGAAGATGGTATCGTTCGCATCGGTACTCGCGTGAAAGCTGGCGATATTTTGGTAGGTAAAGTGACCCTGAAGGGAGATATTCAATATTCTCCTGAAGAGAAACTACTCCGCGCTATCTTTGGTGAAAAATCACGCGAAGTTCGTGATACATCACTGCGCGTTCAACCGGGCGTTGAAGGTACCGTTATTGATGTGAAGGTATTCTCACGCAGTGGTATTCGCAAAGATAAACGTTATCGCGATATCGTAGCGAAACAAACACAACGTATTGAAACTGATTATGCAGCGCATACCAAATTCTTGCGCAACATGATCAAAGAACAAATAATCGACTTACTTGCTGGTCAGGAAGTTTCTGGCAAGACGCCAAAAGAGTTCATCAAGAAAGGTGTGCTTGATAAGGATGCGTTGCAAGCTGGTGAGCTGGATGAACTTTCAGCGAATTCACTCTTTGCATTAAAGACCACACATAAAGCGACCAATGAAAAGATCGCTTCGATGAAAGACTCGCTTGAAAACCAATTGCGTATTCTCGCGGGGCTCAAAGAAGAGCGCATCAATAATTTGAAGAAGGGTGACAACCTCCCATCTGGCGTTATTAAGATGGTTAAGGTTTACATCGCTAAAAAGCGTACGATTTCAGTGGGCGATAAGCTTGCTGGTCGTCACGGTAACAAGGGTGTGGTGTCAATTCTTGTCCCACGCGAAGACATGCCATTTATGGATGATGGCACGCCAGTTGATATCGTGCTCAACCCGCTCGGTGTTCCTTCTCGTATGAACGTAGGTCAGATCTTAGAAACTCTTATGGGTTTTGCTGGCCGCGACATTGGTATCAAGTTGCAAGATTTAATTAATACCAAAGGCTATGACGAAGTGAAAAAGTATGTCGTCAAATACTATGGTGCTGACATGATTAAGCAGCTTGAAGAAAGCCAAGGCCGGGATGCGGTATGGACGCTTGCGCATAAAACAGCAAAAGCAGGGGTTCACTTTGCATCACCTATCTTTGATGGCGCAAACTATGAAGATGATGTGAAGCCATTGCTTAAAGATCTTGGGTTGTCAGACTCTGGCACCTATAAGATTCGCGATGGCAGAACTGGTGAATATTTTGATCAGCCAGTCACGGTAGGTTGCATCTACATGATGAAACTAAACCACATGGTTGATGATAAGTTACACGCTCGTTCAGATGGTCCATACTCACTAGTGACGCAACAGCCGCTCGGTGGTAAGGCTCAGATGGGTGGTCAGCGTTTTGGGGAAATGGAAGTCTGGGCATTGGGTGCGTATGGTGCGGCGTATGCATTGCGCGAAATGCTCACGTATAAATCTGACGACGTCAGTGGTCGTCATAAGGTGTATGAGGCAATTATCCGTGGTGAGGATATTCCAGAGCCAGGGTTGCCTGAATCATTCAACGTATTGATCAAAGAACTCCAAAGTTTAGGCCTACAAGTTGATCTCGTTAAAACTGGCAAGGAGGAAATCGGTGGATAAAGTGCTCGAACGTTTTCGTGAATATATAGGTGCGTCTCAGTTTAATGCTATTCGTATCGGGCTTGCTTCGCCTCAGAAAGTGCGTTCACTTTCATACGGTGAAGTAAAGAAGATCGAAACGATTAACTACAGAACCCTCAAGCCAGAACGCGATGGTTTATTCTGTGCACGCATTTTCGGTCCAACAAAAGATTGGGAATGTAACTGCGGTAAATACAAGCGTATGAAACATCGTGGGGTAACCTGCGAAAAATGCGGCGTTGAAGTGATTCAAGCTCGCGTACGCCGTGAGCGCATGGGCCATATCGAGCTCGTAGCTCCCGTGGTACACCTCTGGTATTTAAAAGGCATACCAAGCTATTTGAGCTTGATCTTCGATATGCCAGTTAAAGATCTTGAACGTGTTATCTACTTTGATAGCTACATGGTAGTACATCAAGGTAAATCACCGTGGCCACGCAAAACATTGGTGACCAACGCTGATTACGAGCAATATGTAGACAGCCACCCCGATGATCTTGATTTTGTGGCAAAGTCTGGTGCAGAAGCAGTGAAGGATGTTTTAGGTCTTATGGATCTGAGCGCCGAAATTGCGGCACTTGAAACCGACTATGCAAGCACATCATCGGTGGCAGCTCGTCACAAATTGATGCGTCGTATTAAAATTATTGCCGGCATGCTGCAGAGCAACCAGCGTCCTGAATGGATGGTGCTCCAAGTATTACCAGTATTGCCGCCGGATCTGCGTCCGCTCGTACCACTCGAAGGTGGCCGATTTGCCAGCGCAGATGCCAATGAATTATATCGTCGTGTATTAAACCGCAATATTCGTCTTGCGCGCTTGATCGAGATTGAAGCGCCTGAAGTTATTGTGAAAAACGAAAAGCGTATGCTGCAAGAAGCAGTTGATGCGCTCGTTGATAATGGTCGTCGCGGCCAACCAGTTCGTGGAACCAACCGCCGTCCATTGAAGTCATTGAGCGAATTGCTTCGTGGTAAGCAAGGTCGATTTAGGCAAAATCTTCTTGGTAAACGTGTTGACTACTCTGGCCGTTCAGTAATCGTGGTAGATCCAGAATTGCGCATGAATCAATGCGGGTTGCCAAAGATTATGGCGCTCGAACTCTTCAAATCATATGTGTATGCCGAACTCCTCAAGCGCGAAATTGTGCCAAATCTTCGTATGGCCCGTCGCCTGGTAGAAGAGGGTGCACCAGAAGTTTGGGATGCGCTTGAAGAGGTAGTAAAAGGTAGAACCGTACTACTTAACCGTGCACCAACATTGCACCGTTTGGGTATCCAGGCATTCCAACCAATTCTGGTAGATGGTAAAGCTATTAAGATTCACCCACTCGTTTGCCAAGCATTTAACGCAGACTTTGACGGTGACCAAATGGCTGTGCACTTGCCATTGTCTGAGCGTGCACAAAAAGAAGCAATTGAGCTTCTCCTTTCTACTAACAACCTGCTATCTCCCGGTAATGGTCGTCCGATTACCGTACCATCACAAGACATGGTATTGGGTCTGCACTATCTGACGAAAGGCCGCCGTAACGTAAACGGCCAAGGCATGATCTTCTCCGAGTTGGACGAAGTGTTACTTGCGCTTGAACAAGATCGAATTGATCTGCAAGCAGGCATTAAGTTGCGTTTACCATCTGGTGAAGTGGTTGAAACTACCGTCGGCCGCGCTGTGCTCTTTGATGCATTGCCTGAAGGCTCATCATTCAGTTGGGTGAACAAGACGATGCGTAAATCGGATATTGCCAAGTTGGTGGAGAATGTTTATTTCCGCTTTGGTGCAACACCAACCGTCGGCATGCTTGATAAGATTAAGAAGCTTGGCTTTGGTTCTGCAACACATGCCGGTATTTCATTCGGTATTAATGACTTATTAGTACCGCACAAGAAAAATGCTATCGTTGAGCAGGCTGAAAAAGAAGTTGAAGCAGTTGAGCAGCTCTACCGTGATGGTGTGATCACAAACGGTGAGCGCTATAACAAGGTCGTTAGTATTTGGTATCACGCAACGTCAGAAGTTGCCAAAGTGATGGTACAAGATCTTGAAGCTCAAGATGCACAAGCATTTGAAAATAAAAAACATACAAATGCACCATACAATCCAATCTACATGATGATTGAATCTGGTGCGCGAGGTTCTCGTGACCAGGTAAAACAGCTCGTGGGTATTCGAGGTCTCTTTGCAAAACCGACTGGTGAAACGATGGAAACGCCAGTGCGTAGTAACTTCAAAGAAGGTCTTAATGTATTTGAATACTTTATTTCTACCCACGGTGCTCGTAAGGGTCAGGCCGATACCGCGCTCAAAACCGCACATTCTGGTTACCTTACTCGTCGTTTGGTCGATGTGGCACAAGATGTTATTGTTTCACAACCAGATTGCGGCACGCTTGGCTTCATTGAACTTGAAGATTTCAAGGCAGGCGGTACCGTGTTGCAGCCACTCGCTGCACGCGTAGCAGGCCGGGTATTAGCCGCGGATGTGCGTGATCCAATTACTGGTCAATTGCTCTTTGAGCAGGGTCGTCTGATTAGTCGTGAAGATGCAGATATACTTCGTGAATCTGCCGTTTCTAAGATTTTAGTGCGCTCGGTGCTTACCTGCCAATCACGTCGAGGCGTGTGCGGTATGTGCTATGGCTTAGACTTGGCACGCGGTGCAATGGTCGATATTGGTACAGCAGTTGGTTATATCGCTGCACAATCGATCGGTGAACCGGGTACCCAGCTCACCATGAGAACGTTCCACATCGGTGGTACAGCAACTGGTGTTGCAGAAAGCTTCTATACAGCCAAGCACGAAGGTACGGTAGAGTTACGTCGCGTTCGCACGGTGACCAACCGCGCCGGCAAGCAGGTGGTGGTAAGCCGTAAGGCTGCCATTGCCATCATCTCTAAAGATGGTCGTGAGTTGCAAGAGCATGCGCTTGAATATGGTGCTATCCTGCACGTTGAAGATAAGCAACAAGTTGCCGTTGGCACAAAGCTGGCAGATTGGGATGCAGTAAACAAGCTCCTCATCAGCGAAGCAGTTGGTCATGCGCACTATGTTGATCTTATTGATAACGTGACCGTGCACGACAAGATCGATGAAGCGACTGGTGCAACCAGCAAGGTTGTGCTTGAGCATCGTGGCGATAAGCATCAACCGGCAATTAGCATTGTCGATGATGCGGGCAATGAGCTTGCTCACTATTACCTCCCAGCTGGTGCGTACATTACCGTTGCCAATAAACAAGCAGTAAAAGCCGGCGATATCCTGATCAAGGTGCCTCGTGAAGCATCTAAATCGAAGGATATTACCGGTGGTCTACCACAAATTGCTGATCTCTTTGAAGCACGTATGCCAAAAGATCCTGCAATCATTGCAGACATTGATGGTGAAATCGTGTTCGGTGGCATGTATCGTGGTATGCGCAAGGTAAGTGTGGTTTCAGGCTTTGAAACCTTTGATTACCTGATCCCTCGTGGTAAGCAATTGAACGTTGGTTCTGGCGACCGGGTAAACGCCGGTGATTTCCTCACATCTGGTCAGCCGGTATTGCACGATATGTTGCGTATCCAGGGGCCTGAATCAATGCAGCGTTATTTGGTAAATCAGATCCAAGAGATCTATCGTATGCAAGGCATTGATATCAGTGACCGCCATATTGAATTAATTGTGCGCCAAATGTTGCGTAAGGTGCGCGTTGTTGATCCAGGCGATAGCGACTTCTTAGTAGGCGACCGCGTAGACAAGATTCACTTTGCTACCGTGAACTCCCTACTTGCTGCAGAAGGTAAGCGTCCGGCTACTGCCAAGCCGATGCTCATGGGTATTACCATGGCGTCATTGGGTACCGAGAGCTTCTTCAGTGCCGCGTCGTTCCAAGAGACGACTCGAGTACTCACCGCAGCAGCCGTTGCTGGTCAACTTGATTACCTCGATGGGCTCAAGGAAAACATTATTATTGGTAAGTTGGTGCCTGCGGGTACCGGCATACCGGCCTTCCGCAATAAATACCTCGGCGATGATGCCTCATCGTTTGAGCAAAAGGCACGGGTTTCAGAGCAGACTATGTTTGCAAATAATAAACCAGTGCAGGCTATGGCGGAGGCTGCCTAGCAAGATGCAATCAATTGCTTGATAGGCAAATTCAGGTAGGCGGGTGTTCCCGCCTACCCTGTATAGGGCGCGTAGCTCAGTGGCAGAGCATCGCTTTGACGTAGCGAGGGTCAGCGGTTCAATCCCGTTCGCGCCCACCATTTTTCTATATTGGCGCTCCCCAAAATACTAATCTCTTGGCGTCGGAGAGCCCGGGGCTCTACTAGCCTGCAAGATTATATTTTTGGTCGCTTTGGCTTCCCCGATCATGGAGCACTCTGTTTTTTAAACTGAGGATAGAGAGGGCAGTATCTCAAAAAACTTAGGCCCTTTAACCCTTCGACAGGCTCAGGGCGAACGGGTTCAGGGCTGGCATTAGATTGTATGACTTCTTACGTCCTTGCTTTAGTTGGGTGAGCTC
>DAIDHG010000016.1 GCA_027452085.1 bacterium
AATGGAGTGGAATGGGAACTAAGATTGTTGCATCTTTTGTTGGTTTAAATGCCCGTTCAAATACCACCTCCCGTATAATATAGGCCATGCTTTTGGCAGCTATGGGCTGACGATGCAGCTTAGCCATTATTAAGCTGCGTAACGGCTCCTCATATGCGCCAGCTGCATACACGGTAATCGTATATCTGCTGCTTATACGCAAGGCGCACGAAGCAATGGGTTGTATGCGCGCCATACACGCTTGGCACAGTGCAACACCTTCTGGTATATACGCAGAACAATAGGCGCAGATGGGTGGGTAGATGAGATTAAGCGCATGGTGCCAAATATTTTTTATCATGCTACGAGGTGATTATGCGCACAACAATATTCGCTAATATACCGGCTGCAATATCATCGAGCATAATGCCCCACGCACCGGCATGCTTTTCAAGTCGCGCGATACCAACAATTTTAAAGATGTCGAAGATACGAAAAAAAATAAATCCAACAACCAGATTGATAGCTTTCATGGGCACACCCATAAACGTAAAAAGGCAGCCAACTACCTCATCTATCACAATCTGGCTCGGATCAGTTACGGCAAAATAGGGCAACGCTCGTTTGCACAGGGCAAAAGCGAGTATAGTCAATGCTATCGTTGTAACACTGTAGCCAACCCACCCGACCTGTGAAAGTGTTATAACAAAAGGAAGGGTGATTAATGAAGCTAGGGTGCCCGGCGCCGGCAAATACCCAATCGGCCCGAGGGTGCACAATATGCGTATCAACCGAATACCCATGTGTCTTCCTAATCAGGATGGGCATTTACAGCGATCAGCATAAGCCCAACACCAAATACCACACACATGTCAGCAACGTTGAATGCAGGGAATGTCCAACCTTTATATGAAAACACAATGAAATCGATCACCCCACGATACATGAAGCGATCAAAAAGATTTGAAACTGCTCCTGCTAGCACAAGCAGCTCGCCAAAGATTAAATGATCACGCTTAAATCGATCCCAGGCAAATGAGAGCAAGAATAGAATGAGCGCAATCACTGCACCGGCTATAAGCAGGAAGGTGCCTTCACTATCGCTGCTAAACATGCCCCAGGAGATACCTCGATTTAATACAAATTCAAATGAAAGGTATTCATTAATGTGGCGCACGCCGTGCAGCTTATCAAGCACCCATGATTTGGTGAGGCGGTCAGCAGCAATAGCCAACACACCAAGCAGAGCATATCCTACGAGTTCAAATTTTTGACGCAGGGTCATAGCAACTCCCTTTTTGGCGTGGCTCTAACGAATCTGAACACCAAGCCTTTTTACCGCGGCAGCCACGCTGTTTGAAATTGATTCAATTTCATCTTTTTCTAACGTCTTGGTTGAATCCTGAATAATATATCTAAAGGTCAACGCCTTTTGTTGCTTTTCAAACATATCAATTAAGGCAACTTCAACAATGCGAGCATCCACCTTTTTAATCGTCTCTTCAAGCTCGGCGACGGTAACCTCACTTGGCACAAACATGCTCACGTCATGCTTCACGGCCGGGAATTTTGGCAATGGTTGCATGCGTTTTGATGTGGTGTATTGCGCAACGAGCACAGAAAGATCAAGCTCAAAAAATGCAGCATCGCCCGGCACCAGCCTACTTAAAAACGCTGCATCCACTTTACCAGCAAAACCAAGTAGTTGGCCATTTACGGTAAGCTGTGCAGCTTGGTATTGATGCAACCAAGGAAATGGATATTTGGAGCGATCAGAAATTTTTGACCAGTCGGCATGCAGATCAAGCTTATTAAACAGCTCGGTCAACATCTTTTTAAGCTCATAAAAATCAAAGCAATTGTGTCGCTCATAGATAACGGCAGCGACCGTTTTTCGCTCCTCGATTGCCGCACCTTTATGCCATGTTTTATTGAGCTCATAAAAACGCAGACGATCTTCGGTATGCTCGTTATGCATGACGGCTTTAAATAAACCTGGAACCAATGAATTAACCATCCATTGCCAATGCTCAGATACTGGATTTTGAAGCGCAATCTGCTGCTCAACTGTTGGCTGCCACCCAAATTTTGATAAAAACTCGGTATCATACAAAGCATAATTGCGCAGCTCATACATGCCATATGAGAATGAGAGGTGGCGCTTCACGATGCGCTTTTTTAATTTTTCAGAAACATTATGCGGCGCAGTGGCGATTGCTGGAAGCACCGGTGTAATATTGGTATATCCAAAAAAGCGCACAATTTCTTCAATGATATCTTCGGCAATAGCTATATCACGCAAGCGCCAGCTTGGCACGGTTATTGCGTAGTGCGTGCCATGGGCAACGTCAACCTTAAATCCAAGGTGCATCAAGATTTCTTTAACACGCTGCGGCGCAATCTCCACGCCAAGTTTCTTCTCAATGGTTTGATGATCAAGGGTAATTATTGGTGACGCGGTAGATTTACCAAGCGAGGCAAGTGACCCAGAAACTTGAATAGCCAATGGTGAGGTATCAAATAAATGCACAAACCGTTGGATGGCATAGGTATTTACCTTTGGATCAACGCCCTTTTCAAAGCGGACTGATGCTTCACTGCGCATTTTTACACGCGCCGCCGTTTTGCGAATAGTGGCAGAATCAAAGCAAGCAGCTTCGAGCACAATTTGTTGCGAACCAGCATCGATTCCAGAATTGGCTCCGCCCATAATCCCTGCAAGACCAATCGGGTTTTTGCCGTCGGTAATAACAATATCACCAGTCGTCAATTCGACGACTGTACCGTCAAGCACGGTGAGTTTTTGACCTGTTTGCGCACTATCTGCTACTAATTTTTTGCTTGATATTTTTTGCGCATCAAAGGCATGCATAGGCTGACCAAGATCAAACATCACGTAGTTTGTGGCATCGACAATGGCATCGATAGGCCGGCCGTCGACACGCGCAAGCCGATGGGCAATAGGCAATAATGATGCTGCTTGCTCTATATGCGGCACATATAAACCAGCAAAGCGTGAAACATTCTCATTGTTTATCGCGAACGTAAATGGTCGGGCGGGTGTAGCTGCGGCTTGCGATAGATCTTCTTCTATCGGCAGAGGCGTAATTAATTCATTAAGATCTTTTAAGATAAGCCCAAATGTTGCAGCTAACTCGCGCGCAAAACCGCGATGGCTCCACAAATCCCCGCGATGTGTAATGGCATTGTTATCAACGGAGATAAGAAAATCTTCATGCTCAAATGATTTTTTCCAATTACCAGGCAAATCTTGATCGACTACATAGATCTGCGGGAATAGCTGACTACCAAACTTAGACTCGGTAATCCCGGTAACCTCAGGATAGGTTGCCCAGCCGGTGCGCGTGATGAGAAATTGATCGCCATTCTCGGCAGCTCGGTAGGGAAATTCAAAATTTTTATTCCATTCTGTTGAGAAAACAGTAGTTGTTGTATCTGCTGTATGGCCAATTACCTGACCAATGGATAGCAGATCTAATGATACATTGATAGGCTCTATCCGCTCTACCTCAACCGTTGTGGCCGTTAATTGTCGTGCAAGATCTTTGGGTGCAATCTGTTTCCAGTCTGCACCATGGATATGATCAAAAATCCATCTCAGGGAAAGTTTCATATTATATGCGCGCAGTTAAAGGGTATTTTTCTGGATGCTCAAAAATATCAGTGCTCAGATCAACATCCAGATCTGGCCAATAGAGATGATGGCCGTGAGTAAACTCAATATTAAAAATTTGACCTAATGTTGCCTTCAGAAACCAAGGATATTTTTCATAGGGTAAGAAATATTCCTTACCGGCAACGAGGAGCCAAATACCACGTTGTGATACGTCGAGCACTTCAACGTTATCCTTTTTTGAAGAATTTTTCCAAGCTTTTTTAAACTCATCTGCATTTTCTTCCGCCACTTTTTGCAACTCACGGAGCTGCCTATCTGATAAGCCACTATAATCTGCCAACGCAATCGTTGGCTCTAACCAAAATTTTGCTTCTCCGTATGGACATTTTACATGCACATGCATGCGGTCCTCTTCTTTTGAGTAGAAATTAATTCGATAGTTCTTATAACGAAGCAACGTAGGAGTCATTGATTATCCTCTTACTTAAGCTAGCACAGCCGCCACTGACTGGCAATCGCTCAACTCAGGGTAGCAAACCAATATACATTGCAATATATCATGCTGCTACTTCTTATTTTGTTAAGGTACAAAATGCCGCTTCAGGAAAGTTAAAATTGCTCCTTAACAGCACATCTCTAGCGTTCAAGATTATCGGCGCACTACAATGATGAAACGAGTAAGGAATATTATGCCAAAGATTGATGAATTATTGGAAACCATCAGCGCACAATTATCAAAGCGGCACAACCATGCCATTGAGCGCACACAAGATGCTTGGTGGATGCTTGAGGCTATCACTGGCAAGAGTGAGGCTCGGCTGCTCGCGCAGCGGGAGGTGCTCCTTACGAGCGAACAACAAGAGACCTTAGATCGCTGGCTCGATCTGCATGTGAATAAATATGAGCCACTCCAATATTTAATCGGCTCTACGCCATTTAATGACGTAGAGATTCTATGCGAACCACCCATTTTGATACCGCGACCGGAAACTGAAGAATGGGTGATTAACCTCATTGAACTTTTAAACCCGCTTACCAAACAGGTTGCACCGGCACAGCCGTTTAAAATCTTAGATCTGTGCGCCGGCTCTGGATGCATTGCTATCGCATTGGCGAAAGCGTTTCCTATGTTTCAGATTGTGGCCACTGATATTAACCCACAGGCAATTGATCTGATCAAGAAAAATATTGAGCAGAATAAAATTCACAATGTAACGATATACAAAGCCGATCTATTTGACGGTATACCCAAAACAGAGCTCTTTGATCTTATCGTTTCTAATCCGCCGTATATCTCTGAAAAAGATTGGCAAGGATTAGACCCCTCAGTTAAAAACTGGGAAGACAAAGCTGCCCTAACGGGTGGGCCCGATGGATTGGCCATTATTAAAAGGATTATTGAAGAAGCAAAATTTTGGCTGCGTGGCATAGAAGAGGTGCCTTCTGTTATGAAACCTCCGTTTATAGTGAAGGATACAATATCAGATCATGTCACAGAACGCAGCTTGCGTATACCAAAATTAGTAGTTGAGATGGATTATTACCAAGGCCACACCATTCAAGTGTGGCTTGAGTTACATGGATATATAAATATTTCCATAAAAAAGGATTTGGAGGGCAAAGATCGTGTTATCTGCGCTTCGAGAATATAACGTGTTAAACCTGATACCAACGGTGGATGAAACCATAATCGGTATCAACATCACACCACGCACAATTACCTGCAGTTGGATAGAGCCAACACCCTACGCAACATTGCCCTATGAGCTGAAGGCATACAAGCATCTGCTCTTTGAGGCGAACGAGAAAAAGGATTTGACCTTGTTTAATCCCACCAAAATGCAATCTCTCATTGATACCTTCTTAGAGCTTAATGATGTGCATGACGCTTCTATTGTAATGGCATTATCGGGCGAAGGGTTAGTTGAAAAACAAATTATGCTCGCACGCGCGTCGGCAGATTTGCAATCAGTTGAAGAAAAACCGGAACTTACCTCGTGGCATTATTATTGCTTGCAAGACAATCCGAGCGTGCCGAAAAATCCGTGGTATTGTTGCGGCATTTCGCGTGCAATATTGTTGCAATATCAACTGCTTGCTATTCAAGCAGAGCTCAATGTAACACAAATTACCACGCCGACTATGGCATTATTAAAAGCCTATCGATATATCAAAAATCAATCCGGTGCTGCAACCCCGGAGGCACAACCCAAGACAAATATTTTAGATTTCATTAACCTTAACGGCCACGTGAAGATCCGCTCGCCGCATGACCATGCTGCAGTGGTTGAAAGTTTCGGGTTGTTTTTATTAGGAAGTGAATTGGTTGAAGCATGAAATCTATTAATTTTATCGATCCTGTACCGCCGCATAAACAAAGAGAGTTACAATTTTGGTTTTACGGATCTGCTTTTTTTATTGTAGCAATTGTTGCCAGCATGGTGATTATTCATTACACGCGGCTACGCGTTTGCAGCACCACCATCCAAGAGCTCTCAGAGTTGCAGGATAATAATATTCAATTTGAGCGTTTAAACTCACGCAAAAAATTGCTCTTACAAGAGCAGCAAGATATTAAACATCGTTTACAATCGCTTGGTACCATGCGACAAAAAAGCGGAGCTGTGCATCGCCTCTTTACCATGTTGGCTCGCACCACGCCACCTGATGTCCGCCTTATGAGCATCGAAGGTGAAGTAGGTGGCCGCATTACCATCATTGGTGAAGCATCGGATGCAAAAGCTGCGGTTACCTTTTTAGAACTGCTCAATGCAGCTACCTATGTTGACGATATGCATTTATCTTCGATTGGTGAGCAGAAGAAAATAACTACCTTTATTTTGCAAGGCACCTGGAAAGATGCCGATGAGTCTGTGCAACAACATGAGTTTCCACCAGAATTAGAGTAAGAGTTACATGCCCCGAATAAAAAAGTTAGCACCAGAAGAAATCAGCAAGATTGCTGCGGGGGAAGTAGTAGAACGGCCGGCCAATGTGGTCAAAGAGCTTATTGAAAATGCGCTCGATGCTGGTGCTACTGAAATTTCAGTGCACATTGCCAATGGTGGCAAATCAAGCATACGCATTATCGATAATGGATGCGGCATGGACGCAGAAGATGCACGTGCTTGTTTTGAGCATCATGCAACCAGTAAGTTAACCTCGGTTTTAGATCTTCATACCGTACACACCTTTGGCTTTCGTGGCGAGGCACTTTCCAGCATTGCAGCGGTAAGCGAAGTTACGCTGATAACCAAACAGCCAACATCGTTAGAAGGCCTCAAACTCTCTCTTGTTGCCGGCGCTGTTAAAACGGAGGAGCTGGTATCCTGCAATACAGGCACCTCAATAACCGTAAACTCTCTATTCTTCAATGTGCCCGCGCGCAAGAAATTTTTGCGCAGTACGGAAACTGAATGGCATCAAATATCGCAGTTGTTTCAAAGTTTTGCCTTAAACTACCCTGAGATTTCATGGTCGCTGTACCACAACGATTCACTGACCCATCGCTGCCCACCGGTACAGGAGCTCAAGGAGCGCCTGGTGCAACTCTGGGGTGACTCAGCCGGCTCCCACGCGATGACGGTAATCCACGAATCACATGGTATTCAGATTACCGGTGTTATATCTGATCATCAGTATCACCGATTTGATCGGGGACGCATCTTCTTTTTTGTAAATAAACGTTGGGTGAAAAATCAACAACTGGGGCGTGCGCTCATTAAAGGGTATGCCAATGTATTGCCGCAAGGGCAGTATCCATTGGCCTGCATTTCGATCATGGCACCGGCCACGGAAGTTGATATAAATGTGCACCCAAGAAAAGAGGAAGTGCAGTTTGCGCATCCGCGCATTGTAGAACAGGCAATACAGATGACGACACAATCTGCGTTGCAAGAACGCGTAAACCGTCTTATTGGCCCTCGGCCATCCCTTCCAACATTTTCTGATGATGTTTTTTCTGAACATCCTGCTCCCACTATGACCAAAGAAAGGTTATTTACCGATCTACCTCCCTCCTATCACCATATACTGCATGCCACACCGGCCGCCAACCAGCAGAATTATATAGCACGATCAAAAGAATTCGCTGCCCCCTTTTTCAACACTGCAGATTCAGGCGCCACCACGTTTGCGGAGCCACTGCTTTCATTTGAACCGAATAATGTCATAGGCCAATTCAATAGCACCTACATTTTGGTGGAGCATACGCAAGGGCTTTTGCTTATAGACCAACATGCAGCGCATGAGCGCATTTTGTATGAACGTTTTTTACAACGCTTTGACGGGCATGCCGCAACAAAATTGTTGTTCCCCCAGATGGTTCAGTTATCATCAGATGATATTGCAGCGCTGACGCCCTATTTTCCTCTGCTGCAAGAAGAGGGGATCGAGGCAGAACAGGCTGGCCCGGACCAACTGGTAATCACCGCCCTGCCAATGGCGATTAAGCAACTATCTATTCAGGATCTTTTGGGTGAGCTTGCAAGCTGGATCCATGAGCACCAACAGCTAGAACCCGCGCAGATTAAAAGTAAAATTATTCACCACATGCGGGCCATGATGGCCTGCAAAGCCGCGGTTAAGGCCGGCGATTTGTTATCCAACGAGCAGATCAATCAACTATTACATGATCTACAGACCACGCCAAACAGACTCACTTGCCCGCATGGTCGGCCAACGAGTTGGTTGATTGGGTTGTCAGATATTGAGCGAAAATTTAAACGAAAACTATAGAAAAAGCTTTTCAATACAATGTTATCTTGACAAATAACGGTAGAACCTATAGTTTTTACCGCACTTTTCATTAAAATTTAATGAAATAGGAGCCGCTAGCTCAGGTGGTAGAGCAACAGCCTTTTAAGCTGTGGGTCGATGGTTCGAGTCCATCGCGGCTCATTTAAATTTTTGTCCCTATCGTCTAGTGGTCTAGGACACCACCCTTTCACGGTGGGAACCCGAGTTCGAATCTCGGTAGGGACGCCAAAATTCGCTTAAGTTTTCATGAACCAGCGTCAAAGAAATTAAAAAGCACCCTCAGTAAAGGTGCTTTTTTTATGCCTAAAAATCTTAGTCCGGCTGACCATCTCAGCAAAGAATTCCGGTGATACCTTACTCATTTATCCCAAGAGCATGCGGCTTATATAGCAATAGATAAGCAAACCAAGGATATCCATAACCGTGGCAAGGCCAGGTCCGGCAGAAAATGCCGGGTCGAGGTTGAGGCGTTTTAATAAAAATGGAAAATAGGCGCCCAGCAGCACGGAAACCAATACAATAGCAGATAATGAGCAACTCACCGCAAAAGCAGCAACCATTCGCTCTGTGCCATGCATAATAATGATACGACCGAATGAGATAACCCCCAGAATAAGAGCAATCAGAAATCCAATGAGGAATTCACGCTTAATAAATTTGTACATATTACCACTATGAATTTCGCCTGAGGAGGTGCCCTGAATAGCAATAGCCGACGTTTGGCTGCTGGCGTTACCCCCGGCAGAGGTAAGCATAGGCAGGAAGAAGAAGAGGAAACCGGCTAATAATTTTTCGTACGACTCAATAATAAAGCTTGAAAAGGTTTGTGCGATCAAAAGCGCAATAAGCACCAGACTGCGCTCCCAAAATAACCGTGAGAAGCTTGTATCAAAGTATGGCTGTTTGATCGGCGTCATGGTCGCCATTTTGTAGACGTCTTCGCTTGCCTCATGCTCTAATACGTCCACCAACTTATCCGATGATATCATGCCCAGGAACATATTATTGTCATCGACGACCGGCACCGAATCTAAACCATAGTGCATCATGTCTCGAGCAACTTTTTCTTGGTCCTCTTTTACAAAGGCTGCAAACTCATTTTGTTGCATAAAGTTTGAAATGCGAGTCTGCGGAGCTTTAAGCACCAAATCTTCAAGATTAATAAAACCCACCAACCGATTGGCCTGATCAGTTACAAAAATACGACGATGCAACTCTGCCTGTGGCTGAAGCCGTTGCAGCACGCGAATACTTTTTTCTACCGTATAATCTTCCATCAAAGACAGCACATCAGTTTCCATGATCCCGCCGGCAGATTCAGGATCAAACTCCATCAAAGAGAGGATGGCATCTCGATCTGTTTTATGAAGCAGCCGCAGATATTTTTTGAGCTCCTCGTCGGCTAAGATATCGAAAAGGTCGGTCAGCTCATCAAGGGGGGTGCCATTTAAGATTAAGGTGCGGTGATGGTCATCCAAAAATGATAGGCAGTATACCTTTAAAGAATCAGGAAGATCCTGAAAAACATCGAGCTGTAATGGGGCCGGGAAGGTAAGAAACAGGGCCCGCAGCTGCTCAAGCTCCAACCCCTCTAAGAGGGTGGCAATATCGGCCGAGTGAAGCGAGGTCACCGATTCCCATAAGTGAAGCCCTATATCAGGCTCTTTTTTTATGATGGCCGTAAAATTCTCTTTGATATCTTCCAGCAGATGCTCTGGTATAGTCGTTGGCATATTTGGCTCCCAAGTCTGTGGAATGTAACTCAATGGCGTTCAGCTGTCCAGCCATTTGCTACCCCTATAATTTTGCCTATATTTATAAAAAATGGGTACCGCAGCTCAAATACGTGAACGCGGATTTAGGATAAAAATTGGAGCGTTATTATGCTTTTCATTCATACGTTTACTGTTGATGCAAGCGAAGCTAACGCGCGCATAGATCTTTTTTTAGTAAAAAAATTCCCAGCTTATTCACGCACATACTTTCAAAAGTTGGTTTTTGAAGGTCACGTCAAGGCTAATGGCATTACCATACAAAAGCCAAGCTTTGTGTTAAAAGGGGCCGAAGAGCTTTCCCTTCATATCCCGCCGCCGCCACAACTGGGGGTGCCCAAAGAGTTTGAGGGTGATCTTGGTGTGCGCATCGTATTTGAGCACCCACAATTTTTCATCATTTATAAACCAGCCGGCTTGATGGTGCATGCGCCCTTGCCAGAAGCAAATGCGATCACATTAGTTGATTGGTTGCTTAAAAAATTTCAAGAACTGGCAGCTGTTGGGATGCCAGATCGTCCCGGCATTGTACATCGGCTTGATAAAGACACCTCGGGTCTCATGGTTATCCCGCGCAACAATTTCGCGCACACCAGGTTTGGCGAGTTATTTAAATCTCGTTACATGCAAAAGACCTATGTGGCAGTTGTTAAAGGACAGCCAAAGGATGAAGGCATTATCTCATACCCCATTGCTCGGCACCCAACCATGAAGAACCGCATGACTCATATCGACGCAGCCATGGCAGCCAAATGGCGAATCACTGGGCGCGCTTCTACCACCTATTATCGGGTTATGGAACGATTTAATGATGCCGCCTTGGTTGAGGTAAAACCAGTCACCGGTAGAACGCACCAAATTCGCGTTCATTTTGCAGCTATTGGCCATCCATTGCTTGGCGATACGGTATATGGCGTCACGAGCAAATTAATATCGCGACAAGCACTTCATGCTGCTTCATTAGCTTTTGCCTTTGAAAACGAAGCATTTTCAGTGCATGAACCGATACCGGCTGATATGCAAGCTTTGGTAGAAACATTGAGAAACCGAAGTAATTAAATACCAAGCCAATCACAGAGTGTCTTATCGATTCGCATAGCCGACCAGCCAGAGCGCGTTTTTCTTTTGTTGTAGGGCGCGGTAATTTTTTTCAACCGTTCAAATTCTTGTTCGTACGCATGGGAAACGGCAACATCTTCAATAATGATAATATTTTCATGATTCGCCTTATTGGCTCGTCGTGTTGGATTAAAGGATCCGGTGATCAATACGCCTGAACCAAAGATCCAAAATTTATGATGCATGATGCTCGCATTATTACCATTATAGACCGACACGGGGATTGACTCCTGGGCCATATCTTCCGCCTTACCCGCAATACCAGTAACCGTATCTTGATCTACAATTAATTCGATCTGCACACCGCGATCTTTGGCGGCAATAATTGCCTGAGCAATAGGTTCGCTGGTAAACCAATACAAAGCTGCTTTGATAGTTCGCTGCTCGCGGTTAATATATTTGATTATTTTAGATTCGATATTATCAGCGGGCGAAAAGTAAACCTCTATGCCATAGAGACTAATCCACCCAAAAATTGTTACAGCAGCAAACAGATTAAATATCTTCATGTATTTCCTCTTTTACTTGTTGAAATTCTTGCTGCACTGTATGGCCAACGTGCTGAGCTTGTTCGCCCACGGTATGCGCAATATTTTGTGCGTGATCTTCCGCTGCATGATACAACGATTCTCCGGCTGATTCGATTTCATTGGCCGCTTGCGAAAGCTCTTTTTTGTAATTGATGTAAATCGAATAGCCCAGACCAATAATGATCGAGCTCAGCGCAACAATTTTGGGCAAGCTTGCAGCTTCGGCCACATATTCGTCGTTGCGTTTAAAGATAGCATCAACCCGATCATTCATACCAAACAAGGTGGTGGTAGCCTCATCATGCGCATCTTTTTGCTCTCCCCGAAATTTTGATTCACCCTTATATTTGCTTTCAAAGTAGCCGCGTCGCCGATTTTCAGGATCACGCACACGGGCTGCCACTTTGACGCGCTTCAAAATCTCAATATCTTCGGCACGCAAAAGATTGCGATATAGCAGCGACTCTTCGTATGCCGCAATAATTTTTTCAATCGTACCAGCAATACAATTGTGGCATGGCAACTCCTTATTACCGGCGTGCGCACTGGCAATAAATTCATCAAGTTCTTGCACGAGCGATTTTGATCGATCATCGGTAATTGATTCACATACAGCACGCGCTTTACTCCACGACCAGAGCGGATTTAATCGACAAAAGAAATAATCCTTGTTGGGATCATCAGGGTTTGCGTATATCATTATTGGTATGAGACAGGCAAACAGCAATTTGCGCATCATTTCTTCTCCTTCAGCTTGCATATCTATTCTTTAATATACTCAGCTCAAAGCTGAATGTTAACTCGAGTATTTACCTGGCAGCCAATCATTGGCAGGCTAGAACTTCCAACGAAATTCCATTTCGCCGCCCAAATCACCACGCTCATCTTTGATACCGCGAATGCTGATATCATCAGAGATAGAATACTCAACGTTTATCTTGGTATCTTCAGGCAAACTAAAATTTTTCTCAATCACTGCTTCAAGGTCATCATTGACCTCTATTTCTATGGCTCCGCGCAAACCGCCACGCCCGCCCTCATCATTAAATCGCGGCACAATTCGCACGTGAGAAAGTGGCTGCAACCATGATTTGAAATAGCCGGCAAATTTATTCTTGGCTACTTCATTTTTATTCTGACCAAAAACAGCCTGCTGCATGCTCTGCGTAACCAGTGTTGGCATGAGCACATTTAACGAACTATCTTCAACGCCCGCAAAGAGCAATGCAAGCACCTGCTCCTCAGTTAACGTTGGATCAGATTCAACATGAATGTGCGGGGATTGCGCCGAGCCGTTGACCTGCAATGTTACCTGGTATTTTTTAATTTTATTTTTAGCCGTGATTTCTAAAAGCGGGTCTTGGAGTTGGTTTGGCAAGAAATAAAGCTTGCCATGGGTAATATGCAACGGCTTGTAGGGGAATTTCAAGGCACCAGACACGATCTCGATCGAGCCAGACACGGTGGGCTGCTGCACCTTGCCACCAATAGTAAGATCAGCCTGAGCCTGTGCATCTACAACTCCGGTTTGGATAGTACAATGATCGCGCGTTTTTAACGCAATATCTACCTGCAGTTCATCAGTTGCGGGTGTGGCCTCAGGTACATCCAGGATAGAACTTTGTGAGCCAAACAGATTACTCATATTAATCTGGGTACGATCGATAAAGAGAAGCCCTTTGGCAATTAACGGTACTCTTTGTTTATGCTGATCAGTGCTATCACGTTGTTCGAGCGTGAGCATGCCAGACAGAATGCCGAAAATATCATGCCGCCAACTCACAAACACATCTTCAATGATAATTGGTGCATATATGAATGAAGGAACATAGTGCTCATTTACCCGCACCGAAATTCGTTTGCTCGTAATCGCGCCCCGATTAAAGGTAAGATTGAGATCATTGATGGCCACGGCTCGTTGAGCAGTATCAATAACAACGCCCGCGTTAAATGCCGTCACGAAGTTGTAAACCTTTGGCAATTTAATCGCTGCGCCCGCCAACCCGATTGACCCTTTAATGAGTTGGCTATTACCCGTGCGCTCTAAATCGATGGTAAATATTCCCTGCCCATTTAATTCATCACGAATCGACTGAGGCAAGAAAGAAAGAATCAATCCATAATCAAAAAAGCCTTTCCATCCCATCATATCAGGCTTAATGTCTATCTTTGCAAGAGAGGTGCCATTCTCACTTTGATATGCCGCGTGCATAATTTTCTTCTGAACAAGATCGGCAGAAAGCTCAATTTTTTCCTTGCCAAGATGCATCAATCCATTTAGGTGAGAGCCTGAGATAACAACTGAGCCATCACCCTTCATGGAATTTTTGAGCCGCTCATGTGTTAAGGTGCAAAGACCGGTTAATGTCACGGTGCCCTGCAAATCAACCGCCACCTGCAACTCAAGATCGTGTGGTTGCAACTGCCAATATCTGCTAAACGGTGTGCTCATTAAGAGATTATTTTTCAATGAAAGGTTACCGCCCGTTTCTTGGTGCCAGAGCCAGGATCCGGTAAATGAACCTACCGGCATTTGTATATCTATGATGCCGCTCGGTGTTTTTGAACCTTTATCAGAACTGATCACAAATTGTGTGGTTGGAAGCGCTACGCCTTTAATGCTTGCATTATGCAGTGCACAATCCGCTCGCACTGTATGAAATGGGTCATGCAAAGAGGTGACAATATGCGCTGAACAACGACCAGTAAGCTGAGAATTTTGACCCACAATTTTTTGCAGTGCATCAAGCGAAGCTGAAAGTGCAACATCGATATTTAAATCACTATCAATGTTGAGTGGATCAATAACACATGAACGATCGCTATTGTGCAGCGAGAAGGTCCCGCGACCCTGCTGCCACGTGCCATAGCAAAAAATATCGGTTTTTTCAGGCGCAAGTGCTGGAGCTAAGCCTTTTAATGATACCTTAACATACGGTAGTGCATCACCATCAGTAAATTCTAAAAGCACGTTGCCCTGCATATCTTTGGCAAAGGTTTTTTGTTGGTATATGGCCGACGCACCTGTTGGATAGCACGAGACCTTCGTTGTATTCCCTATCCGTTCCATATCAATGTGCACCGGGCAATACACGGCCAATTGTTCATTTGCTACGCGGAAAAAAGATTTTGCGATATGCAATTTCTTTAGAAAAACGGGGATGCCAACATCCGGCAAGGCAAAAAGACGATATAAGTGGTCAACTATTGCCGGTTTCTTACCGATAATCGCTGAATCTGCACGACCATCTTCTATTTCAATCGTCAATGGGAGCGCTCGTGTCAATAAAAGTTTCAACCATGATGAGCTCACCTGGCCGTGCCGTGCTGTCCAACGCCACTGGGTGTCGCCATTGAGTGGAGTCACCACAACTGACTCAAGCGTAATTGAAGGCCGCAATAAGTTGATACTGACTACTTTGCATGAGATATCAGCAGCATAATTAGCAACAAAGAGATTTTTGATATACCCTTCCACTGTCTGTTTAAATCGTTCATCTCGCTGCAAAAAAAGCAGCGCAATAGATCCGCCTAAAGACAAGGCAAAGAGCAAACGCAGAAGAAAACCGAGCCATTTGTTCATGACTGTTTTTGTATCACTCGAGGAGCAGCACCACCAACTGGTATAGTCACCGCATAGGTCCAACATCTATCATCAGTAAGATACACTGATCCAGCGCAAAGAACACCCGTAGCTGCCGCGGTAATTTTTGAGGCAGCAAAGGTAGTTGAAGCAACTGTTATTGATCGCGGCAATTGATAGGAGCTGAGATCAATTGATTGCGGCATACCGGTAACCAACGCTTTTTGCTGAACAAACGAGATATCAGCAACCAGTTTTTCGGCAGCGGAACGCACGCTCAATCGGTCTAAATATGATAAGTTACCAACCGAAAGCGTGGTGAAAAAAACTAAGATCGTTAGCACATAGGTAAGTTCGATAAGAGAATGGCCGCTTCCGTGCATATTAACTAGTCGCATTGGCTTCCATAAAAGGTTTACTCACCTAGCGCGCACGGTTAAGCAACCACTTGGTAGTCACGCTCGCCCGGCTCTTCACTGACGGCAACTGAAAGCACCTCTTCAATAGTGGTTACGCCTTCCTTCAGGCGACGCACCCCATCTTCGATCATCAAGGTCATACCTTCAGCGGTTGCTTTATTGCGAATGACATTTGCATCAGCGCGCTGCATGGTCAACTGTGCTACTGCTGGCGTCATTTCCATGATCTCAAAGATCGCCAAACGGCCTTTGTAGCCAGTATTACTACAGTTTGCACAGCCAACGGCTTTATAAAAAGTAATTTTCTTCGCTGCGGCGGCAGTCAGCCCAAGAGGCGCAATCATATCAGCTGCCGGCGTAAATGCCGTTTTGCAATTTGGGCATAATTGTCTGACTAATCGCTGTGCGACGATGCATACAATAGTTGAAGCAATTAAAAAGGGTTCTATGCCCATATCAATTAATCGCGTAATAGTTGCTGGTGCATTATTCGTGTGAATAGTGCTCAGAACTAAGTGGCCGGTCAACGCTGCTTGAATTGCAATCTGCGCCGTTTCGCTATCACGTGTTTCACCAATCATGATGATGTCGGGGTCCTGTCGCAAAATTTCCCGCAATGCGGCAGCAAAGGTAAGACCAATTTTATCTTGTACCTGGATCTGGGCGATACCGGCAATTTGGTATTCAATCGGATCTTCAACCGTCATGATATTTACGTCTGGTGTGTTAAGCTGCGTCAATATCGCATAGAGTGTAGTGGTTTTACCAGAACCAGTCGGACCGGAGACGAGAATAATACCATTGGGTTTTGCAATATTTTTTTGTAGTACCGTCAGATCACGCTCAGAAAAACCAATGCTTGAGAGAGCAACCAGGGCACGTGATTTATCCAATAATCGCATAACAACTCGCTCGCCAAATTGCACGGGCACGATTGACACCCGAATATCTATCGGCTTATCGGCTACACGAATCATGATACGACCGCCCTGCGGTTTACGCTTTTCGGCAATATTCATGTTAGCCATGATTTTAATACGAGAGATCAGCGCTGCTTGCGCACGCTTAGGCGGTGTTAATGCCAATTGCATAACCCCATCTATGCGATAACGCACATGTATCTCTTTTTCATACGGCTCAATATGAATATCAGATGCCCCTTGCTTGACTGCCTGATACAAAATGTGATTAACCAATTTAATGATCGGTGCTTCAGCTGCTGCACCGGTAATTTCCATCTCTTCAATGGCACCAAGATCCACCGCCTCGGCCGCTAAGCCTTTTTCTCCTTCAAGCTCGGCAACTAATTGCTTAGCACCTTCAAGCGGGTAAAAGCGATTTATACCATCCAATATGGTTTTGGCAGTTGCAATGCCCATGCCCAAATCGCCACCTAAGAGAAGATTAAGCTCATCAATCGCCTGGAAATTGCGCGGATCGGCGGTCAGGATGATAACAGTGCCTTCATAGGTGACGGGCATTACTACTTGGTCGCGTAAAAATTTAAGCGGAATACGGGCAAGTAAGGCAGGATCGGCCATCGATTCAGAAATGCTGTGCACCAACGGCACCCCAAACTGCTTTGCATATGCTTGCGCTAAGAGCTCGGGAGTGACAAACCCTCGCTGCAATAAACAATGCTCAAACGATTGCTTGGTCACCGCAACATCAGCTTCGCATTGGCCTCGTTGCTCGGGCGTAATGGCTTTTAGTTCGAGAAGTATTGATATTAAGTCTTTCATATCGCCTCATCCACTTTGCTACGTTTAGAACTATAAGTTCTCGCCTTTAGCCCATGCTGGGCGAACCCAACGCACTTTTTCCCAAGGCCTCAATGTTATCTTTTTTAGCTAACGTCTTTTTAATTTCTTCATTTTCTTCTAGGACAGAAATCATATCAAAACTGGTCATCAATGAAATGGTCGAACTTCACCAAGTCAGACCCAAAACGAGGTATCCTTTGACCCAAAGCCCAACTAGCCATACAATAGCTATCCTAAACTCATTAAAAGACAGTACAAAATCATGGAAAAACAACAAAAGCACAGCGAGTCGGGGTCTGACAAGACCCAAGCGAGCGAAGCGCACTCTAGACAACGTAGTTGTCAATACAACGCAAAATCTGAAGAGCAGCGGATCCAGCAACGCTGGGAAGCTGAACAAACCAATGCCATGGAGCAATATCATGGCCAGCTCTACTCTATTGATACACCACCGCCAACTGTTTCTGGCTCTTTGCACATCGGTCACATTTTTTCCTATACCCAAACCGATATTATCGCCCGCTACCAACGACTAACCGGGAAAAAAGTTTTTTATCCTTTTGGCTTTGATGACAATGGATTGCCAACAGAACGTTTTGTAGAGAAGAAAAAAGAGATCACAGCGTTCCAGCTTGGCAGATCTGCCTTCATTAATGTATGCCTTGAAGTAACTGCAGACGTCGAAAAAGAGTTTGAACGTCTATGGCGCAGCATAGGCCTATCAGTAGATTGGTCATCATGCTACTCGACCATTTCTGACTCAACCCGCGCCATTTCACAGGCATCATTTATTGAGCTGTATAAAAAAGGGTATGTATACCGCAAATACGAACCGGCATTGTATTGCACCGCGTGCCGCACCTCAGTGGCTCAAGCTGAACTTGATGATGCCGAAAAGCCTTCCTTCTTTAATGATATAGAATTTGCCAGAGTATCCAGCTCGCACCCAGGACGGGATGACTCATCTGCGTTGGCACATGAGATACCGCTCATCGTCGGCACGACGCGGCCTGAATTATTACCGGCATGCGTAGCCCTTTTGTATAATCCGCAGGATACACGATACCAACATTTGGCTGGTCAAAAGGCAATCGTACCGTTATTTGGCCAAGAGGTGCCAATTCTTGCCGATGAGCAGGTGCAGATCGACAAAGGCACTGGCTTAGTGATGGTATGCACTTTTGGTGATAAAACTGACATTGCATGGGTCAAGAAATTTAATTTGCCCTATCGTGCGGTTGTTGGCCTGGATGGTAAATGGACTCAAGAGGCTGGCTTTTTGGCTGGATTAAAAGCTGAGGCAGCACGAACGGCTGTGCTTGAAAAACTTAAGGATCTTGGCCTCTTAAAAGGCCAAAAGCCTATTATGCATGCCGTGAATGTGCACGAACGCTGCAAGCGCGAAATTGAATTCATGCCACTCAAGCAGTGGTTTGTGAATATTTTGGATCATAAGCAAAAATTTATTGAACTTGCTAATCAGATTAATTGGTATCCTGCCTTTATGAAATCTCGGTATATCGACTGGGTACAACATTTGGGTTGGGATTGGTGCATCTCACGCCAACGGTTTTTTGGCATCCCATTCCCGGTCTGGTATTGCGATAGCTGTAACGAGGTTATTCTTGCGGAGGCACACCAACTTCCCGTTGACCCGCAAGAATCAATACCAGCTGCCTGCACAAAATGCGGCAGCAAAGAGCTCTCGCCAGATCGCGATGTGATGGATACCTGGAATACATCTTCGTTAACGCCGTATATTTGTGCGGATTTATATAATAAAAAAACAGGTAAAAAAACAATACAAAACCCCGACATCCTTCGACAAGCTCAGGACGAACGGGGTTTTGTACCGATGACAATGCGGCCGCAGGCGCATGATATTATTCGCACCTGGGCATTTGATACGATCGTAAAAGTGTGGATGCATCAAGAAACGATTCCATGGTCCAACATTATTATCTCAGGGCACGTACTTGCCGATAGCAAGGAGAAGTTGTCAAAATCCAAGGGCAATGAAAGAACATGTCAGGGCATATGAAGCATTGTTGAAATCGGTCGAGGATGATGAACTAACTGATTTCGGTGATACCAAGCCAGATGTCGACGTCTTTAGCCGAAAAATGTTGAAATACAACAAGAATGAGATTGGT
>DAIDHG010000017.1 GCA_027452085.1 bacterium
GCCTACCATCATAACCTTGCGCCCTTCTATCAACTTGCAGATCTAGTGATCTCACGCGCCGGCTCAGGCACTTTGGCCGAACTCAAATTTTTTGGCTGCAAAACAGTTATTATTCCGTTAGTGGCATCGACCACGGCGCACCAAGTTGAAAATGCACATGCCTATGCTCGCATGGCGCCAGAGTTGTTCAGCGTGCATTTGCAACAGGACCTTGAGCATAATCCGGCCAGATTTAAGCAGCTCTTGGCAAGAGAATTGAGCATGCCGTAGCAGTGGCCGGATCTTCTAGGTATTCACCGGTCTTTTCATCAATCAGCTGCTCGCGCAACGCGGGATCAAATGAAAAATGTTTGATCGGGCATGGTAGTTGTTTGTGCAGCGCAAAGAAGATAGGAAATGCGGTTTTGCGCGCAAACATGTTTTTGCCCATGGGGCTATTATCATCACATCCAATATAGATGCCGGTCGTTAATGCAGGGGTAGAACCAATATAAAAATTGGTTCTAAATTCGTTATTCGTTCCCGTTTTCCCAATCACGTCGCAGGATAAACCACGCTCACCAAGACGTTTTCTTAAGCGATCAGTCGCCAAGCCCAGCACCTTTGCCACTTGATCGCTAACCGCAGCTGGCAGGATGCGCTGGCGGTGCGATTGGTTTTTATAAATTTTCTTGCCCCAACGATCTTTAACCCATGAGATATAATAGGGCTTAACATACTCGCCATGATTGGCAAAAACATTAAAGGCAGCAGTTGCTGTATTAAGCGTTACATCAACACAGCCGAGCGCCAAGCTTGGATACGGTTTCAGCCCAGTGATGTTAAATTTTTCAGCTAACAGTTGTACGTTATTACAACCAACATCAAGCAATGTTTTAATAGCCACGCTGTTATTTGAGGTGGCTAATGCGCGGGCTAGGGTCATTTCTCCTTCAAAAGATCCGCTTGCATTATTTGGTTTCCATACTCGGCCATTTGGCATGGTAATTTCAAGCGGCTCATCTATTGCCACCTCACCAAAATTTCTGCCCTGCTTAACAGCAGCAGCAAAGATAATAGGCTTAATGATTGAACCCAATTGTCGCTTTGCCTGCAATGCACGATTGAATTTGGAGAATGCAAAGCTTGCACCACCAATGAGTGCTTTAATTTCACCCGTTTGCACATCCATAGTTAAAAGCGCCCCATCAATATACGGATGAGCAGATTGTTTTAACCGCTGAATATGTTCATTAAAAACCTGTTGCGCCGTTTGCTGGATCTGGCGATTGATGGTTGTCTGTATAACCAGACCACCACTATACAGTTTTTTGCGGCCAAAAAGCTCTTCCAAATCAATACGCAACGCCTCTTTTAGATGCGGCGCGATCTCAGCGTTTTGCACCGTGTTGTCGCGCAGAATAAGTGGTTTGGCATACGCAGCATCATATTCTGACACCGAAATAAAATGGTAATCACGCATTAAACGCAATATTAAATTTCGGCGACGCTGCGCATTTATTGGTGCAACTAATGGGCAATAACGACCGGGTGAACGGATAATGCCCGCAAGCATGGCAGCCTGATCAATAGAGAGATCGCTGACGGATACACCCCAGAATCGTTGGGCTGCAGCTTCAACGCCATAGATGCCGGCACCAAAATAGACATGATTTAAGTAGATCTCGAGAATTTGTTCTTTGGTGCATTGGCGTTCGACGAGCAAAGCATAAAACTGTTCTTTAACTTTTCGCTCAAATGTTTTGCGACCATCAAAGAAAAGGAGCTTTACCAACTGTTGCGTGATGGTGCTTGCGCCTTGAGCTTTACGGCCATGCAACATGTTTACAACCAACGAGCGTGCAATACCGCGCACCGAGATGCCGGCATGATTAAAGAATTCATGATCCTCCGCGGCAAGCACCGCGTTGATTAAACATTTTGGAATTCGTTCAAATGGCACCGGGTCACGTTTATCAAGGGCAAATCGTGCCCATTCGTGGCCTTCGTCATCCAATACAATTGAGGGCTTTCCAGGATTGTATTGTTCAAGCGGAGAAAGATCGATCACCTTTTCGTTAAAAAGATAATAGCCCGCGCCAAAGGCAAAGGCGCCAAGCAAAACGGTGGCAGTGATGATACCGGAGATAACAAGAGAAAAGGTAGAGCGGGTTTTGATGCTCATCGGGCACCGCCCGGCGATTCCAGTTGAGTTGGCCTTACAACCCTCTGGTTAAGGGGACCACCAATATGCCCCACGGTATTAGCACTGTGTAATTCCGTTTGACTCACCCAGTCACCATGATGGCGAATGTAGCGCTGTGCAATGTTAAAGGCTGCATTAGCGTCTCGGTGGTCAACGTGTCCGCACCCTGAGCAACTAAATCGCTTTCCATTTGGCATGTTGATCTGCTCGCACTTACTGCAACCCTTCGATGTAAATCGAGGGTCCACAAATCGTACAGGTATGCCTCGCAAAGCGGCTTTATAACTTATAAAAATCTGTAACCGGTAGAAGCTCCATTGAGATTTCTCAACGTATCTTCGCGCCTTGCCTTTACGAATATTAACAAGATCTTCCAGTACAATAGCCTTACGATGTTCTGAGGCATAGTCAACAATGGAACGGGACACTTTATGATTAATATCTTTTGTTCTCAGCGACTGCTTACGCTTCAATTTCTTTAACGCCTTCTTTGCTCCTTTTCTTTGCAGATTGGCCCTTCGCCTGCCAAAGTTCTTTTTAAGGCCAGCCATATCAATGCCATATTTTCTCACTTGACCATTTAATGGATTGGCAATAACTGCCACATTCTCAACTGAGTTGCGATCTACACCAATAGCTCCATCTATTATTGGGCTCGGCGAACAAAGAACGTTATACGAATATGACATGAACCATTCCTGGTTACGCTTGAAAAACTCAACCTGGCGAATATTGCCAACGACTGGCTTCGGGAATGGGACGGGAATTAGCTCCTTTTTAAAAAAGCCTGGTATACGAATGAAGCAGCCGCCTTCTATTTTAACCTGCTTACCCCTATCGCCGCAGACGGGCAACACAAGCCTCCTTACTTTCTTACATCGTTTGTTCTTTTGATATTTGGTTATGAGTGATTTAGATAGAATGCAGGGAATAGATGGATAATGCTTAGACGACGATTGCGTTCGATCGGCTAACATGTGCCTAACTTCGATTAAAGCAGTAGCATGCAATCCTTCTAAGATAGGATAGAAATGCTCAGGCAGCAAAGTTTTAAATGTAAGGCACACGGTGTCTTCTACCTTACATTCCACGTTATTTTTGTTACCAAATTTAGATACCATTGCCTTACCCAAGCTATTTTTAAAGATCTGAAAATCTTACTACCACAGCTTGTATATGGAATGGAAGTAAAAATATTAGAGATTAAGATCACATACACTTTTTACTCGAAACCACACCACAAGACAAGCTTGGCTCCATCATTGGCTTGCTTAAGTCAAAAAGCTCCGGCCTGCTGCATCATAAATATAAATTCCCTTATTGGGGCAAGCACAAATGCACTCTATGGTCGTCGGGGTATTTTTGTCTGCTCGACAGGAGGCGCACCCCTGGAGATTGTTAAACAATCAAGGCGCCTAACCGCGAGCGGTGCTCACGGATTGCGGTGCTAATTTTTGTTCATATGCGGCCAGCCAATGTTGTAAAATCTTATTGCTAGCCTAAGAATAAACTTTTTTACTCATTTGAACATTCAGGTATAGGCGTGAAAAAAGGTCGCATTTTCATGCGACCTTTTACCTCACCTACCCGATAGAGTAGTGCAAATTCAAAGATGCAGTTTAGAATTTACTCTGCGTCTTGTTGGCTGTTGTAGCTGTTGTAGGCATAGTATGCAACGCCAGCAACTGCCGCTGCTGCTACAACTGTAGCTGCTTTACGATACTTGGTGCTCCAGCATAGTTCCTTAGCTTTTTCGCAGTATGTGCAAGTATCTGCAACATCTTTTGCTTCTACATTATTTGCTTGTGCAGCAGCTTCGGTTGCAGCTTTGTAAGCTTCGCCACCTTTTTTCCAATTTGCTAATTTAGCATCGCGAGCAGCAGCAGCTTCCTTTAGCTTAGCAGCATCTTTTTCGTCTTTGGTTGCTGTAGCGTATTCAGCATTAATATCCGCTACTGCTGCTTTAACAGCAGCATCGCGCTGTTCTTGAGCAACTTTTTTGCCATCAACTTTTGTCGACTCTGCAGGCTTTGCAGTACCTTCAGCAGCAAAAGCAGCAACCGCTGTAGCACCAAGTACAACTGCAAGTGTCAATTTTAGTGTGTTCTTCATAATGAAGACTCCTTGTATGGGTAGGTTTGTTTTGTAGGTTATACAAAATGGTTATTAAAAGACGGGTAGAAGTTTTACCCAATTCAGTGGGGGTGTCAAGCTTTTTTTAAATTTGCGCAGGAATGTGATACAAGATACAGATGATTTTTTTCATATATCTTTGCATCTTCGACATATTATGAAATAACATGATTTCTCTAGCTTCATTACTAGCTTTTTGGCTCGATATCTTTCTCTATCAATGGTACGAGGCACCATATATGTATGGCATCATCATCTGTTGTTGCCTATTATTGTTGCGCGTTGAAGTTGCCTATCCATCGTTACTGCTCGCTTTTACCTTCAGTGGGCTGGAATCATTTTTAATTCATGGCCGATTCGGGGCAAGCTCTATCATATTATTACCTTTAACCATACTCGGACTGTCCGTACGCCGATATATAACCATAACACCTGCCGTGACAATGGGCTTTATTGGGTTTGGCCTATTTTTACAGCTCTATGTATTGCCTTGGTGCATGGCCACCATTTAGCAAAATTGACGAATTACTATATAGTAATGGCACCTAATGATCAGCCTGACAATCGCGCATCTCATGGATGTGAGGAAAGTCCGGACTCCTAACAAACAAGGTACCGCCGGAGAAGAAATTCAACTGCGGAGTGGGGTGAATAATCCTACATGGAAAGTGTCACAGAAAATAACCGCCGTTTCAGCAATGGAGCGGTAAGGGTGAAAACGTGGGGTAAGAGCCCACGCATCAGGTCGGTAACGGCCTGGTGGGACAAACCCTACCTGGAGCAAGACAAAGTAAGCGTGTTTGGTCGTTTGTTCCTCAATACACGCGGGTATGTCGCATAGATAAATGGTTGTCCATTGTACAGAATCCGGCTTATGCCTGGCATTAGGTTTTTGGGGGGCGTGCAGCGAACAATGCACCAAACCTAGGCGTCGATGAAGAAGCTTCAACTAGCCGTCGGTTTGTCATTGCTTCGCTGCCAGCGGGAGTGAGAGTTGGATTGGAAAACAGAGTAATTGCAACCAATAAGGCCAAAGTTTATACATCGCAGCGCTTTTTATGCGGGAGTGGTGTGAGGTTGCTGACGGATGAATGAAAAGTAGTGGTAATGTGATCAACAAGCCCGGCTAAGCCAGCCCGATTGATTCAGATAAAATAAAAGACAACCTCCAGATGAGAGTCTTGGAGTTGGGAAAAGTAAAACAAAAGAGCTTCTGTATCTTAACATTTATGAACGCAAATTGGTTCTGGATAGTTCCCTTCGTTTGTTTTTTAGCTGGTTATCAAGCCATCAGTTATGTTGCCACTCGCAATGAATTTCCGGTGCCCTCAGTCGTAGGGTTGCCGCTCACCCAAGCAATAAAAACACTTTCTGATCAGCGTTTGAATGTGCGCATCGTTCGTGAACAAGAAGATCCAGATTTGCCTACCGGCACGGTGATTTCCCAAAACCCAAGACCCAGATACAAGGTTAAGCCACAACAAGCAATATTTATTGTGATTACCAAAAAGGTAGAGCGGTTGGCACCTGCCTGCACCGGTAAAAAAATGAGTGAAATTGAAGAGTTGCTTCGTGAAAACAATATTCGTGCGCACACCTATCGTTTGGCAAGCTCGCATCCTGTAGATAGTTGCTTTGGCCAATGGCCGGCAGCGGGGCAGGCAGTAGATGGGAAGATGACCCTTTATGTAAGCTCTGGCGAAGATCGCCCTATTATTTTCCCAGCATTACGCGGACAGCCAATACGAGCAGTCATGGAGCTGTTAAAGCAATATCATTTAACCCCGCAGATTACACACCGCCATTACATGGACGAAGATCATATTTGCGTAAACTGCTTGGTTGCCGAGCAACGACCATTGCCAGGTTCACTTATAGATTTAAGCAAGCCGATTACCGTTGCGCTAGAAGTCGAATAAAAAAAAGCCGCCTGAACTGGGCGGCTTTTTTTTATTTTAATTATCCTTCTAATTCTGGATCAGAATCATTGCCGAAGATTCCGTCCGCTGAAAAAGCCTTAGGGTTTTTTGCTTCGACATTAATTGGCACAGCATCAATCTGCACTTGCACTAATGGATTTTGCTTTATCTGTTGCCCAACCCCAGTCATCGCAGCTGTCGATCCCAAAACCTCAGCCGTAGCCATTTCTCGCTCTGCTTTTTTTTGACGCTGTATACGTATAGATTTTCTTTCCTGATTATCTGCATCATCGACAAGAATTGGTAGCGGCGGCTGAGGAGCAGCAGGATTAGAAGTTGCTTGTATCTTTGCGTTAACGGCAAAAACTGCACAGAAGAAAAATAGTCGCGATTGAACGTTCATAAAATCCTTGAAAGGAAAAGGTGTTTATCGTTTTGGGAACTATGTTTTATTTCGAATCATCAAGATCGCCGCTCGCAAAAAAATCGGTAGTCACTTCCATCATGGAGCTATCAGGATCTTCTTGCACAAGGCTATTTTTTGATATTTTTTCTTGAGCGCTGGCATTCTCTTTTTTTATTTTTTCTTGAGTCGATTGCGCGGTCAACTCTTTTTGCCGCTGCTCAAACAGTGCATGTGCCAAAGCTGCCTGAGAAGGTTGGGTGGAATCTTGAGTAGCTGATTGAAAAGAGGCGCATAATGTATGCGCCCCACTCAATATTGTTAATGCCACGAGCATTTGTACTGCATTATTCATGTGTCGTTGTGCTGGAAAAAAGCTTCTACAATTGATCTACAGCTGTTTCACTATGGGAATTATAATAGATGATGCCAACAATAGCACAAAGAAGACCAGCTGCCACAAATTTGCGATTAGAGAAAAAATCTTTCCATGAATGGTCTTTTATCGTATCTTGCTCTGGCGTGCTTGATGTGCCTTTTGTTGTTACCTCAAGAAGCGGAACACCAAGAAATGCTGCATGCGTTTTAACTTTTTCTCGTTCTGCTGCAACAAATTTTGTAATCTCGCCGTTTAAAATTGTTGCATCGATTTTTTCCTTGTGCGTCTCTGACAATTGTGCAATTTTTTGAGCCGTGAGATCAGCCATCTGCGCAGCATACAAAACACCATATTGCATCAGCACACATTCTGCTTCAGCCATTTCATGCGCCGTGAGATCTGACTTGAGTCGATCTATAGCAGCCTGAACTTTTGGGACCTCTTGCGGAAAAGCCTCAACAAATAAGGGCGGAATACCATGCTCTTGAAATTTACGTGCAACGTTTTCAACATTGCACTGCAAACGGAACTCCTCAATCGATGGGATTCTGGGAACAGCATACAGTGAACCAATGCTTACCACGGTTAAACAGAGCAACAGAATTTTTTTCATATAAATCCCCTTCATGGTTTTAGAATTTGATTAAAAACAGCTTATGAAAAGCAACTGAAATAAGCAACCTAGACCTTGCATTCTTGCTCGAGTGGGCGATTAATAATGCGCTGCACTACCTCACCCACCGTGCGCCCTGCATAGACAATTTCATACATCGATGCGCAAATGGGCATATCCAATGATCGTTGCTCAATGAGTTGGTGCAATGAAATAATAGTATTAATACCTTCAGGCAACCCACCCAACTCATTTTCAATCTGCCCCAACGATTTTCCTTGAACCAAAAGCGCTCCGGCCTTGGCGTTTCTGCCTTTGCCGCTCAGTGAAGAAAGAACGAGATCGCCAACCCCAGCTAAGCCATAGATCGTTTGCGCACGGCCGCCAAGGATCTCAGCCAATTGCGCGATTTCGTGCAGGCCGCGGGTAAATAAAAAAGCCTTAGTATCTTCAGAGAGCTGTGCTTCAATCGCCATGCCCATCAGCACTGAAATTACATTTTTTAGTGCACCGCCCACCTGCGCGCCCATCAAATCAGTTGAGGAATAGGGGCGAAAATAGTCATTGGCGAGCAGTTGTTGCACGGGCAACACCACGGAGCAATCACCAGCCAACACCACGGCTGTTGGCTTTCGTGTAGCCACATCATAAGCAAGGCTTGGGCCTGTTAAAGCGCAAACGCGTGTTGAGCCACAGATATCGGCAAGAATTTGCGAAGGAAATTGCAGGGTTGTATTTTCAATACCCTTGCTCATCATCACCCAGATGTGATCAGGCTGGACATACGGCCGAGCCTCGGTAAGCACCGAGCGCAGAAATTTAACGGGTATGGCTTCGAAAATGTATTGGCAGGAAAAAAGATCGTTGAACTGAGTTGTGGTTTCAATGAACGAACTGAGTTGAATATTTGGCAGATAGCGCTGATTTATACCGGTCGCGTTAATTACGCGGGGAGTGTCCTGATCATGGCACCAGAGTTTTACACCACAGCCGTTATCAGCAAGCAAACAGGCAATTGCCGTGCCAAAAGCGCCTTCGCCAAGTATACCAACTTCTTTAACAGCCGAAGTTGCGCTGACAGGCTTCATACTGCTCCACCGCTTTTTCTAAATCATCAAATTGTAGTTCCGGCCACAAGCAATCGATAAAGCACAGCTCGGTATACGCTGATTGGAATAAGAGGAAATTACTCAGCCGGCGTGCGCCACCGGTGCGGATAATGAGATCTGGCTCAGGAATGCCAGCTGTCCATAAATGTGAATTAAAGAGCTCCTCATTAAGCTCGCTCTCACTAATTTCACCATTTTTTACGGCCGTTATTAATGATTTAATGCCAGCCATAATTTCTTGTCTGCCGCCGTAGCAAAACAAAAGGCTCACCTGCAATGTTTTATTATTTTCGGTTTGTTGCTCAACCTGCTCAATTGCCGGGCGCACCGATTCAGGAAACAGGCTACGATCGCCAATAAAGCGGATTCGTATCCCTTTTTCCATAAAATCTTTCATCCCTTTATTCAGCTCGCGCACTAACAAATCAAAGAGATACTGAATTTCATCAGGCGCGCGGCGGAAATTTTCGATTGAGAATGTGTAAAGCGAAAGATATGAGATGCCCTTGCGCATGCAAAATTCAATGACTCGATGGACCGTTTCAACGCCCTGCCCATGGCCATAGAATGCACGGAGGCCCTGCTTTTTTGCCCAGCGGCGATTGCCATCCATCACCAAAGCTAAATGATTGAGGGTAATGGCTCGTTGCGCAGGTTTTATTGCAAGCGATGTTGCAACAGATGCGGTTGCTGTTTGTGTTGTAATCACGTTGTTACCACGCTTTTTTTGCTGCCAAACCAAGATATAAGCAGTTGTCCGAAAAAACTACTCATTTTGCGGTGCACAAGGTACATTAAAACCATCAGCGTCGCAAATAATATGCGCTCACTCAGTGCGATGGGGATCAAAGCCCACCATTGCTCTGCCGTCATTGGCATCGTATAGAGCCAGATCACCGAGCCCACGGCATGAACTGTCATCGTACAGCCAAAGGCGGTTAAAAAAAGATCGTTATGCCCAATAAAATGGAGGGCGATAGGTATAAGCCACAACAGAGCGTAGCCCCACCCCTCTAATCCTATTGGATGAGCAAGAAACCCTACCATGCAGACAGCGGGTAGGCCCACCCGGATAGACCAATGATCCTGAGCCCAGTAAAGGCCACCACTAATTGAGGGAAGTTTCAAGAGGGAAAGCATAGAGGCCTGACCAGCATAGAGCTTCAAGAGACCAAATATGGCGCCTGTGGGCAGTGAGGCTGTGCCAAGCAGCGGCAATATGACTGACAAAAGGCCAAAATGGGTGTGCGGCCCCACGGCATAGTATGCCTTAAGTATCGCTATCAAGCCGAAAAGTAACACGACCCCAAGGGCAGCACTTGCATATTTACGCATATAATATGTACTTTTAACCATAGAACACCTTTTAATATCAAAAAGAGTTAGCTCTGGCATATTTTAGCAGAAAGAAAAGAAATAGATGCGTTACCACGGTATAGTTTTTGACATGGATGGCACCATCGTCGATACAGAACATATTTGGGGCATGGCCACGGTCGCCCTTCTATCAAAAAGAGGTATACAACTCACCGATGCGGACAAACAGGCTATCGCCGAGCATGCCGCGAACGCAAATCTATTTCTCAATAGTGCTGCACTGAAAATGTTGTTTACCTTAGCTGATGATGTGAATGATATTGCGCAAGAGTTGGTAGCCTTTGCAGACGAACATTATGCAAAAGGGATCCGCTTAATTGACGGATTTGAGCAGTTTCATGCAAAAGCAGTTGGTCATAATTTAAAGACCGCCTTGGCCACCAACGCCGTTGATTCCACCTTTCATCTGAGTAAAGAGACCTTATCGCTCCACAAATTCTTTGGTGAGCATCTCTATAACATCAGTCATGTCAATAACAAAACAAAACCTGATCCCGCCATTTACTTGCATGCCTGCAAACAACTTGGCCTCGATCCGCAGCATACCGTGGCTATCGAAGATAGTGCGCATGGTGTGAGAGCAGCCAAAGCTGCCGGCATGTTTTGCATTGGTATCAATACTGCAAAGAATCCTAACCTATTAAAAGAAGCTGATCGCATTATTGATCATTATGACCACCTTGATCTCCATGAGCTCCTTGGACTCAATAAATAACCCTTGCAACTAACAGAAGCCATTCGATACACTGTTTTGTAGAGTTACCACAAAAAAAGGTACTATAAATGGTGTCCGCGTATAAACAACAAAAAAGATGAAGCATTTTATCCTCGTTGCTACATGTCTTTCTTTGCTATCTGCTCAGCAAGCAGCAGCTAATCCAAGCACCACCGTGTTTGCGTTTGATTTGCACCATGTGGTGGTCAAACCCAATCTTTGGGAACGGGCCAAGATTCTGCTCAAAAGCCCCGATCGTTGGACGCTTTTGCAACATGCGCTCAATCCAATCTTTTTATTTGATTTATATCGGGTTTTTGGTCAACAATCGCGAGCCTATGAACGGGGCATGGCAGAATTGCATCACAAATACCCCAAACTCAAAAAAGTTGATGGAACTATCGCAGAAATGGCCAATGCGCAATGCCCCATCCCAGAAACCATGCAATTAATCGAACAGTTGAAAACACAAGGATATAAGGTGTATTTGCTTTCCAATATTGGGGAGCACTGGTTTGATAAGTTTAAAGAGAAATTTGGGAATATCGTAGCATTATTTGATGGTTGCGCCATTTGCGAGCGGCTCAATGGCTATATGCAAAAGCCATCGTTGGCGATGTATAAAAACTTCAGAAACAAGTTTGGGTTGTGGGATAAGAAAATAATCTTTTTAGATGATTTAAAATCGAATATCAAAAGTGCCAATGCCATGGGCTTTCATGGCATACATTTTAAATCCATGAATGATGTATTAACTGAGCTCACCTCAATAAACATTATGATTCCCTAACGCTGCATAGATATACGACAACTTTCTATATCCGCGCATCTTTTAATCACGATCTCAACCGCCGCATCAATATCATCAGTTAACACAATCAGATCGCGATCTTTTTGCTTAAGAAGCTGAGCATGCAAGGCCGTTTCAATTTGCGCCATAAACGATTTCCAGTAGTCGGTCCCGATAAGCACAATCGGCTGCGGCATGAGCTGGGCCGTTTCAATAAGTGTTGAGATTTCTGAAAGCTCGTTCATCGTGCCAAATCCGCCGGGAAAAACTACAAACGCTTGCGAATAGTTGGTCAGTAGCCATTTACGAGACCAAAAATAGTGCATGTAAATGATGTCTTGCTTACACGAAGGCACGCCTTCGGTTTCTCTCAATTTTTCCACCGATATGGCCAGGCTCAAGTATTTACCATTTGGCTCCTGCGAAGCCATACAGGCAGCCTGCATAATGCCAGGGCCGCCACCAGTAATAATAGCCACCTTCTTTGCAACTAACTTTTGTACCAGCTCTCGTGCTTTATTGGCATAGATGCTGTCTTGATGAATCTTACTGCCACCAAAAACGCTTACGCGCGGCTCGGGAAGTTTTGCCAAGCGCCAAACGGCGCGCGTCATTTTAAAAGCTTCGCCAATAAAATGAAAAAAGGTCCACGCAACTTCTTTAAACTGTCGAATTTTCATACCATCCTCTACTTGTATGATTACCATAGCACGAAGATTAGGGCAGTTGCAATGAAAGAGAGAAGATTATGAACGAACTAAATCCCACAAAGCAAAAATCTGAGCTTTATCTAATTGCTGCGCTCGCAAGGTGTACATATTGGCAGGAATCTTGGCAAGGTCATAACCGCCCTGCAAAAGATTATTTTTTATATTTCGGCGCGGTTGTTTAAACAAGCAACGGATAAAATGATCCCAAAACCTTTCTTCATGGGGAATTGGTTGCGGATGTACAATAGGCTTGAAATGCAATGTCTTTGACATTATTTTCGGTGGCGGATCAAATGCTTCTGGGGGCACTGTATCAAGCAAACGCCATTCGAAATAATGTTGAAAAAATAACGACACATACCCAAAACCCCGGCCGGTCGTTTTGATAATTTTGTCGGCAACCTCTGCTTGCACCATCACAGCGCCCTCTTTAATTAAGGATCGGTGCTGCTGGAGCAGATGAAGAATGGGAAACGTGACGTGATAGGGCAGATTTGAGAGCACCGTCCACGGCGCGTTGGGCTCAAACTCGGCAAAATTTGTCTTTAAAAAATCTTGATGCTTAACGGTGAGCCGCTGATCAGAAATTGAGCGTTGAACATAGGATGCCCAACGCTCATCAATTTCAATACACCACAGCCGTTCGATCGAATGGCGCAGAATAGTACGGGTAAGAAAACCATCACCGCAACCGATTTCCATCACTGAACTTGTATCGTTTAAGGATACTGAAGCCAGCATATTATCGGCTATGCGTTGATCTCGCAGGAAATGTTGCCCTAACGGCGGCGTGGATTTTTTCATTACATCAAGGCTTCTCTATAGAAATCCAACTTCTCAAGCACTTTACCTGCACCTTTTACCACACACAGCAGTGGATCTTCAGCAATGCGCACCGGCAAACCAGTTTCTTTGCTAATCAGCTTATCAAGGCCACGGAGCATTGAACCACCGCCAGCCATAATGATACCACGATCAACTAAATCAGATGAAAGTTCAGGATCAGTGTTTTCTAAGGCGATGTGCACCACTTCAACAATGCTGCTAATAGTTTCAAGTAATGCTTCATTCACTTCCATTCCGGTCAAGGTAATCGTTTTTGGCACACCGCTCACTAAATCGCGTCCTTTTACTTCCATGGTGGAATTATTCTGGGCATCGATCATCACGCCACCAATTTTAATCTTCACCTCTTCGGCAGTTCGTTCACCGATAAGTAAATTGTATTTTCGCTTCACATAATGAACAATGGCGCGATCCATCTCATCACCGCCGACGCGAATAGAGCGGCAGAAAACAACGTTTTTCAAAGAGATAACGGCAACCTCGGTCGTGCCACCACCAATATCGACAATCATATTGCCTGACGGCTCTTCAATCGGCAACCCGGCGCCAATAGCAGCGGCCAATGGTTCGATAATTGTTTCAACTTCACCAGCACCGGCTTGCAACGCTGAATCTTTTACGGCACGTAATTCAACTTGAGTGATACCCGATGGCACACCAATGACCATACGCGGGCGCATCAGCGAACGTTGATTATCTTGCACGGCACGGATGAAGAAGCGCAACATGCTTTCAGCGAGTTCAAAATTTGAAATTACCCCATCGCGCATCGGGCGACAGGCGATAATATTTTCAGGCGTTTTGCCAAGCATCTCTTTCGCGCCACGACCAGCCGCAAGCACTTGATTGGGGTTTACACGATTGACGGCAACCACTGAAGGCTCATCGAGCACAATCCCTTTATTACGAACATATACAACGGTATTTGCCGTGCCCAAATCGATGGCCAGATCATTGGAAAATAAACCAAATAATCGACGGGCTGGTAAAAAGGTGAACCAACTTTTTTTTGTTTGCATGCTGTCCCTCTCTGTAAGATTTAGTATGGTATTTCCACCGTTACTGAAATTCGATTTGTTTTACTCACGCGATGCGCGCCTAAGAACTTAACCGGAAAATCCCAAGCAAAAGAAATTATTGGTAAAAATGGTTTTTTGCATTCTTCATCACCGGTGCGACTAAAGTCGTAAAACATACGGGCACTGATAACTTCTGATTGCCAACTTGATAGCCCATCATATCGTGCACGGTTGACTGGAATATTTTGATTTGGCCGTTCATCAATGATGTGATCTCTGAACTGTTTGATAAATAGATATTGAGCACTACCACCCAACCCACCACGAAGATCTTCAACTAATAGATAGGCAGAGAATGCTACCATGGTGCCCGGGTGAATGCGGAAATCGCCAACAATGGCACCAAAATTTAAGGGCTCATTTAACACCGGCACACGAAGCACCTGATTCTTAGGAAGCCGTTGTTGCACACGGCAGAACAATCCGAGTTTGAGATCTTCCTTTAATTCAAATTCGATATCGCCCATGGCATACAAGCCCCACAACCCATTGCCGGCAAACGGTATGGAGAAGGCCTCGTAGATATCTCGTTTTTTTCCGATTGGCGCAATAAATCCGCCGCGAATACCAACATCAATACGTCTAAACCATGCAGGATACTCAAAGATACCGCCATAACGAAGGTAGGTATCAAGATCGGTCATCGCAAAATGTTGTGTAGCACCAACTTGTAGGCATAGAAGATCAGCCATCTCTCGCAAGGTGCGATCTAATTCATCAAGATCGCCCTGCCCGGTGATGGGTATTGTAATCCGATTATTATCGCGATCTAAAATAAAACGAGGATAAGTGGTGAGTCGCATAAATCCAGTTGCTGCACCAAACGACCAATGGTCCCCGAGCGCTTGGTTGTATTCGATGGTTCCACCGATACCCTCGAGTTCACCGGCCATGCGCACCGGCAGTGGGCTTGCACGAAATTGACTGCGGAGTGGATTTGGTTTTCCAACCGTCTCTAATGCGCGGCCTAATTCACGCAGATCTAAAGTGCCAAATAGTTGGAACAACGCTTGGGCATCACCATCATCATCACGCGAGTGATCGGCAACATTCACCATCATACCGGGAATGATATTGCTATAGTCGTGCCATTTACGCGTGTACGGCAGATCGCCAAATGGGAAGTATTGGTTATCAAACGTAAGCGCACCGTAACAAGCAACGGTGCTCAAAAGAGGAACGAAGATACGTAAAGAATTGAGTTTAAGAATGCGTAACATGTAAATTTTTTCAGGTTCGTGCAGCGCCAATAAATTGTTTGTAGGGCCAATATGATAAATGAGCGGATTGAAAAGATAAAGTTTTAAGGGAGAACTAGTAAATGATTTTAAGATGGTTCGC
Organism: bacterium; assembly: GCA_027452085.1. Taxonomy (GTDB): domain Bacteria; phylum Babelota; class Babeliae; order Babelales; family JABCYS01; genus DAIDHG01. Next base: position 15,600 of record DAIDHG010000017.1, read on the forward strand.
TCCAAATGGCTAAACCTGCAGCTTCGGAGAAGGGGCTTCTACTCGCTGACAGCTTTACCATTTTTTCGCTCATTACCGCGCAGACTCAATTTTGATAACAAGATAAGAAGAAAATCGTTTACTCAAAGCAAGATATGAAGAGAGCATGCATCGGCATATTTCACAGATCTAACGAAGTGAATTGCTTCCAAATTAGAGTGAGAATAATTTCGTCAGATAGTTCACAAATGGCTGCACCCGTGCGTCAGAGCCATTGCAGTTATCCATGAATACCATAGACGGCTCTTGAGCTTCACGCTTCACAATACCAAGCATAACCCAGTGGCCACCCACATTGCATATGCATGGAATGACAAATTGCGCCTCTTTGATGCGCAGCATTTTAGAATATTTAGCTGTCATTTTGGCAAAGGCTTCAGGGTCTGCAGAGCCATTCCAAACCAAGGGGGCAATCTCTCCACTTGGATACTTGCCAAGCACGAGACATAAAATATCTGCCTGGAGTGCTAACGACTCAACCTCATCACTGGCCAACTGATAGGCCCGTTTTGGCACCAATCGTTTTGCCACCGCATGCGCCTCTATGTGCAAATGAGTGGCAAGCTTTGTGCCGAGGGACATAAAACTTTTACACAGCGCTTTTGCGTTACATACTGCCCAGTTACCACAGGCATTTGCCGGACCATGTTGGTTGATCGTGCGAATAGTTTTCACCTGGACTGGCGCAGCGTTGACGCTACCGCCCAGAATGCCCAGCCATGAAAGGAAAACAAATACTTTATCAAACATAGCAACCTCCATTTAATGGTTATATGAGCCCAAGATAGCCAATCCCCCAAAAAAATCACAAGGGTATACACACAAATAGAAACATTCACCCCTGCTTATGGCTAAAAAATCTTACTTTGTAAGAAAAGATGGCAGTGCTAGACTTGTTTTCTACGCCCCCCATACAAGGGGCCGCGACTCTTAAAATAAAGAGCCGCACACTACATGAAGGATTCATAATGCAAAACATCCAGGCGGTTGTACTAGCAGCAGGTAAATCCAAGCGTTTTAAAACGGGCAAAAGCAAGCTCATGGCCCCCATTTGCGGGCAGGAGATGGTGCTTTACTCGGCCAAGCTTCTTGAATCTATGCATATTCCTACCACCATGGTTGTAGGGTATGCCCGCGAAGAGGTCCAAAAAGTAGTGAAAAGTCAGATGCCAAATGTTCATTTTGTAGTACAAGAAGAACAACTTGGCACGGGGCATGCCGTGCGCTGCACACAGCAAATTTGGCAGGCTGACCATGTGCTCATTATGAATGGCGATGTGCCACTGGTCACCAAAGAAATTATTCAATCGCTCTATGAAGCTCATCAACAAAACAATGCTTTACTTAGCATGATTGTATCGCATCATCCTGAACCATCTGCATCATATGGGCGCGTTATTCAAGATGCGCAAGGCGTTCGTGTGGTGGAAGCTCATGAATATACCGGTGATCCAGCTGAAGATTGCTGCATTAACGCCGGCATCTATTTAATACGCCGCAGCTTTTTAGAGCAGCATATTAATGAGATTGAAAAGAGTAGCCAAAAGCAAGAATTTTATCTCATTGACCTTGTGCCCCTGGCCAGCGAACAAGGCCGTGTTGAACTGATTAATGCACCGCTTGAGCGCGTCTGCGGCATCAACACATTAAAAGAATTGTGGGCGGCCGAGCAAATTATGCGCGCTGAACTTATTAATCATTGGATGAACAATGGTGTGCGCTTTACCTTCCCGCAGTATGTGCACATTGATCTCAATGTTTCAATTGGCTCGGGCACAGATATTGGCGCTGGCGTGCAACTCCGCAATGGTACCGTTATTGGATCTGAATGTACGATCGGCGATTTTTCAATCTTAGAGCGTGCCATCATAGCCGATGATGTAGTCGTTGAATCACACTCGGTGATTAAAGATTCACGCCTTGAAACAGGTGCCAACGTTGGGCCATTTGTACATCTACGCAATCAAACGGTTATTGGTGCGCATAGTGTAATCGGCAACTTTGTAGAAGTTAAAAAAAGCATTATTGGTGCGCACACAAAAGCAAAACATCTTTCTTATTTAGGTGATGCGATTATTGGTGATTCAGTAAACATTGGCGCCGGCACGATTGTATGCAATCACAATGGCGTAAACAAAAACACCACAACCATTAATGATAATGCCTATATTGGTAGCGATACGGTGCTGGTAGCTCCAGTAACTGTGGGCAAAGGCGCTATGACAGCCGCTGGATCCACCATTACCCAAGATGTACCGGCTGAGAGCCTGGCCATTGGTCGTTCACGCCAAACGAATAAAGATGGCTACGTGCGCAAATTACGCGAGCGATTGAAAATGAAAAGTGATGAACTTGCATTTTTAGCAGCGGTGAAAAGCAAAAGCGATATGGTGCAGGAATAATTTAATAACTTCTTGAATGTATCTGCAAGAAAAAAGGGCCGGAGTTTTCCGGCCCTTTTTTCTTATGGAATGCAAATTACACGGCATCACCTTCTGCTGCTGCCACATCGGTATCATATTCTTGATCCCATTGCAAAATTTTTTGCGAACGTGATTCGCTCGGCTCTGCCTTTGATTTGCTCTCTTCAATTGCTTTTTTCAGGCTCTCTTCGGCCTTCTCAGACAACACAAGCTCAATACCCAATTCCTGCAATGTGCGCAGTAAATGCTTGGATGATTTGGAAACACTTTTTTCCTCCTCGTGCCTGAAATTCAGCATGCGATTATTTGGCATACTTTGTTTGGCTCTGAGTGAGGCATTATCTAAACCTATGCCCACCT
>DAIDHG010000018.1 GCA_027452085.1 bacterium
ATCAGACCCCTTTTCAGTACTATGAAGCCGCCAAAAAGAAAGAGGTCCTTTTTTCTCATATGTCTTGAGTCAGCACACCCATTAACTAGTTTTTGCGCGACTGCTATACTGTGGGCTCATGAGCAACTCAATAATCGTGCGAGACGTTATATGATGAAAAAATTTGTCGTTGATCAAAAATCGTTTCTATCAATTTTGTCTTCCCTACAACCAATATGCAGCCGACGCACCACGCTGGATGCGACTGCATGCATTCTGTTTCAAGCGGGTAATCGTGAACTCATTTTAAAGAGCACGGATATGGAGATCAGCCTACAGATAGGCTGCCCTATGAAATCAAGCGAGCTTGGTGAACCAGAAAGCTTCATGGTTTCTGGCCGCCGCATCTTTGATGTGGTTAAGGAGTTGGATGGTGATATTCAGCTCACCTTTGATGATCAAAGCTTGGCGCTTAAATCAGGTTCGGTAAACTTGGTGTTGCATATTAAACCGGCACAAGAGTTTCCGCCATTTCCCGAGCGCATTGAGAATCTTATGCAGTTAGATGCTAAGTTTGTGGCCGATATGCTTGATAAGGTGGCATTCTTAATCCCGCAAAATAATGCTAATCCAGCACTTAATGGTTTGCTTTTGGAAGTGAACAACCAAGAGCTTAAAATGACCACAACCGATGGTCATTGTTTGGCGCAAATCCGTTCACCGAAATATGTGCTTGGCGAATCTCGCACTTGGCTTTTGCCACGTCGGTCAGTCTTTGAGCTCAAGAAAATTTTAGAAACTACCCAGGAAACTTCGTTATTCCTTGGTATTTGCAATTCACAGCTCGTATTTTCTGGCAGCAGCTTCAACTTCTTCACCCGCGTGCTTTCTGATCAATTCCCGAACTACGCGCCGATTTTAGATAAGAAGGGCTTTGTGCCTGCCTCGCTTGATCGCGGTGAGTTTGTAAAAACATTGCGTCGCTCAACGAGCTTATTATCGGGCCAGTTTATTGCAACGAAATTTGAATTTGCGCGCGATGCAGTGCAGGTCTCTTTGCAAAATAAAGAGGTTGGTAAACTGGAAGAAGCGCTCAAGCTTGAAGGCTTTGAGGGCGACCAGATGGAAATCAGATTCTACGCGCCATACCTTTTAAATGGTCTGCAAGCGTTTAAGGAAGAAAAGAGTAAGTTCTACTTAAAGAATGCCGCGCGGCCAATTATTTTTGAATCGCAAGAGCAGGAAATGCAGGTTACCTACCTCGTTATGCCGGTATCTCCTACGGCAACTGCTGGGTGATTGAATTAATGTTCATCAAGCAATTGCACCTCCAAAACTTTCGATGCTTTCAAAACTACGGCGTCTCTTTCCAAGAGGCGCCCGTTGTTTTAATTGAGGGGCCCAATGGCTCGGGCAAAAGCTCCATTTTGGAAGCACTTCATTATTTGTGCTATCTCAGATCATTTCGCACGCCAACGCCAAAAGATCTTTTGCAGCATAATGCGGCACATTTTTTTATTAAGGTGGAATTGAGTAACGCCGATAATAGTGATACTGATTTGACCTCCGCAGAGCAAACCCAATTGCAGGTAGGTTTTGCCGGCAAGCGCCGGATCGTGAAGGTCGATCAACGGCCAGTTGATTCCTACCAAGATCTTATGAATGTGTATCGGGTTATTACCTTTACCGAGGATGACCTTTTTATTGTTAAAGGTGGGCCTGAGGTTCGGCGGGCTTTTATTGATCAGGCAATTGTGCTTATCGATCCGCCATTTGTACAAGAGTTGAGGAAGTTTAAATCGATTTTAGAGCAGCGAAATGCATTGTTAGCCCGCCCCTCAGTTCCGGCCGAATCATATAATTTATGGACAGAGCAGCTGAGCCAGCAATCGGCCATCGTAACCAATCGTCGCCGGGAGCTCTTGGCTGAACTGCAGGAAGGGGTGAATGAGTTATTACTCCAGGGTGGCTGGACGCTCCAGATTGAGCTGCGCTATGAGCAAAAGGCACAAACCGCAGATATGGAGCAGGAAATTCGCTGGCAACGCTCGTTGTTTGGCGCTCATCTGGATGATATCGCCTTGGATTTTCGCGAACGAAAATCCAAGGCGTATGCCTCTCGCGGTCAGCAGAAGCTGATTACCACCGTATTAAAGCTGGCGCTTTCAAAAGTGCTGCATAAGCACCATCAATCGGTGCAGCCAATCTTTTTAATGGATGATTTTTTAACCGATTTTGATCATTATACGGTCGAGCGGCTGTTGCCATTATTGGTCTCTCACAATCGGCAGCTTATTATAACCTGCCCAACAACCCAGGAGGGGTTGGATAGCCGCTTGGCAGGATACTCGGTGCAGAAGATTACGCTGTAATGTGACTCGTTGTAACAATAATGGCTAATATGACCACCCGACATTTACATATGAAGTTAAAAGAGGGTTTTTTGCCTTTGTAACGCTATAAAAGTGCTAAAAAGCTTTGACTTTTTAAAATTTTGATTCATACTTCACCTCGCTTTCACCAAAAGTGGTTTAAACAGCGGTGAAAGCAGCTAAAAGATTTAACTAGGCTTCATTACTACTCTCCTTTTTTCCACCGCATTGAACTTGTTTCAGTGCGGTGGATTTTTTTGTCTGATTTTTGATTTCTCTACCCAGCAAACTATTTACGAATTTTTTAGACCTCTGCTTGATTTGTGCTATTATCCCCGCGTACGATAAATAAGGTCATATCTGAAAAGGGATGAAATGAATTTTCGAACAACATTTCTTACACTCATGCTATGCGCACCTGCACATGCAATCGAATATGTTTACCCTGTAGCTGCGGTACATCATGACGGCGCAATCAAAATCTATGTTAATTATCAAAACTCAAATGAAAATGGCAGTGAGCTGCTGTTGTGGGAATGGGATCCGGTTACCAAGGTTGCATCGCCGGCAGTGATTCCGGCATATACGCCAACTGATGTAAAGATAATGTCTTCAGGCATATCATTTATAGATAAGGGTAAGATCTTTGTTAAATCATTTAATAAAAGATCTCCCAAATCAATACAATTTTACGAACCGGTCGATGATATTGTTTCAATTTCCTGGAATAATCAGGATTCATTTTATTTTATGGGCAAATTGGGAACTACCTATGGCATTTTCCATGGCACATCTCGTGGCGCATTGTATCCCATAGCTCATAATGAGATAAGCGATTATTTATATCCGCAGCGCATGGGCGACCAGCTTTTTAGCATCAAACGAACTCATGAACGGTATACGCTGGTCTGTTGCCAATACCCACAGATATTGATGCCATCAGAAAGCCGCAGTTATCAAGAGCAGGTTGATGAATTGCTGCAGCAAACAGATGCTGAGATGGTGCCATTAGTACCAAGCGAGCAGATGCAGGAGCTCCTTGAGTTGCCAGCGCATGCAGCCTTTTTGACTATGCTAGAAAATGAAGGCTTTGTGATTAGCCATCCCATTGAGATTGAAAATGATCAAACGCTTGTCTCTTTTGGCTACTGGCATCTGTATCGAACACACGAGGGCACCTGGGAGAAAGAGCAGCTTTTTGATTTTACCTTGCCAAAATCATTAATCGTAAGATCACAAACTCCCGAGGGAAATGGGAAAGAAAAGGGCAATGATCTGTATGAATCATTAGCGCCGCTGCTGCCACGCTATGTCAAAGATACGGTCTATTTTGTTGATGCAAGCCAGTCTCGTGATGGCAGTGAACCGGTTGCCACCATTTATCATTATGATTTAAAAACTAAGCGAAGATATCCGATCGCAGCACGACCAGTTTCAACTGAAACGTTGAGCTTTGCGCCACTGCGCGTAAATGAATTTTTATTTTATGGCGGGCGCATTCGCTCAGAAGATTTAGGCACAGGAAATTCAAAACCAGCAGCTTGGATTAATAAGGAAGGGCTGTTGTGCCTTGATCTGCCAGTGGTGGTTGATACCACCCTGGGGGAAGAAACCGTGCAAAAATTATTAGCACACGTATAACAATCATTTATAAGAGGAGCAGTAATGAACATCTTTATGATGAAGCAGGAATTGTTTTCAGAAAAATAAATAACGAACGCGATCGCTTGAGAGGCATCCCAGGGATATCATTCCAGGATTATTATAAAAAAAATAAGGCTGATGTTGATGCGCAGGTTGCGACAGGGGTGTTGAATTTAAATAACAAAAATCTAATTGATATGACTGATTTTGTATCATCCTTTTCAGGCAATTTAGGGATGCTTGTCTTGCTTGACCTGAGCGATAATAAATTGAGATCGGTTCCTGATGACATTTTTAATTTGCCAGCCCTACAGGAGCTTTATCTTAATGATAACTATATTGCTCATATTCCCGAGAGCATCGGCAATCTAGGGGCAACCTTAGTAAGACTTCATCTACACGATAATAAACTGTCTACCTTGCCAAAGAGCCTGGCAAATCTTGGTCTTCTGCAGCATTTATGCATTGATAATAATCAGTTCACCACCGTACCCGATGTCATTCAGCACCTGCGGGCACTTCAAGAATTAGATGCAGATGATAACAAGATAACGATGGTGCCGGATTGGATTGGTAATTTGGTTAATCTTCTAGAGTTGGATCTGAGCAATAATAGAATATCACAATTGCCGCAGAGCATGCATAATCTGCGCAATCTGCAACAACTTTATTTGGACAAAAACAAACTCGTTGAACTGCCTGAATGGATTGGTGATCTTGTAGCTCTGGAAGAGCTTGATCTGAATGATAATCAGATTTCTCAATTACCGCAGAGCATAAGCAACTTAATTCATCTGCGTGATCTATTTCTTTCCGGTAACACTCTTGTAACTTTGCCTCATGTTCTCAATAAATTGCAGGCACTAGAAAAGCTTGGCTTACGCAACAATCCGTTGACGGTAACCGATGCTCAATTGCGCAAGCAGTTAGAATTGCCAGAGCGCGTTAATGTCTTGTATAAAACCGAGGAGCAAGAGAAGGTTGAGAAAGAGTTAATCGATGCCATTAAAAATGGTGATGAAGCAGCCGTGCGCAAAGTGTTTGCGGCGATAATGGCCGGCCGAATACTCATCGGGCCAGAGAATGATGAGAAAATAGATATCTCAAAAATCCGCGACGCCAAAGGCAACAATCTGTTGCAGATCGTGCTGCAATCGCTCGTTGATACAATCGCCACTATCAGCAAAAAGAAAACGGGATCGAAAAAAGATATTGCCGAAGCAATATACAATGCTGAAGTTTTGTATACCAAAATCTATATGACAATCACCCAATTTGGTGGCCCTAAGGTGCAGGATATGATGCTCACTCGTAACAAGGCTGGGCAAGATCTGGTGCAAGCTGCAGTGGGTAGACTTTCTCCCAATAGCTTTTTTGTGCAAACCATACGCGAATATCGATTTACGCCAAAGCCGGAAGGGCAACCAGCCGAACGCTTTAGAATTATGAGGCGCCATATTCAAGAGCATAAAGAGTCTGAGGCCGTGGAAAAGGAGCAGAAAGAGCAAAGACAACGGGCAATCCATTTCGACAACATAATTACCCTTATCAGACCTAGGCAATATCCTTAATGAGGGGCAACGCGCAGCGAGCGTTGCCCCTCATTTGTAATCCGTTATCAAGGGTTTTTGTTACGCATGCTTTAGGCAATGCGCACAATGTTTAATGACCCGGCAAATGGGCTTGTTGCGCCAGACTCTAGTGTCAGCTCATAGGTCGGGTGATTTGAAGCAGCTGCGCGCAATGATATCACATCGCCTGCGGCAGCTTGATATAAGATTGAGCCTGCCCATGGTAAGCCTACCAGGCTAAAGTATAGCTCTGTGCCCGGTGCTAACGGTGGCACGGCAGAAATTGCGGCAATACCACCTACAAATGATTGAGGAACGGCAACATCATTTGCATAAAGGGCAATTTGTGCGGGTAACTCAGTCGTATCATTTGTGTTACCTTCTACATACACATTCACTACCCATGAGATCTCGTACACGCCTGCATCGGTCAAGGTGAAATCTTGAAAATTAGATGTGGTAACCCCTACTGGCGATACCGCAGTTCGTGGGAAAATTATTTTTGTATTTGCTGGAATGGTAAACGGGTTATCATTTTGACCTGCACCGAGTTCAAAATAAAATGATGCAAAGGCCAATGCCCCGCCAAGACACGGCACACCGGGGGTGCCCGCCGTGCAGCCGCTCACTGCCACATTATTTACCGTTAAGGTGCCACCTACACTCAGATTGTTGGTCACCGTTTCATTGGCGGTTGTTATGGAGCCGGCGGTGAGGCTGCCCTTCACCGTGGCATTATTGCATACGGTTAGATTGTTGGTGGAGACTGAATCGAATTTCTTTTTCTTGGCTGCTATGGGCAGCGGAATGGTAAGTGCTACAGCAAATAATAGCGACACTCTTTTTATCATGAACTGCTCCTTTTTGAAAATAATGAATCAACACTGGGATACTATCACGCAGCTTCTTTCTAAGTCAATCGTAGCTTGTTTATGGCATCAACTATTGCTGACAGCTCACGCAAGGCTTGCTCTAAAATGTCTGCCCCCACATTTTGGATACCGAATTTTTTAATGCGTTCATAATGCTACAACTGTTTTACCTCTGGGCTTGGCTATTATTTTTTTGGGTGCAGGTCATGGCGACGAGAATGATGGTGGCCAATACAATCCCAAATGATAGGATGACGCAGCCCATAGTTTTAAATGATCGCCAGCTGCTTTGCTGGCGGCGTCGCTGCTTACAGCATTCCTTTTTTACCCTTTTCTGCGCTCTGATCTCTTTCCTGCTTAATCTGCCAGGCTCAACCAGCACCGATGGCTGGCTGATTGGTGGTGTGGGATGGATAGGTATGCAACCTGTCATGCATAGAGCAAGAAGCAATCTTTTCACATGCTCATGTCTGCCTATTTGTAACATTTGATTACCATTGTGTCGCCCTCTTGAGCTCGTTGAGTCATCAGATACTATATATCGACTTTATAAAAATAAGGACCCTGCGTATGAGACTGAGCATATTGTTATCCCTTTTAGCGAGCGCAACCGCAATTCAGCCAATTTCCTTCCGCGACTATTACGCAAGAAATAAAGAGGTGGTTGATGAGCAAGTGGCTACCGGTCGCTTAAATCTGGATGAAAAAAATCTGACCGCCTTAGATGGCCTGCAGGATGTGCCCGAAATTTCAGCTCTATATTCCCTTATGCTGGGCGGCAATCGCCTGACAAAGATTCCCGCATCAATCATCTCTTTGCCACAGCTTGAATATTGGCAGATCGAAGACAACCCCATTACCATCCTCTACGCCCTTTCAGAAATCAGAAAAAGAGATTCGTTTAAGATTAGTATCTACACACCTGAGGTCATACGAGCAAAAAGCCTTATCAATAAAGAGGCCTGCTCCGTTATTACCGACGAAGGTGATGCAATGGCTTGTTCGTTGGAAGAGGCTTTTGCCAAAGCGGCACAATCGCGCAAAAAGATAAGCGTGGTTTGGAATGTGTATATTAATTGGGGCGAGTATAGAAGTGCCGCTGAACAAGAAGCCAACCGCCCGGCCCTTATTGCTCGATTGAACAAGGTGATAGATCTTGTACAAAAGACAAAGGCTTTTACCGGTAAACAGGTAGATATCAGAATAAACTTCGGCCTCAGCTCGGGTAATAGCCAAGGCCCTTCTATTGAACAAGAAATGTATCGCCGCACGTTGCAGGCATTTATGTATGAGCGATTATCATTAAGAAAGTAGCGCTCTGCTTTGGCCTATAAATCTTTTTTCTCTTCACGCTGCTGCCGCCGCAATAGATACGGAATTCTTTCACCCTGTTGTTCTTGCTGATCTTGAGCGGCACGCACCACCGCTGCCTCGGCCAGAGTCTTTTCATCTGGTTTTAATGATGGGCAGAGTTCGTAAAATAGTTCTGGTGATTCAGTAGCATAATCAACTATCAGCTGCGCAGTATCTCTGAGCTCGTGTATGCTTTCGCCGAGTTCTCGGGGCAATCGCTTGCGCTGTGTTGAATAATCGAGCGCATATTGCTTTAAGCTTTCGTGTAATCGTGGATTTTCTGCTGCTGCGCGAAGCATTGCTCGGCTATAAAGCGCAACGGGTGAATCTGTCAGGCAAGGGAAGGTAAGCAAAAGACCAAGGTTCTCACCGCTGCATAGTAGTTGGCTATCTTCTTGCGCAAACTGATTAATCGTGTCATCGGTGTATGGCGTGAGACTAAAGAGAGAACCGACCATCGCACAAACATTGGCTGAGCCGTAGAGCACGGCATGCCGTAAAATGCCTTTGCCAGTCATTCTTTCATTGGCATGAATTGCTTCTTGCGCCTGCCAAGCTTGTCCTGGTTGATTTGATCGCAAGAGCCAAAAATGCTCATTTTGTTGGACATACTCATAAACGCCGGAATGCTTAAAATAATTTTCTTCAATCGCATTTCCTGGCACGCCTGATTCTTCATCATCATCTTCATCGCTATACAGTGGCATCTCGTCCTGCGCCTGCTGCAGGAACCAATCAAGCCTGCCGCGGCCTGATCCGCGTGGTGGTAGTGATGTTGCGGTGATTAATGCCGGCAAAAATAAGGGTGAGTATTAGATTTTTGATATGCATTATTTTCTTCCATTTGATTAGGTTTTAGCCTACGCAGCACCGGCCAGAAGTCAAAAGGCCTAGCGGGCATGGTAGAGCTCGCGCATGCGGCGATCCACTGGCCCTTTCCATAGGCCACAGAGGGTGATGGCAATGGCATCAGTCAGATCTAATTTTTCTACATTGAGTTGCGGGAATAGTCGTTGCAAAAATGTCTTGATCTGCTCTTTATCTGCCCCGCCATAGCCGGTAACTGCCATTTTTACCTCCCGGGGCGCAAATTCCATAAGCTCTGCTTTGTGCTTGTCTGCCAGTAAATAAAGAATGCCACGAAGATAGCCAAGCTTTAAAAAGCTTTGGGCATTTTTGCCAAGAAAGGAAGTTTCCAGGGCTATGGCCGTTACCTGGTGGCGCACTATGCGTTCGGCCATATGATCATGAAAGATCCCTACACGCTCCGATAATGATTTGGATGGATTGAGTTTCAGCACACCATAATCAAGCAACCGTAAGGTGCTCCCTTGTTGGGATGCTATGCAGTAACCGGTAAAGCTAAATCCTGGATCGACGCCTAATATGATCATGCAACTCCTTTCAATATTAGATTGCCTAATATTAACAGGATCTATTGCGCAAGCGCTACCAGCTATTCAGATTTATTACCACACGTTCGGTGAGCTGTGGCGGTAGTGTATCCAATTCAGCGGTAATGAATGGGATTGCCCAACTCAACGGCTGGAAAATAAATTCTGCGTGCCCGGGCGATCTGCCAACTAAACGTATTGCTGCCTGGCGCACCTTTGGCGATTGGGGAAATTCTCGTTGGGAGAAGAATAGCTTCTTTTCATCTTCAGAGATTTTCGTTTCTTCCATAGGATACAAGCCCTGCGGATCGAGCACCTGCATCATATCAACAAATGAATAGAGCGAATAAATCTTTTCAAACATGCCGTGATGCACAAGATTTCGTGTTGATTGCTGCACGGGGCACGCAAGCAAAATAAGCTCATTGATGGTCAGATCATCTAATGTTGCTTGACGGGCCAAATTGAGTGCCACATTGCCGCCATGGCTATGGGTGATCAATCGCAATTTTGGTTTTTGATTGTATTTCTGCTCAAACGATTTAACTAATGCGGTAAGATCTGCATACAAATCGGCTGCCGCTTTCTCCCGAGCAGAGAAAGATAAATTGCCAGACCAGCTATAAATGTAGAAGTGTTCGAATGGATAGGTTTCGGGTGAACGCTTGCTTATTTGCTTTGCCATGCCATGCATGCGATACCAGTGAGAAATATCTTTGGCTGCATGCAAGCCCTGCGGGCCAGAATGAAAATATTTAAACACCGGATTATTGGTGGTGCCATGAATCCAAACCGTAATATACGGCTGCTGCTCAACCGGCTGAGCCTCTAATCTACGGCGGTATTTGCTTCTCTTAGGCAGCTTGATATCCCGGCGAATGTATTTGACAGATGATCGCGCGCGGTGGCCCACTCGATGCTTTTTATATTTATTGCAGGCCGGAAGCAGTGCAAGGCTTGTAATAAGAAGGAGTGACTGTATACGTTTAAGCATGAGTTACTGCCGGCGCATGGTTTGCTTGTGCGATTTTAGGCATACCGTTTGATCGCAGTTTGGCCCGTTCTTCTTTTTCCTTCTTGCGCCCTTCTTGGCGATCTTCATTACCTGAAACGATCAAGGCTACCGCAATAGGCGCGGTAATGATGGCAAATGGTAATAAAACATAGAAGGCGGCGGCCAATTCCGGCCCGATATCAATGGGGCCGAGGCCAGCGTGCGCTATTACAGGGGCGGCGGCAGCTATGGCCCCTGCCGAAGCGCCGGCCAACACTGAGCCAGCTATGATCTGCTTTTTGCCGCGTGATTTCAAAGCACGTGGCGTCGTTTTACGGCCGCATGCGGGAAGGATGGCGAGCGCAATAGATAGAATTATTAAAATACGAGATGAAATGGCGTGCATGAAATAATCCTGAAGTTGTGTACTTTTAATGCATGCATCAGGATGTCGAATTGGGCATTTCTGTCAAACGCACCCGGCCAAATACAGACCATTACATTACTTTTAGAAATGAAGATAAAAAAAGGAGCGGTTTTTCGCCGCCCCCTTCTTCCTTACTGGTGCTTCAACTACCCACCGCTTTTAATCTGTTGCGGGCTTAATACACAGTAATGAGTTCGCTCTTCAAAGTTTCTCCGCTCTTTTTCGTACATCTCAACGCAAAAATTTAACCAGAGAGCTACGATGGGAGATGGCGTTTTTATTGCACATATCGTGGGTTGAGATTTGGGTGTTGTAACATTCTTCATGGAAGTATCTACCGCAGATAACCCTTTAGCAGAAAGAAAATCGCTCATTCGCTTGCGATAAGAGTCGGTTTGGCTTGTGGCAGATGCTTGTGCTTGATGTGCAATAATGGCCTGTTGTAACGCCAGGTGAGGCACGGATGATTCCGATGAAGTAAACATCGGGCATGAACCAAAAAAAATTCCGGAGAGACAAAGAATTTTAATGTGCGAATAATTCATGAAAAAGACCTTAATAAAACAACACGTGTTATCAAGACCATAGTGAATTCTTTCACGGGTCGCCAAAGTCTAGAGCCGAAATTTTATAATGCAAACATTTAGCTTTGAAAGCGTTTAATTTCTTGATCTAGAGTCGCCATAATTGGCTGCAATAAAAAATTCATAGTTGTTGATTGCTGCTCGTATTTTATCTTCGTTGATTGGTCGATTTCGCTCAGCAACTCGCTGATCAACTCGAGCACCAATTTTGAGTATGGCTGCTCTTGGATAATGGAAAGCACATGTTTAATAATATCGATGGTATGTTGATTCAGCTTGTTTTGCACCGCCACGTTTTTGAGCTCGATTATGCTATCAATAAGAATTTTGTGGCGAGATGCTGAAAGCTTATTTTCCTGTGCCTCCTTTTTCTTTTGGTCTTGAACGCCACGTACTTTAAGCGCTTGTTGTATCTTTGCCACTGCTGCCGGTGTTAACTGCTCCTGCACCGTTTTGCGCTCAATGCCCTTGTGCTCGGCGCGTGCTTTGATCTCGGTAGCTTTTTTGCCAAACTTTCTGAGAATATCGCGGTAATTTTTTTCATCTGCCACGGTGGCAAGTTGCCCTGGATTTCTATAGACCAGGCCCTTGTAAGTAAAGTAGCTACGAAAATCTTTGGCCGTAATATCGATCACTACCTGCGTGATGGTATCAAAGCTGCCCTTGGCCGATTTAATTGGCGCAGCTTGAATAGAATCAATAATAAAAATTTTATCCGGCCCATGCATCTCAAAGTTAAAGCTATTTAAAATTGATGCGGCGTTGTGCTTGGATGAGCTGATTTTATGGAGGTAATGCACGGCATCGCCCGGAATCATAGATACCATAGACGGCATTTGCTTGGTATTAACAACAATCTCAAAAGGAATATCGTGGGCATAGAGCAGCACACCAAGGGGCTCTGCTGGTATACCGCGATGCTTATAGAAGGTAGCCACATTGAGTGGCGCGGTACGCGTTTTTGCCATCACCGCCCCAATGCTTACGGTTTTATTCTGCGAATCGATAACAGAAAACCAGGGCAAGCCCGGCAGTTTTATTTGCGGTAGATTTTTGAGCTCCTGTTTTTTCTCACTACGCCCTAATAATGGCGCCATGATCTCATAATAGTTAAATGCACCAGGCCGGGTAATCATCTGCATAAATTGGTTGTATCCAAGACGCGAATTCAGCATGATCTCAACCTCGCCCGTACGCATGTTTTGCTTACTCATAATTGTTGGCAACGGCACGCTCGTGGGTGCATCGACGAGCGCCTGCGTGATAATGGGAAATGAATAGGTTTTGGTCACGCCGCTTTCGGCATCGGCATAGAGCAGTTGGGTATTAAGGCCAGCAGCATAGCACGAATTGTAGACAAGGATGCGAGTGGCAATCATGATATCAAGAAAGCTGAGAAACCCTTGAAACTGAGGCAAGGTGAGATCTGCTATCGTGCCCTCGGCTGAACCGTGGCCCGTTAAATAGACGCTCCAATGAGGCACCATCTTTTTTTGTGCAATCGGGTATTCGCCCGAAGTGACAAAAACTCGGGGCAGCGAGTCAAGAAAATAACTGGCATGACGCGGCGCTCGCTGGGGCCTTTTTACGGCGTTTACTTCCCGCGTTGGCAGATGATTCACCTTAAGGCCAAGCAGCTGCTCTACTTTAGTCAAAGGCTCTTGAGGCGCATATATTTTAACGGCAGCAATGTCAGCGCCTATCTGTTTTAAATAGCGGTGTGGCAATAAGAGATACAAAGCAGGATCTACCTCCTTAATAATCCAATTACTCGCTGCTTTGCTATCAAAGGCACCCAATGAAAGAATCATTTTCCTTATATAATTGTCACGTTCTTCCTGCACTTTATTCAATGCATTTAATAATTCTATGGTGGGTTGTGCTGCGTACTGTTTCTCGGTTCGCTCGACGAGCAGATCAAGCTCAGCCAACTGGTCAAAAAGAATGCTACGATCACGCAAATATGGTTCTATCTTGTCGCCACGAATATTTACCATAAGCGAGGCTGAGGCAAGAATTGGGCCAGCCTCTTGGATGATGGCCGACATCAAGTCGCTACTAATTGCTTGCAACCTCTCTTCACTATCGTCAAGCATAATAAGCATGCCGCGGATCGGCCGCTCGGGTTCAGCCGGCACAACGCTAGACGCATACGCTAATTGGCCGAGGCATATTGAAATACAAACTATAAACCGCTTCATTATTTTTCCTTGTTTTGTTTTTGCCGTTGTGCTTGAGCAGCCATCACCTTTTGTATATTTTCAATTGCCTGGGGTGTTAAGGATGATTGAGCGGCTCGACGAGCCATAATTTCTTTTTCATTGACGGCAAACCGTGCGAGTAGTTCATGATATCTCTTTATTTGCTGTTCAGTTGCCGGCGCAAAATGATCGGTATATATGGTGCCATTAAACTCCATAAACAGATTAAAATCTGTTGGCCCGGATTCTACAATCACATGAGTCAAGGGTGTTTGAATAAACGGTGGCGCCTGAACCTCGTCTATCAAAAAGATCTTTCTCGGGCCCTGCAGTGCTACATCCATGCTGGCACATACCACCAATGCATCATGCAGATCTGAGATCAGCTTTTTAATATGGTGCATGGCATCACCCGAAATCATAGAGATTATATGCGGCATGTGGGTTGTGTGAAACTCTAAATCAAAGGGAATTTCACCCGCGTAAAGTAATACGGCAATTGGTTCGGCAACAGCGCCCTGACGCTTAAAAAATTTGCCAATATCGAGCGGCGCGGTGCGTGATTGGGCCAAAATTGAGCCGATGCTGACTGTTTTACGGTTTGCATCAAGCACGGAAAACCAGGGCAAGCTTGGCAGCTTTATTTGAGGTATGTTTTTTATCGCTAGTTGCGGAGCCATCGCATAAAATTCAATTGGTCGTATCAATTCTTCATAATTAAGCATGCCCGGTTGCGTTATGCGATTGAAAAAAGTGTCAAAATGTAGTTGAGAAACTAAAGCAAGAGCATTCTCTACCGCGGTTACTTTTGGCTGAGGAAAATAGGTTGGGGAATCAAGCAAGGCCTGCGTTATAATAGGAAATGAATAGCGCAACGGAATTTGCTTTTCCGAATCGAGATAGATTTTTTCTGCATTCATGCCTGCCGCATAGCAGGAGCTGTAGACTAATAGACGAGTAAATATCCTATTCTCTAAAAATGATAATAGATCCTTAAACTGCTCAATGGAAAGATTGGCAACCATCTGCCCCATCAAGCCATGGCCATTAATGTAGATGCTCCATTGAGGTATTGCGATAACAGCATTTGATTGTCTGTACTGCTCATGAGTAATAAATAGCTGTGACAATGCAGAAACAAAATAGTCATTTCCCCATGCTTTTGATTTTCCAACCCCGTACAAGCCAAGCGTTTTAAGATGGTTGATCTGTAAACCGAGGGATAATTCGATCGGTGTAAGCGGCCCGTTGCTATATTTTTTGGCCTGGGAAAGAGGCACACCTTTTTCACACAGATAACGGACTGGTAATAAAAGATAAAGAGAGGGATTAACTTCCTTAATAATCCAAAATTGATTGAGCAAGGTATAGGTAAGCGAGCGCATTGCGCGAATGTTAAAGCTGTGCAATAGAGAATTGATGAGATCAAGTTCAGAGGTCGCCTTGGCATACTTTGCTTGATAGGCTTGCACGGCCTGGAGGTTACCTTGATGTATATTCATTGCTTCATTAGTTGTCTTGGCCACCGTATTCAAGGCCGCAGCATACATTGTTTCATACCGCGCATATTCTGATACTAAACGTTCGTTGTATTTGCCAGCATGGTCATGTATCGCATTAACAATTAACGACGCAGAAGCCAAAATCGGACCGGCGTGCTGGGCGACTGCCGTAACAAAATTGCTGGTGATAGCGCCAATGGTTGTTTCAGAGTCATCGAGAAATATAAGCAGACCATTTGTTTGATTTGCAACGATCGGCATGCACAAGAATATGCTTAAAAGCGATAACAATGATCGTTGCTTCATGCCTACTTTCCTTTTTTGGGGTGCTGCACACAACTTTCAGCTTAGCTTCCATCGTGCTTTTGTTGCAATAATTGGTATTCCAAACTACGCAGAACCCGCTTAGAAAGTGCCGAATTCAACTCGGTAATTTTTTACTACAGAGCTCTACAGAGTTAATTACAGAGCTCGTGCTTCTTATTAACCTGATACAACCACCGAGCAAGTGAATCTAAATACACAGCAATTTTTTCATCTGGTTGGGCTGCTGGACCAACCGTTTCAACAGAGAAATCATGAGGAAGATAACTCTTGAGCACAATGTCTTGATAACCGATATACGGCTGGCTTGAAACAGCTAAAATTGAACCTGACTGCGGCTTCATACTCATCCAATGAACAATCGTATCTTGAGTTGTTGGCCGATGCGACACCCCTTGATTATCTTCTTGAATAGGCACACTAACTACGGAAATAGTTATCTGCCTAAGTAATTCTTTTGGAAGTTGAACTTTACGCAGAATGAAATGAGCAAGATCGGTTTCTGTTTTTGGCATCTGATCTTCTTCAAACACCCACCCTTTCTTTACTGGTATTCGAGAGGTGTCCTTAAGAATTTTCACATCATCAGCAGAGGCATCAAGCTCACGCGCTCCAGTCAGGAATAATAGTTGGTGAAACCGCACACCATTTTGCCAACAGTTGATAAGATAATTTAATCGAAATTCCATATCATCGGCAGTAGAACCGAGAATCAAAGCGAAATCATATTCTGTGTGAGTCGGCCTGATGTCACTTACACAGCCGATCTCTGCAAGAAGCGCCATAATTTTTTTTCGATCCGCTTCATTCAAGCTCAATTCAGGAATATTCCAGCGTTCTTTGCCCATTTCTCGCAGCCATTGATTTTGCGTTGCAGCAACTATCGAGTTCAGGAAGCCATCGTGTGAAACATTCAAAGCTTCGAGAAGTTTTAAAAGAGACGTTGAGGGCTTGTTACTAGTATCCAGAATCAATTCTTGCTCCATAGTTTGAATGGGGAAGCAAAAAAACAATACGATCAAACTAAGGTGAAAATGATAATCAACCACCGACCGCTCGCACTCTTAATAAAATACGAGCTACTAAACGCTGGCAGTCGTTATAATCAGCTTGGCATAGGTTCTCTCTATCCTTCACGCTATTTAATCCCCAGGGGTCCCGCCGTGGGTCTACGAATTCAACACGCCGGATACATTGCCAAAATTGCTGAGCACAAGCATTTTGATTCTCGCGCAACGGGGATGACGTAACGTGGGAGGCGAGCATAGGCAGTGAAAAAAGAGTGAAGATAATCAATCGCGCAAAATTCATGCTGGGTCCTTATAAATTTTCTGGCCCAAACCCATACGGCAGCAAATCATTTATTGTTGTTATGATGATGTCGCTCTTTGCCGTATTGGAAAAGATCACTTCCATATTCTTTTTCGATCCCTGCGCGGCTTCAAAAAGCATTTGCCGGCATGAGCCGCATGGCGCTACTGGCTTCTCGGCTGGTCCCATTTCGCTGCGGCCAATTATCGCAATGGCTTTTACCGATCGGTGCCCCTGGGCATAGGCTCCTACCAATGCCGACCGCTCACCGCAGATTGTGCTGCCATACGCCGCATTTTCTACATTAGCACCCGTTACCACTGCATCATTTTCGGTGAGGATGCCGGCACCAACATTAAATTTTGAATAGGGAGCATAGGAAGATGCCATGGCTTTTTCAGCTGCATCTAAAAGTAATTGTTGCGTGCGTGTAAGGTCGGTGTAGGTAAGATGTGCCATAGGTATTAATGGTTTTGCCAGCCCTGTTCTTGATCTTCAAATTTAGTCAGGTCCCGAATGAAGTTGAGAAACACCGTGCCGGTTGGTCCGTTACGCTGCTTTCCAACGATCAACTCAGCCAACGCAGGGTTTTCCGTTTCGGGATTGTAGACGATATCACGGTACAAAAACATAATCAAATCGGCATCTTGCTCGATCGCACCGGATTCACGTAGATCGGAAAGCAACGGCCGCTTATCCATACGAGCGTCGACGGCACGAGACAACTGCGATAAAGCGATAATAGGAATGCTCAACTCTTTTGCAAGTGCTTTGAGCGCTCGAGATATATCTGAAACTTCTTGGTGGCGATTTTCGTGCCTACGCGCTGGATTTAAAAGTTGAAGATAATCGATAATTAAGAAATTGAGATTGTGCTCAGCTTTTAACTTTCGTGCCTTTGCGCGAAGATCCATCACTGAAATGCCCGGCGTATCGTCAATAAACAATTTAAGCTGGGCCAACTTGCTGGCGGTATTGGTTACCTCTATCCATTCGTCTGAGGTAATTGACGCATTACGCAAATTTTGATGGCTCACCCCTGATTCGGTGGAGAGCAAACGAAGTGTGAGCTGCTCGGCAGACATTTCCAAAGAGAATACACCCACACTAAATCCATCAAGCGCTGCGCGGGTGGCCACATTTAATGCCAAGGCGGTTTTACCCATTGATGGTCGTGCTGCCAATACTATAAGATCACTGCTTTGGAAACCGGAAGTCATTTCATCAAGCTTAAAGTAGCCGGATGGAATGCCGGT
>DAIDHG010000019.1 GCA_027452085.1 bacterium
CTGAAGCTTTAGTTTTTAGCGGACTAGTAATCTTTTTAGATGTTGTCTTTGGCAGGCTTTTTGTATTTTTTGCCGGTGCTTTAGACATTACTTTATTGTTCTTTGCCATGATGCTTGCCCTCAAAACATTGCTTTATGTACTACCGTTTAGAGACGGTTTTCCTTTATCTTGTTTTTTAGCTCTTCAAACTGTGCCAAAAGTTGCGCCACGTGAGATGCATTGCCTTCAGCTTGTGCAGCCGATAGTGCGGTGCGAACTTCATGCATCTGCATCTGCCAATGTTTCTTTTGAAACTGTTGAAATAACTGCTCAATGGTACGCGAGTCCTCTTCGTCACTTGCTGTAAGTTGTGCGACCAAGCGTTGGTGCTCTGCCGGTAACGAGGTTATGAATTCCGCCAGCCTACTAGCTGGTTGTGCTATGCGTGCTTGCAAGATTAACTGCAGCAGTGGCGAAAAAGCGGAAATTATATGGGCAGACAGCACTTTCTCTAAGGACAACGTGCCCGAAAGTATAGCAGAAACCAGTTTTTTCTCTATTAATGGTATTTCGTTAGCCTCAACCTCAGCTGCGGACAGGGTAGTCACTTCATCTTGAGCTGGGGCATGTTGTTTAGAGGGACGTTCATGACGCACTTCTTCGAATAGGATTTGGGTTGGTACTCCCATAATCTCAGCGGCTTGCTGAAGCAATAATCCTTGTTTTAAAGGTTCACGAATGTTGCGTATCATATCGATAATCTTATGACCAGTTTTCAGCTTTTCACTTAAGGGAAGGGTGTTAAAGTTGGCCCCCAACGTTTCTATGAAGAAGGAAAACAGATCCTTGGCTTTCAAAACATAACTATCAAGTGATGTTGCTGGTGACTGTAACAATGAGGCCGGATCTTGGCTTGGGGGCAGCGTGATGACACGAAGTTCGAGATTTACTTCCCAG
This sequence comes from bacterium, assembly GCA_027452085.1. Lineage (GTDB taxonomy): Bacteria > Babelota > Babeliae > Babelales > JABCYS01 > DAIDHG01. The sequence goes on from DAIDHG010000019.1 coordinate 938, forward strand.
CAGAGTTCGGCCAAACGAAGCATGGCTTTTTGCCCGGCAGCATCCCCATCATATAACACGTAAACGGTATGCACGTGGCGCGAAAGTAGTTTGAGATGTTCGCTTGTGCAGGCGGTGCCCAGTGTTGCTACCACATTGCCATAGCCAGCTTGTGCCATGGCGATACAATCGGTGTAGCCCTCTACCAAAAAGGTAGTGCCTTTTTGGTGCATAGCTGCCTTGGCAACATCAAAGCCAAAAAGGAGTGATCCTTTGAGGAAAAATTCGTGTTCGCGGGAATTATAATATTTGGCCCGTTCGTCATTGGCCTTGAAAATACGGCCGCCAAACCCGCAGATTCTTCCTACATGATCCTTAATGGGAAACAGAAGTCGTTCTTCAAACGGTGAGTAGAGCATCTGTCTGCCTTGCTCCACCAAATGCCATTTCAAAAGATCATCGATGAGAAATTTCTTGGTTGCCAGATAGGAAATTAATAATTTCAGCCCAGGCCCGCCGGGCAGATACCCTATGCACCAATTTCGTAAGGTTTCTTGTGTAAATCCTCGTTGGGCAAAATAGTTCAAAGCGGCTGGGTTTTTCAAAAGTTGTTCATGTGACCATTGTGCTACGGTGGCGTATAGTTCATGAAACCGTTTTCGTTCGTCAGATGAGCTGGCGCCGGGCGCTGTGGCTAGAATCTCTTGTGGCACTTCTAACTGGAAACGCTCAATTAAAAATTTTGCAGCATCCAATGGCGAGCAATGCTCTGCCTTTTCAATAAAACCAATCACATCACCCGTAACATGGCAACCAAAGCAATAAAAAATTTCTTTCAGGGGGCTTACGGTAAACGAGGCGGTGCGCTCACTATGAAAAGGGCATGGGCCCTTGTGGTAACCACCAGCTTTTTTGAGGGCTACATATTCAGATACCACGTCCAAAATCTGTACGTGTGATTTTACAAACGAGAATAGATTTGTTGCCATTGCTCTACTGTTTCGCGGCTACGGTTGATCTATTAAATCTTCGTTCTCTGATCCTGAATATCAATAATGAAATTGCCGCAGGGGTCATGCCGGGAATAAGTGAGGCCTGCGCAATGGTGTGTGGTTTAAACTTCATTAATTTTTGCTTCAATTCCGTCGACAGCCCATCAATGCCATTAATATCTAACCAGTCAGGAATAGGGAGCTCTTGAAACATGCGCGCCTTTTCAACTTCTTTCAGCTCGCGAGCAATATATGGGCTGTATTGAATTTCAGCTTGCACCGATAACAATGCTCGATCTGAAAGCTGAGGATTGATTGCCCGTAGCTCTGCCTGCCAGGCAGGCGCTTTTTCTGCAGTGAGCTGGTCACAATCAAGACCCGAGGTTTCATTGCTTTCTCGCGTTAAAAACATCTCAAAGAGCTGTTGTGGCGTTTTGGTTGCTCGTAATTTTGTGACTGTATCATCAATCAGATCCTTTTCCCGCTTCATGGCACTATACAGTTCATCATCAATGAGCCCGAGTGCGTGAGCCTTGGCGCCCAGACGATCAAACACATTATCCTGCCGCAATAACAATCTTCGTTCAGCACGAGAAGTGAACATGCGGTATGGTTCATCAACGCCGAGCGTGACCAAATCGTCTATCATGATACCAATGTAGCTCTCATGCCGATCAACCAGGGCAGCGCCATGAGCTAATTTGCCACCATAGTCTTTCGTTTTCAGTGCTGCATTGATGCCAGCAATAATCCCTTGGCCGGCCGCCTCCTCATAGCCAGTAGTTCCATTAATTTGACCGGCGCAGAAAAGGCCAGAAATTTTCTTTGTTTCTAAAGAATGATGGAGTTGGTGGGGCAGAATGAAATCGTATTCGACTGCATAGCCAGGGCGCACAATAATTGCATCCTCAAATCCTTCTATAGTGCGCACATATTGGAGCTGCACCTCGTAGGGCAGTGAGGTAGAAATACCGTTTGGGTAAATTTCTTCAGATGAGGCGCTTTCCGGTTCTACAAAAACTTGGTGCGATGTTTTGGTGGGAAAGCGAGCAATTTTATCTTCAATGCTCGGGCAATATCGCGGGCCAATCCCTTTGATATTGCCGCTATACATAGGCGAAAGATGTAAGTTGTCGGCAATGATTTTATGTGTGCGTTCATTGGTGCGTGTGATATAGCAATCTCGTATCGTAGTAACTTCTTGATCTTTAAATTCAAACAAATAGGTGAGCTTTTCTGTTTCCTGCTTGTGCATGCGACTAAAATCAAGAGATGAACGCAACAAACGCGGTGGCGTGCCTGTTTTTAAGCGCCCCATTTCAAGACCAAGTTGGTCAATGAAGGTTGAAAGATTGGCGACCGCCTCTTCCCCCTGGCGGCCAGCTGAATAATGTGTCTGCCCGACGTGAATTAACCCTTTAAGGAAAGTGCCTGTTGTAATGACAACAGCAGGCGCTGTATAGGTTGCTCCTTCGCGGGTGCGAAGGCCTCTGATCTGACTGTTTTCAACTATCAGCTCTTCGACCATCCCTTGGACGATGGTAAGATTGGGGGTTTGGGCCAAGGTTTCCTGGGCGAGTTTGTTATAGGCATGCTTGTCGATCTGTAATCGTAGCCCATGAACAGCAGGGCCTTTGCTTGTATTGAGCATGCGTGCTTGGAGGTAGGTTTTGCTGCACAGCTTCGGCATGAGGCCACCAAAGGCAGCAATCTCAAACACAATGTGCCCTTTGCCAACACCGCCAACGGCAGGGTTGCAGGGCATATAGCCAATGCGATCAATATTCAGGGTAACTAAAAGGGTGTTACGCCCCATGCGTGCGGCGGCATATGCGGCTTCAATGCCAGCATGGCCACCACCGACGACAATAACATCAAAATCGAAATGTGAGCTGCTCATATCTTTTGTATTAGCCTTAGGAATTCTAAAAGGTCATGGTAGTCTAAAGAAAATTGTTGAGCACGCAAAAGGAAACATCTTGAATCCAATGCTTTTTCACATATATGGCCCGGTATCCATCCAAGTCTGGGGTTTTATGATTGTTCTTGGTCTGGTAACGGCCACCTATCTTATGCGAAAAGACCCCTATAAATTTCTTACCGACGAGCAGCTGTATGGTGCGATTTCGGGGGCCATATTATCAGGACTTATCGGATGTCGATTGCTATATATCTTCACTACGCCGGATCTGAGTTGGCGGGAGAGCATTTTTTCCTTCAGTGGCGGGGCTATACTCGGTGGTATTATCGCCATTGTCTTGTTTATAGTATGGTTTTCGCACAGTGTGCGAAAACCCGTGCTCAAAGTGCTCGATATGGTTGGCCTGTATGGCCCGCTTGTGTATGCCTTTAGGCGTATTGGCTGTTTTTTTGCCGGCTGTTGTTATGGCCTGCCAACTTCATTGCCCTGGGGCGTCACCTACACCCATGAGGAATCAGTAGCCCCTGTATGCATTGCCTTGCATCCAAGCCAGCTCTACAGTGCGGCATCGTTGGCCGCCATTTTTGGCTTATTGTATTGGTTGCGACCTCGGCTCAAGCAACCTGGGCAGCTCATTGCGCTCAGCATTTTTTTATTGAGCCTTGAGCGATGTGTAAATGATTTTTTTCGTGCAGAGCATGGCGCTGCATTCATAAGCCCTATGCAGTGGATTGCCTTGAGTCTGATGGGAATATCATTGGCAGGGTTTGTTGTAGCCTCTCGACAACCAGCTAAAAGTTCATAGCGGTAGTTCAATTTTCAAAATCTTGCAATTCATTTGCGGAATTTGTTAAATTTTGTAAAAAAAGGATCGCTATGATTTATCGTGATATTATTCAGCATCTTCAGGAAATGGCCCGACAGTTTCGTGTTGTGGGGCTTGTGGGTCCACGGCAAGCGGGAAAAAGCACGCTCATCGAGCAGGCATTTCCCAAACATCGCTACGTAAATCTTGAAAATATTAATACCTTAGTCGAAGCCAAAAACGATCCGCTTCATTTCCTTACCGCCTTTCCCAATGAACATGGGCTTATTATTGATGAAGCACAAAATGTTCCGGAACTATTTTCTTCATTACAAGTGATTGTAGATAAGCAACGACGACCGGGATTTTATATTCTGACCGGATCACAAAATTTTTTGCTCAATGAGCGCATTAGCCAATCTTTGGCGGGGCGTATTGGGTTGGTTGAATTGCTTCCCTTATCGGTGCATGAATTGCAGGAAGCAGCGTTGTTGCCAACAAAAATCGATGAATTAATCCTGCGCGGTGGTTATCCAGAACTCTATGCTCATGGTACTGATTTGGACAAATGGTTTGCGGCCTACATTCGTACCTATATTGAGCGTGATGTTCGCCAGGCTATTAGCACGGTAGACCTGGTCACTTTTCAAAAATTTCTGCGCCTTGCCGCCGCCCGGGTTGGTAATTTAATAAGTTGGTCAGATTTAGCGCGAGATGCAGATAATATGGCGCCAAATACAGCAAAATCTTGGATGTCAGTGTTGCAAGCAAGCTATATCGTCACCTTGCTGCCGCCCTATTTTGAAAATGTCTCCAAGCCATTAGTTAAAAGTCCAAAGCTCTATTTTCTCGATACTGGGTTGGCATGTGCGTTATTACGCATTAGAACCGTGGACGATTTGATAGTCCACCCGCTGCGCGGTGCGCTCTTTGAGTCGTTTATTATCAGCGAACTATTTAAATCAAAATTTAATTATGGTCTTTTATGGGATTATTTCTTTTGGGGTGAGGCCCAAGGGTATGAAGTGGATGTCGTAATTGAAAAGGCCTACAAAAAGTTAATTCCCCTTGAGATCAAGGCTAGCATGACGTTAAATCCAGCCATGTTTGCGAATGTAACTAAATGGTTGAGTGAGCATCGCTTACAAGCGCAACCGGAGCAAAAAGGATATGTGATTTATGGCGGAGATGAAAATATTCCAGCCAAAGCTGCCGAGGTTATCTCGTGGCGCCATGTGCATGATTTAATTCAGAAGCTATATCTGGCTAAGAATTTAAATTGAGATGGTGTGTTTTCTTAAGATTTCAGCGATTTGATTTTTATTAACTTTGTCGACCGCTATATCAACGCCCAATTTAATACCGGTGCGATCAGACATGTTAATTTGGATACCGTTTAGTTTAAGAAAAACGATCATTGCTGCGATGCCAGTTCGCTTGTTGCCATCAACAAACGGATGATTCTTAATGAGGTGATAGGCATATGCAGCGGCCATTTCATAAAGATCTGGGTGAAAATAAGCAGTGCCATGTCCAGATGAGGGAACATTGAGCGCCGAATCAAGTAAGCCCATATTTCTTACCCCAAAGCTTCCGGAATAGATCTTTATGAGTACATCATGGATATCTAGAATTTCAGGAAGCTCTAAAAATTTTACATCCATCAATATCATTTAGAGTTTAGAAAGTTCACTAAATACTTTCCCATACTTTTTCAGAGTTTCTTCAAATGCGCGTTGAACCTCAGCTCTTTTACTTATCCTTGGGATCTTTGCTTGTTTGTTCTTCTTTTTGGGCTCTGCTTTTTTGATAGGCTTTTTTGTCATTTTTTTCCTTCCAATACATTTAGCTTACGTAGACCGCAAGAATCGATCAGCATCGATAGCGGCAGCTATACCCTGGCCAGCGGCAATGCCTGCTTGGTGATAGCGCTTATCAGCCACATCGCCTGCGGCAAAAACACCAGGAATCGATGTTCTTTGAGTGCGATCAAATAGTTCAATATTTCCATGCTCATCAAGCTCTAAAGTGCCACGGAATAAGTTGGTGTTAGGTAGATGGCCGATGGCAATAAAAACACCATCGACGTCCATAGAGCTTCGTGACCTTCGTTTAGCATTGCTATCAATCAGGCTAATGACTAAGGATTTTTTCCCTTTTTTATCTGCTGGTTTGGTGGCAATTTTTTTAAGTTCAACATTAAAACGCACGGTGATATTTGGAGCTTGAGCAATTTTTTGCTGCATAGCATGCGAAGCGCGTAATTTATGACCGCGTACCAGCATGGTGACTTGGTTGGCATAGACTGCCAACTGTAATGCTTCCTCAGCGGCGCTGTCGCCCCCACCGATAACAATAGCATGTTTATTTTTATAGAGCGGTGCATCGCAGATGGCGCAGGTGCTTACCCCATCGCCAAGATGTTCTTGTTCACCAGGTATACCAAGCAAACGAGGATTTGAGCCGGTCGCAATAATAACGGCGAGTGCTTGAATGGTAGAGCCTTCTTCAGTTTTTAATGTAAAGGGGCGTCGTGATAGATCTGCTTCAACGACTCGCTCTTGGAGTTGCTGTGCCCCATGCGACATTGCCTGTTCGGCAAGTTGTTCCATGACATCAACGCCCTGAGCGCGGGTAATGCCAGGCCAATTTTCAATATATGAAGTTTTTGTAAGTTGCCCGCCCGGCACATCACCAGTAATAACGAGCGTTTTATGCCCAAGGCGAGCTCCATAGAGACCAGCGCTCCAGCCAGCAGGGCCAGCACCAATGATTGCAATATCAACCATGCGTGTTTGGCTTGCGTGTGTAATGCAGACAGCAAAGCACGCAAATAGAGTTATTATTTTTCGTGCCATGGTATGGCCTCTATTTATTTAACTTCCATTAATGGTTGTAAACGAAGTACGAGTTGGGCGAGCTTAAATGGATCACTGGTTAAAAAGTCGCGCTTAAAATCCGAAGGTAATAGATTTTGCACGTGAGGTTTGCCCAGCTTCGTTTTCAACTTCAAGATTTGCGTTTCGCCTAGGCAATCGAGCACGGTGTCGCGTAATGAAACATATTTTTGTTCATTATCATCACACAAAAGTGCTGCTAAAAGCAAAAACGTATCTAATTGTGAGATATGGTTTGCACATGAGATTTTTTTAAATGGACCGCGAGGCGATTTTTTGGGGCCACGCATCAGCTGCTCAGCAAGCTTATTAAAAATGGTCTCGCGCAGCTCTTGCGGGAGATGGTGAATAACGGCAGCCTTTTCTTCGTAAGAAGCGGTAAGGAGCTCTTGGCTGTTTACCAATTCCATAGTGCCCGAGCCCGAACGTTTTGGTAAGTGAAGAATTTTCTTCTCAAGTATAAGATCGATAAGCTGATCAATAAGCTCTTCTTGAATGCGTTCTTTATGCGCAGTGAGTTCGCTCTGGACTTTCACGCCACGGTGCGGTGCTGCTTGAGCTAATGGCACATAGGCCATAGAAAGCATGGTAACAGCGAAAGTTAAAATCTTTATTTTTCTTTTCATGTTAATTCTCCAGGTTAGGTAACCCATCCATTTTGGGGTCGCCTCCATTGAAAAGGTAACGGCCAGTCTAATGGGCAAAACTCAATAGTCAAAGCCTTTTTGTACATATAGAAATGTTTACCATTGATTATTGTATGTGATGTGGGTTATAGAATAAATTAATACATGCTGATGATTTTTGTGTTTTGCAAAAAAACAAATTGCAGCATGCGCGAATATTGGAAAACTCTTTAAAAGAGTTAACTATTCGATTAACTTTGTGGGGCTTTTGAAAATTGTAAGGAACGCATGCTGTATCATCTCGCTCAACACCTGGCCCTCAAGGCTCATATATTTAATGTAATTCATTACGTGAGTTTTCGCTCAATTGCTGCTTTGCTTACAGCACTTATCTTTTCGTTCTTGTTTGGTAATTGGTTTATTGAGAAATCGAAACTATTCTTTCGCGCCAAGGCTCGTGAGTGGACCCCGCAAACCCATCGTGCCAAGGATGACATGCCAACGATGGGCGGCATCTTCATTATTGCAGCTACACTTTTTTCAATGCTGCTCTGGGCCAACTGGTCAAAGCCTCAGGTATGGCTCATGGCTGTCTGCATCATCGGCAACGGTGCTATTGGTTTTTGGGATGATTGGAACAAAATCAGACACCGCAAAGGCATCTCTGCCCGCACCAAATTTTTATTGCAGGTTGGCTTTGCTACGGCGCTGATAATTGCCTGGCTCATGGCAGGCGCCTCGACTACCATTACCATGCCGTTCTTTAAAAATATAAATCCTGATCTTGGCTGGTTCTTTGTTCCATGGGCGGTATTTATTTTGGTGGGCACAGCTAATGCCGTTAATCTGACCGATGGTCTCGATGGGCTTGCTATCGGATCGCTCATTCCAAACTTTATAACCTTTTCGCTCATCACCTATTTGGCTGGCCACGTTGGCATGGCTTTATATCTCAACATTCCCTTTGCTGATAGCTCAGAAATAACCGTGATCGGTTCAGCGCTTGTTGGCGCTTCATTAGGTTTTCTCTGGTATAACGCCTATCCGGCGCAAATATTTATGGGCGATGTGGGTTCATTAGCCTTGGGTAGTGCATTGGCATTTATGGCATTGATGGCCAAAGAGGAGATACTCTTGGCTATTGCTGGTGGGTTATTTGTGGTTGAAGCGCTTTCAGTGATTATTCAGGTCTGGTCATTTAGATACCTTGGCCGCCGCTTATTTAAGATGGCGCCGATTCACCACCATTACGAACTTAAAGGCTGGCAGGAAGCGAAAATCACCACGCGCTTTGGGATTATTTCACTGGTATTGTGCCTGTTGGCATTGCTGACATTGAAGATGCGATAGAATTAGGATCTAATTCTTTAATGATTTTGATTCTTTTTTTCTTGCTTCATTTTATAAAGGCGATAATGCACGGCCGCTTTGACCGCATTCCATGCAGCCATGCATGCTGTGGCATTGGCGGCGTTTACGGGTACAAAGAAGCTTATAAATTCATCTCGAAATCCGAGGCGCGACAAGGTGCCCGGAAAAAAATGTTTGCATACAAAATAGCCGGCAGTATAGCTGCACGATTTCAAGGCACACCATTGTGCTTTTTCAAGGCTTTGCTGGGCGGTGCATGGAGCACCGGTGCACGGTGCAGCTACTGCTGTGGCCATGATTAAGGATAATGCTATTTTTTTCATTGATTGCCTTGTTGAATTACATATGTTGCATCGTGAAATGAGGATACGTAGCAATTGGATCGATGCAAGAGCCCATTTACACATATAGAAAATGGGTTTAATCGGCTTCAGAATCTATTAGGCACGATTAGAAATGCGTGACGTCGCGTAATACATGCCAATGCCCACCAGAATCAGGCTGATAAAGCCGAGCAATGGCGCGATGCCAAAGATCACAAAGTTGCGCACGCAGCTGCCAATGAAAATGGCGCAGCTCATCAGAGCCAAGAGGGCAATATATTTGGTGCGACCTTTAAATGCCTCAGGTTTTCTCTGTACGGCGCATAGCAAGGCAAATACGCTAATAGTATAGGAAATAGTGCAGGCAAGGGCGCTGGTTTGTGTGAGCGCAGTTTGTGTGCCGCCAGTGGCCAAAAGATATCCCATGCACAAGACCGTTTCTGCAATTACGCAGGCGATTGGCATGCCATAGCGATTGAGGGTGGTTAACACCTTGTGACCGAACGTATGGCCATTCTCGGCCAGTACAAAAAGATTCCATGGGTTGCTAAAGAGAATACCGTAGCTGCTACCAAGCGCAGATGTGGCGATGCAGAGATGCACCATAGATACCGCATGCTGGGCCAAAGCAGGGTTGTTTGGCAATAGTGAGCCAAATAAGCTGGGATATGCCCCGAGATAGCTGGCTTGATTCATTAAATCGCCGTTGGTTGTGGCAAAGAAAAAGAGTTGATAGAGCACGTTAATAAAAAAGGCGGCAATAAATGAGGTATAGATAGCGCGTGGGCCATTGCGTTCAGAATCTATAATGGATCTGCTCAAGGAACAGGCAGCCTCAAAGCCGGTAAATGAATATAGGGCAAAGGGGATGCTTAATGGTATACCTTCCCATTTCCACGAGCCTGCTGGTAAGGCGATGGCCGAAATAGAATAGAGGCCGCTCAGGATCACGAAGATAACCGGCAACATTTTGAGAATAAAAAAGCCAGCATTCACGGTGCTGCCCGTTTTCATATGCAAGGTGTTTAAATAGGCAAAACAAACCAACACAATGGCATCTAATGCCAGCGTTGGAACTGTAGCCAATAATGGTATGAGCTGCTGCAATAAGGTATTAACCACATGAATGATAAGGCTTGCCGATGCCAGCTTGCCAGTAAAATATGCCCAGGCGCTCACAAAGCCGGCAAAAGGGTGAATAGCCTTGGCACCATATTCATAAAAGCCGCCATTGGTGTAATGGGCCATAAGGGCGGCAATAGAATCGATCAAGGGCAAAATGAGAAGGCCGACGATCACATACCCCAAAAACCCCAGAAAGCCAGCCAGTTGTGCAAGCTTGGTGGTGTTCACAAAGATACCAAAGCCGATCATCACGTTGATACTGATGAGCGTAGCTTCGGTTAAGCTGAGTTTATTCTGTCTCATGTATAACCTTTAAAAGAAATTTGAGACAGAGTAGCAAGATTCTGCTCTTGAGGAAAATTACATGGTCGGTTCTTGTACCTGATATACCTTAAAGGTTTTCAATTCAAAACCATCTGGATTCACAATAAGGTGTAGGCGAGAATGAGGGTCGTCTTCAACGCAGATTGACGTAGATCTTGTGGCAGACCGGGCCATTACCTTAATAAAACCGACGGGACATCCGCCCTGTGCATTGGTATCAATTACCTCGATCTTAATGCCATTGCCCTCAACATATGTTTTTTGGATTTGCCATTCACTCATATCCTTGGTTTGGGTGACCGGGTTATTCCAATGGCTTACGCTTCCCATATTTGGTGAATCGCCAGGGCTGTAGAGCCGGCATGGTAGGTTATCAATGGTCTGCCCAGGCTGAATTATTGGCCGCAGCTTATCTTCTAATGCTGCGCGCTGTTTTTTCATATCATTGAGCTCTTTGTTTTGGGCAGGGTTGCCATTGGCTGAGATGATACGGGTCTGGAGGATATCCATGTTGAGCAAAAGTTGCCGATATTGCGCCATGAGCACCTCAGACTGCATAGGGTTTTTGCCATCGTCGCGTAGGCGAAAGTTGTTGAGCTGCTCCTGAGATTGGAAAAGAACCGGCTGAAACATGTAGTTGTTGCAATGAATAATGAGCGGTTGGGTAGTATTGTTGGTGACGCGCATCACATAATAAATAAATTGATGGGCGCTCAAGGGGGCGGCGAGTAATAGTAGTAAAAATGCTTTTAACTTCATACAAATCCTTTTGTTGTAAGTGTAGGGATTTTGGATGAAGGAAAGCAAGAGTTTTGACTGCTGCTTTTTGACGTATGCTTCTCAACAAAATACCAATCTCTAGGCGTCGGAGAGCCTGGGAGGCTCAACTAGCCTGCGAGATTGTATTTTGTGAGTCGCTTTGCCTTTGCCGATTGTCCTGAGGCTTCGACGAGATCAGCCCTAAAGCCCTTCATTGCGAGTTGAAGCGTTTACCCCTGAGTTTATCGAAGGGTCGAAGGATTGGCGCCCATCGATACATTTTGCATTCGCAAAATACTCAGGACAGGGAAATTGAGTTGATATTTATGAGGAGCATCTATCACATCCAAGAAAGATACATAGCTATTGAGCCAGCTACGCCAGCATTGAGAGATTCTACCTCGCCGGGCATCGGAAGGGTGACGGCCGTATCACACCCCTCAACCCAATGAGCAGGTATGCCATGGGCTTCAGAGCCTATAACTAAGAGAGAATTAGGTATTTTTTTCTTGATATTTTGGCCATCACTGACAACTAAGGCAACCAAGTTCATAGTCTGCTTATGCCTCAATAGCTCTTCCCAACTCCACGAAAAAATATTCATTTTAGCGATGGTGCCGGCACTGGCTTGTATAACTTTTGGCGACCAAATATCTGCTGTTTCTATAGCAACTACGGTGTAACGGTCAAGTGCAGCACAGGTGCGAATCAAAGTGCCGATATTGCCAGGGTCGGTGAGCCGCGCCAGCACAATACCTTCGCCCAATGTTTGTGGATTTGGAGCTGGGGGGATTGCAAAAACAGCTAAAATGCCGGGCGGGCTAGAAACCTGACTCATTTTTGCCATGACAGCTTCAGTAACCAGTGTGTAATCAAGAGTGAGTTTTTCAACAGCTTCTTGGGTGCGTGGTGTTGCATACAGTTGCAGTGGGTTTTTATTATGCTCAATAAAGGTGGCTACGGTGCGTAACCCCTCAGCAATAAACCGTTGTTGTTGTTTACGTTCTTTTGCATCGGCCAACTTAGCGACCGCTTTTATTTCTGGATTGCTTATGGAAGTGATAGATCGCACCATGCTTTAGCTCATCACAGCATCTAAATCTGAATGTTCATTTGGTGGGGTGCGATTTTCTTTATCCTGCAGCAGTGGGCATTGATTAACGTGGCTGGCAAATGCCTCAATGTAGTTGTTATCTTGTGCTGTGTTAATGGAATCAGCTTGTATGGATAAGGCAAATAGTTCTGATGCCCATTTATAAAGCTCATTCATGGTGTTGGTGTTGTGAACTTGCTCTATGTTCAGGCCAATTTTTTTTAATTGCGATAGTTTATGGTTGTAGGTTTGTTTTGCATTTTTGCAATGTAATAAATCATTTACCTGGCAAAGCACACTATAGGTGCCTTGAACAAATGTTATTACATCTTCTGATGATGGCACCATATCCATTTCAAATGTTTGAATCATAGCGCGATAAAACTCAGCTGATTTTTTTATGTATATAGCTTTATCTTTATCGCGATCATCCAATAATGATGCCAAGGTGAAGTAACTCTGAGCAATTGAGGTAGCCGCCTCCTTAGTTAAAACCTCACCATTTCCAAAGAACTCCATAAGCATATCGCTTTGTATGGCCATTTGTCGGGCGAATTTTATGCCTTCCTCAGATAACGGATTGCTTAATTTAAAAGCCTGCGCATATACGCGTGCTTTGTGTCGGCAAGATTCAAATGGGGTGACGGGTTTTGTTGATTCGTGAAACTCTTCGTTCAATACATGTTGTTGTGCTTGTTGGAGTAGGGAGGCTGTAGAAGACCAACGCACATTTGCTATTCCTTTATCAATAGCACGAATCTGGGATTCAATTTTTCTGTTTAAACACATGACACGATGAGCTTCTTTTTTACCAAGCAATAGTAAAACCTGCTCAAAGGTGGGCAGGTTTAAATAATTTCGTTTGGCTGTTAAAGGAAGCTCATCATCAAAATCATCTGCCTCAGATGAACTCATTCGATGGCTATGCCATTTTTTAAAAGGGGATATGGTGAGCAATCTTATTTTTTTCGCATCCGGGCTGCAATCGTACGATGAATCGGATGTGGCGACTGTTGGTTTTGCAATAAGAAGCTGCAAAATCAACAAAACAAAAAGTTGCTGTAATCGCGCAGTAGACATGGGTCTATCCTTTTTTACGCCCAATCATAAAAAACGCTATTCAGTGATTAAATGTTCGGCCTCAATAAGGAGCTCTTGTATCATGGCTGCTAATTCTTTTTCCGATGCTCGAGTATAGTAAGCGTCTTTTATTGTATGGTATGCCTTATGAGCCCATTTGTAGTATACGCTATCTGACGCATTTTTTTCAAGATCCCAAATAAGCTTAATGGCGTTGGCAAGGTGCGATAGGTCTTGCTTGAGCTGGATATTATGTGCACCGCAATAGACCATGCGGCAGCGAATGATCTGACAATTAGTTGCTGACAATAGCTCTGGTAATGTAGGCTCAAAGCGGTTTATCAGTCCTTCAAAATGCTCTAGAGCTTTAATTGCATGTTTTTCATAATCGTCAGTGTTGTTGGATTCCAATAAGATTCTGCAGTGAACTTTTGCGGCGAATGCCAGGTCGTGCCTCGTCTCCTGTACGTGAGCAGCAATGTCACCATAAGCAACAGCTTTTTTTAATAAAGTGACATCTTGTTCATCGCTATATTGATATGCACGGTAGTAGGAATTAGCCGCAAAGCGACAATATTCGGTTTTGTGATGTGCATCCGGTAAAGTCATACCAAAAAGTTGAGCATATAATTCGGCGATTCGTACAGTAGCCTGTAATTTGCAAAGATTGTCTTCGCTGTTTGCAACCATGCTTTCCAATGCATCAATTCGCTCAACAATGGATTGGACAAGGGTCCATTCACGCTCAAGTTGATGGTTAGCGGTTTCTGTCGGGGCATCAGCTGCGAGGCCGTTGAGTTTTGCATTATGTGAGGTGCACAATCCAATAATATCGTCTTCTATTTGATTCTGTTCAACTGATAGAGAAGCGTTATCATGCCGAAGTGTATCTGAAAATAAGTGTATATACGTCCCGAGCCGTTCATAAGCTTGTTTGAGTTTTTGGACTGCCTGAGCGCCCTGATGGCCTTGATCCATAAATAATTTTTGAAGATAAGGATATAGTTTGTTATTGGCTAATTTTAAATACTTTATGTGTTCTTTGGTTGTTGCTTGGGGATTTGCAGCAAATTGATCCTGAAGAGGTAGCTGCGGTGCAAAACGAAGGAAAAAAGCATCCCCGTTCAGTTGGTGAAAAAATGAATTGATAGCATGATTGCTTGGATCTAATATGAAAGACAAGAAGGCGCAGGTGGCATATGGTCTTAATCTCTCAAATGCTGGCATGATGTGCATCATAGCTTCATCACGGTCTGATTGTAATTTTTGTGATGCGAATTGTTCAGGCTCTTGAATGGCATTTAATCGTAGATTTAGATTAATAAGTTTATTTTTAACAGTTGTTAATTGGCCAGGTATTACCTGCTGGCTACGAGCATCAAAATCAAATAATCGTTCAGCTGGCGGGACATCAACAAAATATTGCATGGCGGCATGCTGCAACATTGGTATAGGGTTTGGGCTTTGGTAGAGCCGCTTTTCTATGTGTGCAAGTGATGGGTTTCGGCTCAGCCAAGCAATCAATTGTTTGCCTTGTGGCATACAGTTCGCTTCTGCAAAAGAAGAGATTCTTTTGCTTACACCCATCAGGTTGGCCAAATCTTTATAGTGAAAGAAGGATACTGCTTCTTGCCCCCAGTCATTTTCTAACAATTGTTGACCATTAAAAATGCCGGTATTTTGCAGTGCACTCGATTCGAGCTGCATGGACGCCTGTTGGCTTTGGGCGAAAAAATTTTGAAATCGCAGGGCTGCGTCTCTACTCGATTTTTTGGCGTGATTAACACTTTTAAATGCGCTTTCTAATCCACGTTTTCTCGTAGCTGTGCGCGGATTTTGCAGTGACGATGAGCTTGAGGTGCATACGCTTATTGCTGGCAACAAACATAGTATTGAAAGTAGATATAATTTTTTCTGCCGGGGACGCAAAATCTGTGGCTTAACCATTATTTTCTTACTCCATTTTGTCGTACGACTACTGGGGGTATCTTTTTCGATGATGCCTCTAGTTCATCACGAATATGTCTTATTGTCAAAAGGGAGTATATCTTTTTTAGAGCTCATCTCGCAATATTTGTTCTCGATATCTCTGCATAAGCCTGATCATAAAATGAATATTATGCACAGAAGCAAGTATATGGCCGGTTACTTCATTGGCCTTATACAGATGATGGAGATAGGCCATGCTGTATTTCGAGCACGTTAGGCAGGCGCAACCTGGATCTGGCGGGTTGAAATTAAGGTTATTGCCAGAGGCCAAAATCTTCCGGCCACCGGTACTGGTAAAAAGCAAGCCATGCCGGGCGCAGCGTGTTGGGTGCGAACTATCAAAGGTATCAATGCCTAGGCGCACTCCTGCGTCAATGGAAGGTAGATCGCCAATGCCCAATAAATGATTTGGTTTATCAAGGGGCATATGAGGCATCACCTGGGAAAGCATGTTTATCATTTCCTGATGGGTTTTGCCCAGACTGCCGCCTATGGCAAAGCCATCAAAAGCGAGCTTGCCAAGTATATCAATACTCTGCTTGCGTAAGCTCACATCAACGCCACCAT
>DAIDHG010000020.1 GCA_027452085.1 bacterium
ACTTTGAAATCTGACTTGTTGCCGATAGGGTAAAAAAACTACATAAGCTGAATAGCGCACAGAATAGTTGAATCATAGGTATATCCTCTGGTTGGCCTAAGATATTACATATTTCTAGGCCAACAGGCAAAGAATCTGCCCTATAGCGATCGAGATAATGGCAATGTAACCTTTTGATTTGTAAAAAGGTTTACCACTATTTTTTGGGCATTAACGGCAAAACGGTCAGGCGAGCTCGTTGCATAATAGTTGATCTGTGGGATGTGGCCGGGGCGTGTCAGCAATCCGTGTTGGTTAAAGAGATTGACCATTTGCTCTGGGGCACTGATAAGCCGCAGCTCTGATCCGGCAAGCTCTCTTATCTCATGCTTGATTAACTCATAATGGGTGCAGCCAATGATAAGGGTATCGATGCCGGCATGCTGTAAGGGTGCAAGGTATTCCCATAAAGCTGCTTCGAGTTGGCTGGTTTTTTGTTTGCCCTCCTCGATCAGAGGTACCAGCTTGGGGCAGGCTTGGCAAAAAACTTCAATGGACGGATTGAGGGCTAAAATCTTTGTTTTATGAATGCCACTCATTATTGTTGCAGGCGTTCCAATAATGCCGATGCGTTGATTTTTGGTAGCGGCAGCGGCAGCCGAAACGACCGGGTCGACCACGCCCCATATCGGCGTTGTTGGCAGCTGCGCTTGCACATATTCCAGCGCCACGGCTGATGCCGTATGGCAGGCAAGCACAATCGCATCAACCTGTTCTTGCTGCGCTAAAAAATCCATGGCGTGTAAGGTGAATGCCTTAATTTGCTCGGGTGTTTTTTCGCCATATGGCAAATTTTTGGTATCAGCAAAATAAACAAAGTTTGGGATTGGTAGCGTGATAAGCTCATTGAGCACAGAAAGACCGCCAATGCCAGAATCAAATACGCCTAATTTTTTTATTTTCATGGTGAGCAGGTTTTATGTGATTGTTGATGATCATAATAGTACTGTGATTGACTGAATTAAGCGAATTATTTGCGGTGACCGCGAATGGTGCGGCAAGCAGGTAGGCCTGGTGTTTCAAGGTGATAGATAGTCGCCCAATGATCCTCGTGGTCATATTTCGTCTGCGATGCGCAATGCTATGTAAATCTTCAGGTTGCAGCGAAATAGTCTGAATGCAGAGTTATCTTGCAGGCGCAAATCTGTTAAGCTACCCATCCTTTTTTACTACAACTTTTCGGAGTTTGCATGACCATACATCAGATTATTATCCAATCGTTATATGTTGGTATTTTTTATGTAGGTATTAATTGGCTCATAAGCAAATATCGTGGCGAGGAACGGCCAACGCCTGCTGGGATGCTTATTTCAGGCCTCGGTTTTGCTCTGCTTTTTGGCACGGTGCAATGGTATTTTATGCCGACAGAAAAAAAGCCAGAGGTGCCGGGCCAACGCTTTGAAGCACCAGCGGTTGAAGAGACGCAAAGATCATTAAATCGTGAAGTTAATTTTGCCCAAACGGCTGCCGAGCCTGAACAGCGCACGATCGTAAAAACAAACTATGGCCAACTGGTATTCTCAACTCATGGCGCAACGTTGAGTGCTGCTACCTATCATCATCAAACCGATCATGTAGTAGTTGATCTAGAATCGATACATCCAAAGCCGGAAACCGAGCGCGAGAAAGCGTTCTTCTTAGTTGCGCTTGATGAACATACCCCCTATTACTACACCTTGGGCGAGCTGACAGAAAATGATGAGCAGATTCGCTTGCAATATCATGCAACAACATCAGCTGGCCAGATCGAAAAGTTGTTTATCATCGATAAAAATAAATACAAAATCGATGTGGCATTAACCATCAAGCCTGAAGGTGCGGTCAGACCACGCCTTATCTGGGCAAGCCCATTTATCTTTGATCACACCAAACCTGAAAATGTATCCGGTGTTGTAGATGAAAACCATTCTCTTACCAAATATGGTTTGTCAGGCTATCGCGAAAAATTGAATGATAGTCTCTGGTTGTCGCCAACCACCTTCGGTGCGGAAGATCGTTATTTCTTACACGCACTCTGCGCTGACCCACACCATTTTGCGCAGCGAGCTTACTATCGTGTTGGCGTTGAGAACATCTATCCAATTCTAGAAGGGCCAACCGTTTCTAAAGAAACTACCTGGCAGCTATCGTTCTATGTTGGTCCAAAAGAGCATGAAGCATTAGTTGCGGTAGATGCTCATTTGGCAGACACGTTAGATTATGGCTGGCTTGGCTTTATTGCAAAACCAATGCTGGCGATTCTTAAGTGGCTTGCACAATATCTGCATAGTTTTGGTTGGGCGATTATTCTCTTTACTTTGGTGCTCCGTTTATTATTGTTACCACTTTCAATGCGTGGCACCAAGGCAGCCCAGCAAGGTCAAGAGATGCAAAGAAAATTGGCGTATTTAAAACAACGTTACAAAGATGACCCAGAAGGATTGCAGCGCGAACAAGCAGCCTTAATTCAAAAATATGGCATGGCAAGCTTGGGTGGCTTTAGTGCCGGATGCTTACCGTTATTAATTCAACTGCCACTATTTTTTGCCATGAACCGCGTGCTCTCATCATCTATTGAGCTATACCGTGCGCCATTTTTATGGATGCGCGATCTTTCGGCAAAAGATCCTTTGTATATTTTGCCCGTGTTAGTTGCTGCATCATTCCTGTTGACCACCATGCAAACCGGTGAACGCCAACAGCGCGTGCAAGGGATTTTTATGGCATTATTCTTTGGTGCCTTTGCCGTTGGCTTTTCTGCCGGCTTATCCTTGTTCTTTATTGTGAGCACGTTGGTTGGGGCAGTGCCACTGTTGATGAGACGGAAGGCATAAAGCTTGCGCTCCTTTAAAATACTTTGGCGCCCCTCGATACATTTCGCTACGCGAAACACTCGGGGTGAGCGTCAGATGAGACGGAAAGATTATTAAAAAGGGATGAAAGTGTTATTTACATGAATGATGTGCCATCGCTTCAAACGCTATTAAAGCAACTGCAACAAGTGCCCTATCTTGCCTCGAAGAATTTGTATCGGGTGGCGGCTCATTTTTTATCGTTGGACGCCAAGCGCACTGAGCAGTTTTGCCAGGCGATTATGGCGGCAAAGGAAAGGATCGTTCACTGCCCGGACTGTTATACCTGGGTTGAGAAGGATCGCAATTGTGTCTTTTGCCATTCAACCCGGCGTAATAAAAAAATAATCTGTGTGGTGGAAACCTGGCAAGAGCTGATCGCTATTGAAAAGACGGGAGGCTATCAAGGGTTGTACCATGTGCTTGGCGGTGCCATAAGTCCGCTCGATGGCATTAATCCTGCTGATCTGACCATTTCTGCTTTAATCTCGCGCATTGCATCAGTCGGTGAAATTGAGGAAATCATCCTTGCCACAAACCAGACTCCTGAGGGCGAAGCGACTGCTGCTTATATCGCTTCTCAGTTCAATAAGCACAATCTTGCGGTCAGAGTTACCTGCCTTGCGCGCGGCATTCCTGTTGGTTCATCATTGGAATATATGGACCGCTTGACGGTGTTTAAAGCATTATCCGAACGCCGACCGTTTTAAGTTTGATAATTTTTTTATGCGATTGACTAAAAAACCGCTCATCCTGAGTGTTGCGCTTGACGCAACGTATCAGAGGCGGCGAGCGGAAAATTAATATAATGCATCGCCTTACTGTAAAATCACTTAACTATCGTGTTAAAATAGAGTCTGGTGGGGGCAACGCGCTTCATTAAAATAATTCACGCTCTAAAAAAAAGAAGAATCATGCATAACGATTTCTCCATTTTCGCGCAACGTCGCGCAGCATTAGTAGATATCATCAAAAGCTCATTTGGTGTTGAACAAGGCGCTATCATTTTATTTGCCGGTTTTGAACATGAGCATTATCGGTATCGCCAAGAAAGTTCGTTTTATTATTTTACGGGCATTCAGGAACCGGCCACCATTTTATGGCTCGATCTTGATGGCACGGCCACGTTGTATTTGCCAAATTATGGCGATAAACGTGCCGTATGGATGCATACCTGGTTGCTGCCCACTCAAGAGGTTGCCGATCAGATACAAGTGGATGAAATTAAATTGCTCGGTGCGCTGAGCCAAACTTTCGAAATTTGCCCATTGCTCCATACGCAAGAATATGAAATCTTCCTCCAGCGACTGCGCATGAATGTAGATCAATCTCGTCATCTATTCACTATGACCAAGTGCATGCTTATGGAGCAGCGCTTTATGCTGAATCAATTAGCTGCTCATATACCGAGCTTACATTGGCATGATGCAGGGCCGCACATTGCAAAACTTCGCCGCAAAAAAGATCAATCAGAAATTGAAGCGTTGTATAAGGCGGTGAATGTTACCATGATAGCCCATGAAGGTGCGACTAAAGCAATAAAGCCTAGTAACTATGAATACGAGGTGCAGGCAGCAATCGAATATGTTTTTACTGAAGCTGGCTCGCAAGGGGCAGCTTTTCCCAGCATTATTGGCTCAGGTATAAATTCCACTGTTTTGCACTACCGTGAAAACAATCGGCAAATGGAAATGGGGGATTTGGTCGTGGTAGATATCGGTGCCATGTACGATCAATATTGCGCAGATCTGACGCGCACCTTCCCCGTCGGCGGGAAGTTCACTCCGCGCCAGCGCGAAATATACAACATAGTGCTTGAGTGCCAAGAGTTTATTGCAGGCATCGCCGCTCCTGGCTATTGGCTCAACAACAAAGAACAGCCCGATAAATCTCTCAACCACTTGGCCCGCGAGTTTCTCAAGCAAAGGGCGCACTACGAACTGCCGCATGGCATTGGCCATTTTCTTGGGCTTGATGTGCACGATGTGGGCTCATCGGCAGAACCATTACATGAAGGCGATGTGATCACCATAGAACCGGGTATCTACTTGCCGCACGAAGAACTTGGCGTGCGTATCGAAGATAACTACTGGATTGTTACTGGCGGCAATGTATGCCTGAGCGAGCAGCTGCCCAAATCGGCCGATGAAATTGAAAAGATGATGGCTGAATAAAGCCCGGAGGAACCACCTGCCAATCTTTCAGTAGCTGATACGATTCCTTTCATCTGCTGAAAGATTTCCCCTTTGGAGAATGTAATGTTTTATAAGCGACATGTCTCACATCTCATAATAAAAGCTCTCAAACGCGCCCCGGCAATTTTTATTGGCGGGGCGAGCCAAATTGGCAAAACCACCATTGCACCAAAAATAGTGTCACACGATGATTATTCTTATACCACGTTGGATACTGTTCGGGATTTAGCGAATGCCAAAGATAATCCTGATGGCTTTATTGATTCGCTGATTAGTCGATTTTTGACATCGGAGATTATGCATTCGTTTTAGCCTGCATCAAGCTTTTAAATGAATCATTTTGATCAATACTTTTTTGCCTTCAAAGACCATAGCATAGGCAAATATTGTTGTGCAGCCGTGCGAATATATTTCTTGGTCATATTTCTTATCTTTAATTTGCTGCAGTGCTTGATTGGCAATGTGTTCTATATTTTTGCCTTTTTCAGACTTTTTAAATTCAATCACAATGCCTGGTTTGGTTGTGTCGTTTGGAATAAGCATTAAGTCTGCACGACCATAGCCTGATTCTGGATTCGATTTTGCCCGATAGGTCTCGCGTAATAGGCCATGAGTTAAGCCAAGCATAAGCATATGATAACCATTTTCCGGCGATCGATAGTTTTCATCGAAGTGGCTCATGCTTTCAAGCAAGAATTTCGAAAGTAATTCTGAAAAGAGCTTAACATCACCATGAGTAAGTGAATGGGCGAGTAATGTGTTATCATGACTCGATACGATCATTTTCATCGCATCTATAACCACCGCTTGGTAAACCGACAACATTTCTTGATTTGGGATTACCAAACGACACAGGTCTCTTCCTGTTTCGCTGAGTTGGTGCTCGCTAAAAGTTACATAGCCAGCATACAATAGAAGACTCCAGATAGCGTCGCTATCTCGCTCAATACCTGGATAGATAATTCCTTCATGTACTGGTTGAACGAAGCTTTGGCCTTCGAGCAACTCCTCTAATTTTTGTTTCAGACGAGCATCGCTGCGCAGTACAAGTCGTTTGATAAGATTGTTGCTGCTTGTGGTGCCCCAATAGGGTCGAAATTCATTGCGCGATGTCATGCAGTATAATACTGACCATGGGTTGTACATATTTGCATGTGATCCAAATCGGTAGCCATCATACCAACGTCTATATTCTTCAATTTTGTGTGACATGTTGTAGTAGGCAAACAACTCATCAATTTCTGCTTGGGTAAATCCAAATTTGTCTGATGCTACTTCTTCAAATTGGCCAAGAATAAATGGATTATTGAGTTCAGAGAAAATGCTTTCTTTGGCAATCCGCGAAATGCCAGTTACAAATGCTTTTTCTAAAAAATCATTATCTTTAAGCGCGGTGGTAAGGAATGCTCGAAGGAATGAAACGGCATCTTCGTAGTAGCCGGCTCCATAGCCGGCTACAATCGGGGAATCATATTCATCGATGAGAATAATGACATTTTGCTGATACGCCCGCGCAAGAAGCTTTGATAAAAATTTAAGGCTTCCTTTGAACGCTCCTACATCTGCAGTACGGCTGATTATCGCTTTAAACTTCTTTTGTTCATCAGCAGTAGATACCGATGCCACCTTTTTTTGATGCCTGCTGTACTCTTCGGAAATTAATTCCTTAAATGCTTGATACGCACCTTTCCAATGTTGCGCATGCAAACCTTTGAGCGATAAAAATATAACAGGGTATTGGCCTTGATGCTTTCGTTCTTTCTCGCCCCATATTTTTTTATCTTCAAACAAATAGGCGTGGCTCTGTTCGGTTCGCTCAAAAAAATATTTGAGCATGGACATGTTCAGAGTTTTGCCAAAGCGGCGCGGTCGTGGAATAAGGGTAACTTTTCGTTGGACACCGGTATCGCCCAATAGATCTTTAATTAATAAAGTCTTATCTACGTAGTAGCAATTTTTCTCGAAAAATTCCCTATAGTCGGTTAAGCCTATAGGTATCGATTTGCGTTCCATTCAGATTCCCTACTTCATCAAAAACTGAACCAGTTCGGTTTGTTTCAAGCTCTGCTCTTCGCCCGTCGTCATATTCTTAACGCGCGCCTCTTTTTTTGCCAGTTCTTCTGGCCCGATGATGATGGCATGTTGTGCACCAATTCTATTTGCTTGGCGCATCATGCTTTTAAGCGAGTCACTTTCAATCATGGTTTGAGCAGCGATACCATGTTTAATCAACTCTTGTGCCACGAGCATGGCGATTGGTTTTTGCGCTGGTTCGACTGGTATTATTGCCTGAATCGCTGGCGGTTGTGGCAGCGGCAATCTATCTTTAATCGCCTCAAGCATCAGCAATAATCGTTCAACGCCGATGGCTGCGCCGACAGATGGCTGATCTTCCCGTGCGCCAACAATTTTGACCAACTGATGGTAACGCCCGCCGCCGCAGAAAGCATTTTGTGCGCCCAAGTTACCAGAGACAAACTCAAATACCGTCTTTTGGTAATAATCGAGCCCGCGCACCAAGGTGGGCTGTACATGAAATGAAATGCTTAAGAGCTCAAGAAGCTCTTGAAGTTCTTGCCACTCGGTGGAGCATACACTGCACAGATGCTGAATAATTTTAGGTGCTTGTGTGGCATACAGCTCTTTATCTTTTTCATTCTTGCAATCAAACACGCGCATGATGTTGGTGTCTTTGCGCACTTTGCATTGATCACAAATTTCATTGATATGAGTTTCAAGAAACTTTCGCAGTTCAACCTTAAATGCTTCTCTGTCCTCATGGCATCCTAAGAAATTAATAAGCAATGCATACGAATCAAAAGCGAGCATTTTGGAAAACAGCCCATCAAGCAGGGCAATAACTTCAGCATCTTGCGCAATGGCATTCGTGCCAATAACTTCAATGCTTACTTGATGAAACTGACGGTATCTTCCTTTTTGTGGGCGCTCATGGCGAAACATAGGGCCCCAGGTGAACACTTTCCAAGGCGTCGTTTGAATGCCATTTTCAACAAATGCTCGTGCCGTAGATGCCGTGGCTTCTGGGCGCAAACAAATATTTTCGTCGCCTGAGATGAGATACATCTCTTTTTTGACCACGTCTGTTTCAACGCCCAGCGATCGCTTGAAGAGTTCCGTTGGCTCTAAAATCGGTACTATTATTTCAGAAAAATGATGCAATTTTAGATATTTCTTTGTTTGTTCAATAATAAAATTAAGAAGCGTGATATCTAAAAAATCTTGTGTGCCGGTAACTCTTTTTATCATAGTGTCCTGCTTTTTCTATTTAATATAAGCAATAATCCCAGCATTATAACTATGCCAGCCATAAGCGAAATAAACCAACCCAACAATGGCATGGTCGGCACAGTAAAGCCAACAATCAGATAGGAAATTGCACTGGCCATAATTGCTGGAATGATGTAGGGAATCTGGGTTCGTAAATGCAGCAGCACATTGGTGCTGGTTGCCAGGGAAGAAGTAATTACGTTATCGGCAATTGGCGAAACATGAGCTCCGACCACTGCGCCCGATAAAATGGCCGCCAGTGTTGGCGCAAGCAGCGGCATAAGCGCCACGGCTGCGGGAGTGGCCGTGTGATAGAGCGTTACAATCAAGGGCACTGACATCGGAATGAACACCATCATGGTGCCCCAAGCAGAGCCAACGGCGCTTGCGCTGAAGGCGGTGATGATATAAAAAATTGCTGGCAACAATGGTAATGGCAGGTGGGATAAGCCGGTGGTTGCCAAGAAGCTTCCGGCTGGCAAATCAGATCGTAAAAAGCTGCCAAAGACAAAGGCCATAAATAAGAGAGTGATGGAAGAAAGCATAAGATCTGTGCCTTGCTTGGCCAGTGCCATAAAATCTTTCATCGAAAGTTTGCCGTTCACCGCATAGTACACGGTAGTTATCGTAAGGGTGATACCCGAGCTGAGCAAAAGCGCTTTGAAAATGTCTGCATGCCCGAGCGCTTGGGCGAAACTATGGTCTCCGCCAAAAATGTAGTAGCCACCTGTGGCAAGAATAAGCGCCGGTGAAAGGATCATGAGTAAGCCAATCGGTGCAATGAAATCCCAGATAGTACCAGCCCCTTCAGGCATCAGTTGCTCTTGGCTGTCTGTAATGGCGGTAACCATTTCTTCTTCTTCTCGCATCGGTCCGAAAGAGATGCCCAGAGCTGCGATAAACCAAGCCGAGGCGATGGAGAAAAATGGATAAAACAAGAAAGGCAAAATATGCAAAAACATGCCAAAAGCATCACTGCTGACTAATGCATTGGCTGCCAGGGAAATACCCGATGGCTCAAACTGACCAAGAATGACCGCAATCCAACTCGAGACCGGGAAGATAATGGCCAAGCCTGGGGCAAGCATGTTTATGAAAAAGGCGAGTTTTACTCGCGCGATGCCATAACGATCAGTGAGCGGGTGCATCACCGGGCCAACGGTCCAGGTATTAAAATAGTCATCCATAAAAAAGAGTGATGAAAAACCTAGGGTTGAAAGCTCAATGCCTTTCTTGGTGTGCACCTTCTTGGAGATCAAATGTACTAACGCCTGTGCACCACCGGTATGTTTGACGAGCATGATAAGCGTGCCAAGCAACGGTAAAAAACCAAACATCATCACATTATCAATGTCGGTCGCTACCCCATATACTTTGCTCAAAATGATCTGAGCTGCATCTATTGGTGCCCAATGGGATACAATGAGCCCGGCAAGTAAAATACCGGCAGACAATGCCGGCACAATTTTTTTGGTGATGAGTGCTATTAAAAGTACGGTAACTGGTGGTACCAGTGTTAACCAGCTGATTATCATAATATAGGCCTTTCTAAGCGAACCGTAAGCATACCAGTAAATCACGATCTATTAAATCTTAGGCAAATGCAGGTGGCCCAACGCTTGTTTTAGCTTGCATGGATTGCCTATAGTTAGAGTGATAACAATTTCGCCGTTGTTTTGAAAATAAGGTACACACCATGAATAGGCAATTAAAATATCGCCATGTAGCCTTGGATAGGCTTATTATACTCATCATGTTGGCTCCTCTGGCCACACCGGGCTATGCACGAAATACCGCTGCGCGGCAGCAGCAAAAGCCCGCGGTGCCTACCAAAGCCCAAAAAGATGAAGCGCAGATAATAATTCGCTCTATGCTGCCGCATATGCCGGAGAAAGAAATTATCGATGTGGCTGAGCCTATCATGGCACAAGCGTGGGATAGGTTTGATAAAAAGTATGATGAGAGAAAAATTCGCAGCTTGGTAAAGGAATTTTTTGGCTTGCGAAAAGTGGGCGAACCAATCCCTCTGCCAAACCCAAACAACGTTTGTTTTATGAATGGTGCCATTCAAGCACTCTTTAATATTCGGCCCTTGATTGATTTTATCACTGACAATCCTATTTTATTTGAGCATAATATTATTGCCTCTTCTTTTCTTAACGTATTTAATCAAATGAAAAAAGGGCATGTCTTAGATGATACGCTTTTAAATGCCTATGACACTATTAATCCGCCGCGTATAACAGCTACTGGCAAACCAATATATACCCAAGGCGATCCAGATGAATTTATGCGATCATTGCTCAATGCATTTCGCATGGCATATGACGCATTTATGCAAACTGGTGGTCGAGCGGGAGATTTCTTGCCAGATTCATTATTTAGATTTCAAACGAGAGAAATTGGTGCACGCCGCGCTGAAGATCAATATGAACTACTGCTGGCCATACCGCAAGAATTGCGTTCATCAGATCAATTAACATTGAATACATTGCTTGATCATTATTTTGCTCACCAAACACAGATTATTCAATTGCCAAAGCAGTTGGTATTGCTCATCAAACGAACGGAGATAGAGCCAACGATCATTGAAGAAGAAATTCCGGCAGCCAAAGAGAAAGAAGCCAAGGCGGCTGCTGCTCGGTCAGGGGCCAAAAAACCAACCAGCGCGCCAACTAAAAAACAGGAACGGGTAGTTTTAAAACCGATACGGCTTAACAACAGAATATCAATTCCACTTCACCTATCACTGCAAGAGTATATTGATCCAAGCTTGAAAGCGGCAGGTGGGTATCACCTCAATGCCGCTATATGCCACTTGGGAACGGGCGTCAGCGGCCACTACGTTGCCTATATCCATACTTCTCAGGGAGATTGGTTTTATGCAAATGACATGGAAATTGAAGATAAATCATTGGCTGAAATGAAAGATTTTGAAAAAAAAGGATTCGTTCGTGAGAATGCCTTGCCCTATATCTTGATCTATGAGGTTGATCCACCAGCCCTTGAAGAAAAAAAGATTGCAGCTGAAAAGAAGGAGTTGCCGCCAGCAACGGCCGTTCCCGAAGAGCCATTATCTCCCAAAAGGGAAAGACCTTCTTCTCCAATGAAAGCATTGATGCCATCTGAGCCTGAAATTCCACAGATAGCTCCAACAGCTTCGGTTGAAATTGCCCCGCAGCCGATGACGGAGCTTGAAAGCCTTAAATCAAGGCTGGCCAAGGCGCGGGACGATGCAAAATTAGGGGGCGAGGCCGGGAAAAAAGCAGTCATGGAAATCCGATCATTAATGGCAGAAATCAAACGCTTGGAAGAGCGAGCAGCCCAAGAGCAAAAGGCTGATCAAGATGAGAAGGATGAAGGTTGGACATTGCTATAAGATATATTTTGTTACTGCTCATGCCATTTCCCGCCATGGCAACACGAGTAAGCCCCACGGCCAGCACGCCAAAGGAGCAGGCCCATTTTTATCATATTGCTTCAACGCTCTCTGATGCATCAAAGCAACCATTTTGGCAATTAATGAATAAATATCAGCCAACGCTGGAAAGTTGTAAAACGATTGTATGCGAAGGTGAGAGATTGAATGCTGAAAGAATGAATGAGCATGGCATTGACGCCACACCCGACCACTTTGTGGCTGGTTACAAGAATGTCTGGATGCCTGATGGATTTGAAGAGCAGAGGATCGAAGAGGCGTTGCTTAATGAACAGAGCAATCTGCGACAGCTTTTTCATGATTTATCCATTTGCCGCATTCAATCAAAAAATATTTCTCAATGGTTCGAAGGCTTTCAAAAGGCAAATATTGTTGCCTATTAGCGCAAACGTTCGCATGGCAAAAAATATGCGGTATCCTTTTCTCGTATTTGATGAAATGTGAAAGGTCTGAAATGAAAATAATATACCTCGTGCTTTTGTTATTTCCTGCAACCGCTCAAGCAGCCATGCGCCCGGCCCATAGACACCAGCAGCATCAGATACCAGCAGATTTACATGATCAGATGCAGGTCCTTAATGCGCGCGCCGCTACTTCTGCTTTGCCAGATCTTCAAGACTTACAGCATGACATCGAAAGAATAAGCCAAGCAGTCGCTCAATATGACGAGCAAATAGCACGCAATTTTCAAGCTCGCTATATTCGATGCCTCCAGCTTGCTCAAAATAATGAGCAAAAGTTAATGAATGGCAACCAGGATATTATTCCTCTTTTTGCGCATACTCATGCGTGTGAGGTAATTAATCGTATGGACCATGAGCCTATTAGTTATTCAACTTTCGATGGAATAGTGCAGGAGCAACAGGAAAAAAAGGATTTGGCACTGGTTGCCCGAGTTGTTACACGCGAAAGAAATGGGTCTGAATTTATCCATTATTATGATGCCTTTTGCTTTATTAAGCATCGTTTCGGAAGAAGCTATTCACTTAAAGGTCCACTTAAGGTAGAGAACGTCACAAATCCACTTAATGGTCTTGCTGTGGGTGACGATGATATTATGTTTTTCGCTTATGATACCCAACACCCTCAGTTAGGGTTTCGTTTCGCCTTTTCACATAGTGACTTAGTGGCTCGCCCCGAACTTCGTCTTATGGTTAACAAAAACCAAAATGAAGATAGGCAACTCAAGGACAACGCAATCTTGTTGTTAAATAATTCTCGCTTGCGCAAACAATTACTCAAAAATGCTCAGTAAGATATAAATTCCATCTTTTTACATTTGTGATTATCTCTTTTCCTGCGCTAAAAACCTTGTGTTTTGCAAGCAGGT
This sequence comes from bacterium, assembly GCA_027452085.1. GTDB lineage: Bacteria > Babelota > Babeliae > Babelales > JABCYS01 > DAIDHG01. The sequence continues at coordinate 13,123 of DAIDHG010000020.1, forward strand.
ATGAGTATAGTTAAACAGAAGCATTAACTATTTATTCAAAAAAAGGGATAGAATGAAGATTAAATATTTACTATTTAGCATCATGTTAGGGGCTTTCTCAACGAGCTATATAGCTGCCGGATCCGTGCCGGCAAAAAAGGAAATCGCGCCGGTTTTAAAACGCATGTATGAAAAGTTTGTAGCCGATAAGTTAACCCCTGCGATCAAGGCCGGCAGCGTTGATGCCGCCTTGCGCAAAGAGGCAGATGAGTTAGCACATCGCCTTCGGTCGGCTGGCGGGCAACAGGAAGCCCAAGCGCTTGAGGATCTGATAAACCCTCAAGGCAAACCAAAAGAAGAGGCCAAGAAGTCAGAGCACCCAGCTGAAGAAAAAAGAAAAGTAGATGAAGAGAAGGTGCCGGTTGCTTTAACCAAGGTGCCCGTGCATATAAATACCATTGGCCAGGAGTATGAAAATGCGCGTGATGAAGAAATTAACTTAGACGAAGATACCGATACCTTTTCTGCTGAAACCTTTGGTGAAATTCTTGCGCGACAAAAAGAGCATAATAACCCTATGTTTATTGTGCGCGTGGTAACTCACAATCCCAATGGCACCTCAAATGTTCATTATTTTGATGCCTATATGTTTAACGCATATCGCTTTGGTAATAATTATTCTTTTTTTAAGACGTTGCAGATTGTAAAACAGAATGATCCCTTGAACAGGCTGCCGATAGTGGAGGCACGTTATTTTAGCCTCGATCCAAATAATCCCGCGGCGGGCTTTACCTACCAATTTTCAGAAAATACGGTCATCAACGATCGTCAAAAACGAGCACAAATCGATAAGGATCAAAATTTAGACCCTGAACGAAAAGAAAATGCTCAGAAATATTTGGCCGGTGAATTGGTAGAAGAGCCGATTCCGCAGCGAGAAGAGGTATTATTGCCGCCGGATATGTTTGATGGTGCGGCAGATTTCTTTCCAGGATTATTGACTGATGCTTTTCGTAATGAAATTCTTGAGACATTAGCAACTAGCAACGATCCATCGGTGCGTGGGCCTGCATTGCTGCGGTTAGCGCACAGACATGTCGATATTGCACAGCAAATTCCTTACTATGAATTGGCTACGCAGGAGCCAACGACTCCGCAAGCAAAGGCTGAAGGTAATGCTTGGTTGGGCGAGATCTATTACCGTAAACATGAGTACGATCGTGCACTCGTATATTTGAATCGAGCAGCAGCGCAAAATGATAATTTTAGAATGAAAGCAGACTCACAATATCGACTTGGCCAGATGTATCTTAATGGGTTGGGTGTTGTGCGTGATTTGGGCAAGGCACGAGAATATTTGACTGCCGCAGCAAATCAAACGGCCTCACCTTGGGCAAGTAGTGGGGCAAAACCAAAATTATTTGAACTCGAACACGTTGCTCGCACAGAGCAAGAAAAAGAGCTCAAGCATGCCATGGCGGAATCAGCAAAGCTTGCAGACCAAAAAGAGAAAGAACTCAATGCGCGAGTTGCCGCATTTCAACCTACCGGTAAGTCTGATGAAGAGTTAATACGTGAGGCGGTAGAAAAGAGCGTTCAAGAAAAAGAAAAAGCAGATATATCATTGCGACGAAAAAAAGCGATTCATGATGAACTGCTCACCTTAGAAGATGCTTTGCAGAAAAATAATATGCAGCCACAGCTTGCAAAAGTTAAAGCATTGCTGCAAGCATTTGATGCCAAACCATATTCGGTTGGTTTACTACAACAAGCGCTGAATACTTTACAAGAAATCCGTGTTGAGAAACGCATTAGATTCTATGGACAACAGGTAGCTCTGCCCGGATTATTAGAACCGATTCGAGACACGATCAATAAAGAAATTGCGCGACTTCAACTATAGGAATGAATATGGAAGCTAAAAATCTGCTGGTGGCGCTAGCCCTAGGCAACCTGACCCCTTTCCTTTGCTATCAAGCCTTCAAAAACAAGGAGGCCCAAAATTCTCATATCTATTGAGTCAGGACATGCGCTTGCACCTCGTGGCGGCATCACGTATAATCTTAGCCCCCTTCGTTTTTAAGTAATAGACTTCTGCTGGATTAGGAACAAGATGGATTTTAACCGTACATACTACGTAAATAACGAGACGAGCAATCCCAAGTGGCGTGTAGTTGACG
>DAIDHG010000021.1 GCA_027452085.1 bacterium
ACCCTTGAGGTGCATGAGTATAGATTGCTCAGCAAATGTCTCTACCCGTTGCCTGAAAAGTTCCATGGCATTGCCGATGTTGAGGTGAAGTATCGCCAGCGATATTTAGATCTTATTTCTTCGGTCGAAAGCCGTGAGCGATTCCGCAAACGAGCAAAAATTATTCAGACCATTCGATCATTTTTGGATGAGCGCGATTTTCTTGAGGTTGAAACACCGATACTGCACCCAATTCCTGGTGGTGCAGCAGCTCGCCCATTTATTACTCACCATAATGCTTTGCATATGGATTTATATCTGCGTGTAGCGGCTGAGCTCTATATTAAACGCCTTATTCTTGGCAGCTTTGATCGTGTATACGAAATTGGCCGCGTGTTTCGCAATGAAGGAATTTCAACACGGCACAATCCTGAATTTACCATGATCGACATTAATATTGCCTATATTGATTATCGCCAAAGTATGGAGATGATTGAGCAGTTGATTAGGAAAATTGCTTTCAATACCAATGGCAGCCAACAGATTCCGTTTGGTGAATATATTATCGATTTTGAAAAACCATTTGTGCGCATTTCTCCAAAGGATGCGCTTATTAAATATGGTGGTGTACAAGAAAGTGAGCTTACCCAAAACAACATTGATAACCTTATTCAAAAACATGAAATCAAAGTTGATCCATCTGCTTCATTGGCCGTAAAAATCTTTGCTCTCTTTGAAGAGCTTGCCGAGCCACATCTTATCCAACCAACCTATATTGTTGGCTTCCCGGTTGAGCTTTCTCCGTTATCAAAACGAGATCCGCAAGATCCAACCGTTGCAGCGCGCTATGAGCTCTATATTGCGGGCATGGAAATTGCCAATGGCTTTAACGAACTCAACGATCCATTTGATCAAGCGGATCGCTTTAAAGAGCAGGCTCGTGCGCATGCCGGCGGCGATGATGAAGCGATGCATTATGATGCCGATTACGTACATGCCCTTGAATATGCACTGCCACCAAACGTTGGCTGTGGTATCGGTATCGATCGTCTCTCTATGCTGATGACCAATACAACCTCAATCAAAGATGTGATCCTTTTCCCGACGCTCAAAATAAAGCACGAAGAGAAACATGAACGCGTTGAGAATGAGCCAGTGGTGCATGTTGAGGTTTCTTGATGCAGGTAAGCACGCCACATAAACTCATTCGCGGTGCAAAATACACGTGGCGATTGCCAGAGATTGATGAGCATGCAGCATTGCTCACCGCGGCGCAATATAATGTGTGTGCGCCCATCATGCATACCTTATTTGCTCGTGGGCTTACGACGCGGGAAATGATTGATTCATTTTTATTTACGTCGCTTGAAAAAGATGTCGCCCATCCTTCACTGCTCAAAGATGCCGATAAGGCAATCGATCGTTTGCTGTATGCCATTGAGCATAAAGAAAAAATTCTTATCTTTGGTGACTATGACGTTGATGGGATCACGTCGAGCGCCTTGATGATGCAATGCTTGTTGCCGCTTGGTGCCAACATCAATTTCTTTTTGCCCAATCGGGTAATTGATGGCTACGGCCTTTCAGAAAAAATTGTGCAGCGAGCCGCTGAATCTGGTTATAAGCTTATTATTACCGTTGATAACGGTACTACGGCATTTGGTCCAGTAAAAAAGGCCAATCAGCTTGGTGTTGATATTATTATTACTGATCACCACCAACCGCAAAGCGAACTTCCTTCGGCTTTTGCCATTATTAACCCCCATCAGCCAGGCTGCCAATATCCATTTAAATATTTTGCTGGTGTCGGCGTTACCTTCAAATTTGTATCATTGCTCTATGAGCGCAAAGGATTGCCGTTGCCATCAAAAGCCTATGAGCTATTGCTCTTAGGCACGGTAGCCGATGTGGTGCCTTTGCTTGGAGAAAATCGTTTTTGGGTGCGTCATGGGCTGAATTTGATCAATGCTCATCAATCTTTGGCATTTCGTGCGTTGAAAAATAATAGCAAACTCACGAGCAGTAAAATTTCTTCTCTTGATATCGGTTTTTCGATCACGCCGCAAATCAATGCCCTGGGCAGATTGGAAGATCCGCGGCAGGGAGTGAAATTTTTGATTGGCTCTGATGAACAAGAGGTCAATCATGTTGGTAGCATTTTGCTTGAGCTTAATGAGCGACGAAAAGATATTGAGCGCGGGGTGCTTGCCGGCATCGTGGCCGAAATAGAATCGGGTAAGATAAATATTGCGCAAGAACGTGTAATTATTGCCGCCAGTACTCATTGGCCGCCCGGCGTGATTGGGCTGGTAGCTTCTCGCTTGGTTGGTATGTATGGTCGTCCAGCGATATTACTGCATATTGGTTCTGATGGTATTGCCAAGGGCTCATGTCGTTCGATTCATGAATTTAGTATTTTGGCTGGCTTGCATCATTGCGCACATCTATTAGATAAATTTGGTGGGCATGCTCATGCAGCAGGTCTTTCATTAAAGGTTGACCGTATACCAGAATTGAAAGCACAATTAGAAGCATACGCAGCTCAAACATTGGTGCCAGAAGATTTGGTACAAAAACTTGCACTCGATGCACGCATACCATTGACGGAAGTAAATCAAAAGTTGATGAGTGATTTGGAATATCTGCAGCCCTTTGGTGCGCAAAATCCGCAACCGAATTTCTATGTTTCTCAGGTAAGTTTGGTGAGCGGGCCACAGCTGCTGAAAGATGCGCATGTAAAATGTTCTGTCTTTGCAGATGGGGTGATAAAACCATTAATTTTCTTTAATCGACCAGAATTGGCCGAAACATTGTATAATCGTGGTTCTGAGCCGTTTGATGTTGCCGTACAGGTGACTGAAAATAGCTGGAATGGTAGAACAAATATTGAACTGTTGGGATTGGATATTGCACTATGATTATTACTATTGATGGCCCGACGGCCAGTGGCAAATCAACGGTGGCGCGTATGATTGCGCAAAAATTAGGGTGGTATTACTTAGGCTCGGGGTATTTGTATCGTTCGATCACCTATTTGTTAATGAACAAGTTTCATTATACCGAAGATGCGCTCAAAGCCCCTAAGCTTGATGATGTATGCGCGGTGACAGATCCGCATAGGTTTCATTATAGCTATGTAGGCAATGATCCAGTGATTACCTATGATGGTGAGGATATTACACCATATCTTAAAAACAAAGAGATGGATTTGCTCACTTCGGTGGTGGCTACTAATCCGATGGTGCGCGAAAAGTTATTAGAATTGCAACGCCATATCGGTTCCAAATACAACGTGGTGGTAGAGGGGCGTGATATTGGTTCCGTGGTCTTTCCAAAGGCCGATATCAAGTTTTTTATTACGGCAGCATTGGAGGAGCGCGCACGCCGTTGGCAAGAATATATGGCAGAGCATCAATATATGCACTATTCACTCAATGAAGCAGCAAATGCCATTACTGAGCGTGATGATCGCGATTCTCATCGCGCTCACTCGCCATTAATTGCCACGGCTGATTCAGTCATAATCGATAATAGTGGGCTAGACAAAGAGCAAACCCTTAACAAAATGTTAGAAATAATTAGAGAAAAACTTTCACTTTGTTAAACTGCTCTTCGTTAAACAAATTTATTACACATCAAAGCCTTAGTTGAAAGGATCAATATGCATAATAAACAAAAACTTATGCTCCTGGCATTTGTGGTTACTGTGTTACCTGCATGCGGGAGAAAACGTGTTTCCTGCCAAAGTCGTGAATGCGAGCCACGAGCAGCGGTTGTCCATGAACCAGCACCGGCACGACATGTAATAAAAGAACCTATTTCAAAAGAAGATTTCCTTTTCGATGAAGATGAGCTGCAAGGGAAAGAGTTTAATGCCCATGTGTTTAATGATATGACCAATGATGTACAAAAGGTGGTCATGGCTGATGCAGCGTTGCCAATCGATAAAGAAGGTTTTGATTGTGCGCAAGAAGAATGCGTTGTACGCCATCACACCACTCAATATGAGCGTAATATGCGCCATGAAGTTGAGGAAATTGCAAGCGAATGCGCAACTTCACACCACAAGCATCCGGGTCATGAAACACAACGCGAGCGAGCTCTTGAAGATGAAATCCAAGAGCATCCATGTGATATGGAAGAAGTATTAGAAGAAGTTTGTTCGTAAGAGTAAGTTGCCTCACCCCAACAAACGTGCTATAAAAGCATCACTGTATATGTTTAACTCTTATCTAGGAAAGAGGTTTTCAATGATGTCAAAATTGTTTGCAGCATTGTGCGGTGTCGGATTGCTCGCAACATTGGCTGGTTGCGGCCGTGGTGAAAAGGCAAAGGTTGAGCCTGCACAAGAAGTAGAATGCGGCCAAGTTGTACGCGAAGAAGAACAAACACAAGGTGAGCAGACTGAAGCGGTGGATCATGAAAATGAAATGCCATCTGCTGAAGAGCCAAAAACTCCTGGCTATTAATTAAAAGCCACACAACAAAAACTCCCGCGAGCTCATTGGCCCGCGGGAGTTTTTTTATTTTCTCTTTTTCTTAATCGGTTTGGCTTGTATCTTTTTGCCAACCTTTTTTTGTTGAGTGCCACGTTTTTTCTTGTGATCTGATTCTTTCTCACGTGGAAGGCGCGGGTCACCTTTAAGTGCAACCTTGAGTACATCATCCATTGTTTCAACAAAGACGATGTTTAGATCGGTTGGGATTTCTTTTAAAATCTCTTGAATGTCATCGAAATTTTCTTTTGGCACCAATACCGTCTTAATGCCATGCCGACGAGCAGCCAACAGCTTTTCTTTTAATCCACCAATGGCCATAGCACGGCCGCGGAGGGTAATTTCACCGGTCATGGCCACTTCATTCACCACGGGAATCTTGGTGAGCGATGAAACCAAAGCTGTACACATGGCGATACCGGCTGATGGACCATCTTTTGGGGTAGCGCCATCAGGCAAGTGAATATGAATATCTTTTGATGAGTAGAATGATGGCCCTAAATGGAACTCTTTAGCCCGCGCACGAATATAGCTCAAGGCAGCATGTGCAGACTCTTCCATCACATCGCCCAACTGCCCAGTAAGCGTGATATTACCTTTGCCAGGCACCGTGGTTGCCTCAATTTCAAGCACGTCACCACCTAAATCTGTCCATGCCAACCCGGTCACCACACCTACTTTATTTGATTGTGCATCCAGGGATGTGCGCTTAAATTTAGGTGAGCCAAGCCACTCTTTGAGTAATTCTTCAGTAACCGTAACCTTTTTGCGCTCAGAATCTTCAAGCAATAATTGGATGCATTTGCGCATAAGCTTGGCAACTACGCGCTCAAGTTGACGTACGCCAGCCTCTTTTGTGTATTCACCGATAATCTTTTTCAAGAGCTCATCAGACAATATAAAGGCTTCGGACTTTAATGCATGTTCGGTGAGATTTTTTGGGATTAGGAATTTTTTGGCAATCGTAAGTTTTTCTTCTTCGGTATAACCAGCAAGCTGAATCATTTCCATACGATCTAATAGGGGATATGGAATGCCCTCAATCAAATTTGCCGTAGCAATGAACATGACTTTTGATAAATCATATTCGATATCCAAAAAGTGATCTACAAACGTTTTGTTTTGTTCTGGATCGAGCACCTCAAGCAAAGCTGCTGCTGGATCTCCATGCGTATCGCTGGTCATCTTATCAATCTCATCAAGGAGGATGACCGGGTTTTGAGTTTTTGCTTTGCGCATGGCGTGAATTAACTTGCCAGGCAATGATCCAATATAGGTACGCCGGTGACCGCGAATTTCGGCTTCGTCACGCACGCCGCCGAGCGAAATACGCACAAATTCACGCCCTAAGCTGGTGGCAATTGATTTTCCAAGCGATGTTTTACCCACCCCTGGTGGACCGACGAGGCAGATAATATTTGAGGTTTGGCCTCGCTCATCGTTTGATTGGCGCAAGGCCTGAAATTTTTGTGTGGCTAAGAATTCAATAATACGCTCTTTAGCCTTATTAAGGCCGGCATGGTTTTTATCAAGCATGCCTTCCGCTTGAGCAAGGCTAATGGTATCCGGGCTGAGCGTGCCCCATGGCAACGAAATGATCCATTCAATATAATGACGACACACGACTGCTTCGGCCGAGAGTGGTGACATGGTCTCGAGTCGTTTGAGCTCTTTTTCTACCTTTTCGGTTGCTTCAGCAGAAAGCTTGAGCTCTTTAACTTTATCCCGCAATTGCTGCACTTCAGGATTAGTATCTTCGCCAAGTTCTTTCTTAATGGCTTTGAGCTGCTCATTGAGATAAAACTCGCGCTGATTTTTCTCCATTTGTGTTTGCACTTGGCCATCAATGCGATGTTGCGTTTGCAAGATATCAATATCGCGCTTGATGCTTGAGCATATTTTAGCGATGCGCGAATTGAGGTCAGTAATTTCAAGCAGGTGTTGCCGTTCATTGAAATTAAGATCTAAGAGCGTTGCAATAGCATCAGTAAGATAATCAACGTCATGAATGGTTTTTGCAAATGAAAGTAAATGCGTTGGCGCCTTTGCATTGAGCTTGCTATAGGTGCCATATAATAAGGTGAGCTGGCGCCAGAGCGGTTCTGTTTCTGTAAGTTTATCCAAGCCGGTGGTTGGCACATCTTCGCAATATACTTGTAAAAAGCTAGCGGCTTGCGCACCAAATAGTTGCTCTGGCGAGAGCCAATCTGCACGCACAACACGAGCTCGGCAAATTCCTTCTACTACCACACGCAAAGTGTTGTCTGCTTGGTAGACAATCTCATGCACGATAGATCGCGTGCCCACGGCATAGATGTCTTCGATTGTTGGATGCTCGGTTGATTCTTTGATCTGAGCGGAAACAAAAATTGCTCGGTTATGCTTGAGTGCATATTCCACTGCCTGCATGGAAGAGGCGCGCGTCACGATAATTTGTCGTGCGCTCTTTGGCAATAATACGACGCTCTTAAGCGGCAGTAGTGGTAAATTGTGACCAGTTTCCGTCGGCGTGATTGGTGGCTGTTCTGTTGCTTGATGTATCATGGTGTACATTCCTGGAGTATATAATGTAACGACGTTGCGTCGTTCAAGTTGCACTACGCTCATCTTCGGATGCCTGAGCATCCAGTTGCTTTTTTTCTTTGGAGTGGCCATAGAATAGCATTAAGCCGCCTTTTTGGCTAAGACTACATAGTCTTTCCCACAGCCCGCAATGGTTTGCATAACCGTATCTCACCCATAATTTCTATATGTCATAATACAAGGATGCGTATTGATGCATGATCCAACCATCTTTTACAAATTGGCCTCGTTTTGGTAATGTATGAGGCATCCAGCACTATTAACCAAGTAGACTTTTGAGGACTCTATGAGCACGTGTGCTCTTTTATTAGATAGATGTACTCCGATTTTTTATCTCAAAGCTGGTAACGTATTGCCAAAAAAAGCCCTTTGCTTGAAAGCGAAGGGCTTTTTTTGGCGCAAATTTTGCCTTTGATCATCGGTAGCAGCGACGGGGAGCCCGCATATGACACAATATACTCTGAGAGCCGAATCATCTTCACACGCAGGCAAGGAGATCGGTGACAAAGCTAAAGATGATAAGTCGATAGTAGAGCATTATGATCGGCTTAAAGTATGGTTTTTGAGTGCAGCCTTCTTTTTCATCATTGGCTCATACACGATTGCCAATGAGCTAAAAAGCTCTGTGTTCAGACACGTCATTGGCGTTGAATCAATACCAACAGCCCGTATTCTGACGATGTTTCTTTTGGTTCCCCTCATCTTTTTCTATGCCCGCACGGTTGATAAACTGCGTCGTCATCAATTAGTGATGTTTTTCTGTGGCATCTGGGCGGTGATTGGCTTGGTCTTTGCCTATTTTCTTGCGCATCCAACCATTGGCATTCCAAATGCCGAACAAAATCCCTATAGAATTTTTGGCTGGCTCTTCTATTTCTTTATTGAAGGATACCCGCCGTTTGTGGTGAGTGTGTTTTGGGCCTTTGTAAACTCAGTCTCAAGCCCACAATTTTCAAAAGATTACTACGCCTATATTACGGCAGCCTCAAAATTCGGTGGAGCTTTAACTGCAGGCCTTGCCTGGTTTATATGCAGCTCATGCGTGCTATCACAGCAAACAGTTGCCTGGGATACCTATAACCATCAAATGTTGTTAATTGGCGCGGCACTCCTGTTGTTTGTTGCTTGCTTTATTATTTATCTATTTATTAAGTTTGTGCCATCGCGCTATCTGCATGGCTACGAAGCCGCATATCAATTTGAGCGAGAGCGTAAAAAGGAAGAGGCGCGTGAGGAAAAAATATTCCAGCGTCGTGAAGGCTCATTTATGAAGAGATTCTTCCATGATGCGGCTCATTCGCTGAAAGGGATGACCAGTGGGCTTATGCTTTTTGTTCGCCAACCATATGTACTTGGCATCTTTGGCATGGTTTTCCTTTACGAAACAGTCTATGTTGTTTTTAGTTATCTTCGCGTCGTAGAGGCACAGCGTTTTGCTGGCAGTATGTCGGAAATCACTTGTGAGCTGTATAAACCTATCTTCTTTGTGCAGGCTATTGGCGTTGTGTTTGCATTATTTGGCACCTACCCAATGGTAAAACGTCTGGGCGAACGAGCCTGTTTGATGCTCATTCCTGGTCTGAGTGGCTTCTTTCTGCTCTATATGTTGTTTGCCTATAGCCCATCGGCAGTATATATAGGCTTTATTGGGTTACGGGTCATTAACTATGCCTTTACCCAACCGGTGCGTGAGAGCCTCTACATCCCAACGATTAAGGATCTTAAGTTTAAGTCCAAATCATGGATTGATACGTTCGGTTCAAAATTGGCCAAAAGCACCGGCTCCGCATTCAACATTCTGGTGGCATCGGTAGAGGCATCAATCTATATTCCATTGCTTGCCTGCTTTTTTACCAGCGTGCTGAGCCTTTGGTTTGCCACAGCTTTTCTACTTGGCAAGCGGTACGAGCGTGCCATTACTCATAATGAGGTAATTGGCGGGGAAGAAGAGAAAATAGTTGCGGCTTGATTGCAGATTGAATTGTTGATCGCTCGTGGGTTGTTGCGGTTGTATACCAGCTTGATTAGGCTGTATATCCTTTAACAAATAGGATAGGCCATGAAAAAAACACTCTTATTACTACTTACCATCCTTACCGGCGTAATGCCGGTAGCATCTGCCGCTTCTCAGAAAAGCACGCCTTTCTATGTAGTTTCATTGTATAGCGAGATTAAGCCAGGCTATGAGCAGCTTAAAGCGCTTGGTTACAAACCGGATCGAATGGTTGTTTCGCAAGAGGGTATCACCGCCTTAGATCTGACTGGCCTGATGCCAAGTTCCATTGAAATGCCGGTTGATTCATTCATTGCAGCCGAATCTAATGGCGATGATACAATAGCCTTATTTTATAAAGCTGCAGAATATGCCAAAAAGCAGGGCGATGATGGCATGTATCAGCTCTTTATCATACAGCTGAGACGTGAAATGGCTGCCGCATATGCACCCGGATGGCTTGCTTCAGCCTGGTCATTGACCAAGGTTGCAGGTATTTGTTTGGCCACCTGCTTAATATTGGCTTTCTCGCTGCGGCCCGAGGCGGAATATAAGCGGCTGCAGCAAAGGGCTCTGTTCCCATCACACTCATCAGCATCTTTTGCTCAGCGGCCAGCTGTAGGCCAACGCCTGCTGCAGTATGAGCCGATGGTTTAAGCAGGAGTCTGTATGAAAAAAATATTATTACCTATTGTTTTAACTATCGGCATGCAGCCACTGGTTGCTGTTGATATTCCCCAGCCAGCGCCATGTGTGGTGGATCTGTATAACGCGGTAAAGAATAGATCTCATTTTTTTGCTACTTTTGGGTGGCCATCTGGGCAAGAAAAAGCGGCTGTTGTGGCAGCTCAAGATGCTGGCATATCAGCGGCAGCTGCGTATGTGCAGGCTTATGAATATGCCTATGAAAAGGGTGATGCATGCACGGCCGTGACGTTAAAAAATAGCTTTGCGGCCCAAAATATGCGTGGGTTGCCCACACTTGCTATTCTTTGGATGGTTGTTGTAGCGGGCTTTAAATTGGTAAATCATCGGCTTAAAAAGGTGAGCCATACCTACGCAGCAATAGAAGATTTACGCGCCAGACTTCCAGCGTTTCAGGTTTTTAATGAAATGCTGCGGGAAATTGATCAGCCACAGATGGTGCCTCAGGGCTTTCACGATAAGGGTGATATACGAAGAAAGTACAATATCTTATCGCGCAGGTGGCATCCTGATAGAAATCGTGGCAATGAAGAGCGTGCTGCTGAAAAGTTTAGACGAGTCGATGAGGCCTATAAATCATTGATCAATGGCCCGCATGCGCAGCAAAATAATGATTAAAGGTTACTGCATGAAGCGATTATTATCTTTCATTCTTACATTCTTATTCGGCCTGAGCCCTGTGTTGGCCAAAGCAAATAGTGATAAAGTGCCGCAGTTTCCACCCCATATCGTCTCCTTGTATGAAACCGTAAAGCCGGCATATGAACAACTAAGAAAGAATGGCTTTTTAAAAATTGAAATAGCAATAACTGAACAAGGCGTGGTCGGCACTAAGTTGTCGGGTAATCGCAGTTCTACTATTAATTGCGAAATTGAACCATTCAGGTTAGGCATGATGGATACCGATGAGCGGGCAGCCGATGTTTATTGTAAGGCGAGTCGATATGCAGCCTCACTGAATGATGCGGAGATGGCTGAATGGATGGATCATCTATTGGGAAAGACTATGAGCAAAAAAAACACCTCAACGTTTTTATCCGTTTCCAATGTTGTTGTTAGTACCTGTTTATTTCAAACGGTGATTTGCTTGTTGGTTGGTCTCGGTATGCGGGTTTTAAATGGTACATATCTTAGCCGTTTAAGAAGAGAGCAAAGCCAATTAAAATGGCGGCATGCGGAACTCATGAAGGAATTACATGGTTAAAATTATGCCGCGGGCGTCTGCACTGCTCCTTATGCTTTGCTTGGCTTTGTCTCATGTGCATGGCTCAATCGCTGAGGTGAAGACATACGTTGCTGACTTGTATAATGCCAAGAAAAATGATGGTTGGACCTGCTATTTTCGCATAAGTAATGCTGAAGACCAGGCACTTAAAGCTGGCAAGGCGTGTGGCGAAACGGAGGCATCTTTGTATTGGCAGGCAGCTGAATATGCAACTGAGATTGGTGATCATGAAGCGGCCGCATCAATAAAGCGAGCCTATTCTCATGGTCAGTTGCCGTTTGGCCCATTTGGGCTTGCTGGCGGATTGGCGCTTTCAGCGCTATTCATGAAATATTTCATTGATACGGCTCTCGAGCCAAATCGTCTACGCAAAGAAAATGCGCGCCTTTCTGCCGAAATTGACGGTATGCTAGAAGAAGCTTGGGAACGAGAACGAGCCGAGCGACTACGTATTGCTCGGGAAGAAGCTGAGCGTAGGGTACGCATTCCTGAGGAAGAAGCTGAGCATTTGGTACTGGAAGCTCAATTTTTGTGGGTTTTGATGCAACAGCAACTAGAAACCCGAGCAAGGGCGCTTCGAGCAGAACAAGAATCATTGGCTTTTGCTAGAGCTCGGCGCCCGTGGGTAGAGGGCCTGAAGGTCTGTCTTGATGAACTCATCGCAAGGAACGAACAAAAGTTTTTGCCAGTTAATCCACAAAACTCTCAGGGGTGTGAAGAAGAGAAAGAATCATCCGGCGCAGAAGTCTCAAGATGCTTAATTTGTTATGACGACTATAGCCTTACGGGTCTTATTACTTTACATCCAGCTGTGGCCGATCAAGGCGCCCACACTATGTGTGCTTCATGCTTGCGGACAGTGATAAATAATGACAGATTTGTGTGTCATATCTGTAGGCACAACCCGACTATTGATGATCTTGAATTTGTGAGCAGACAGCTCAACCCTATGATGAAACATTTAATATGGTGACAACATGAAGCAATTATTATCATTCATTCTTACCGTGCTTTGTGGCGTGAGCCCAATACTGGGTGCGGTGCCAACTGCCGATGTGCCAGAATATCCCGCCGGGTCGTTTCATTGTATGAAACGATAAAGCCATTGTATCATCAACTCAGGGAGGCTGGCTATGCCCCACATTCGATATGGATAAACAAAGAGGGGTTGGTTGGCCGTGGTTTCTATCAAAAGGTGATCTGCTGCAACATGGATGCTGAAATCAGAACGATTTTCACCAACATGGAAAGTGATCATGTGGCTGATCTATGTTTTAAGGTTGCCCAGTACGCGCAAGCACAGAATGATACTGAGATTGCACAGTGGATGGATGGGCTGCTCGATGGTCAGATGAGGAGCCAGTGCTCCTCTTTGGCTCCTCTTGTGCAGGCTTATGTTCTTGCCGCACCTGTGCTTGCGGCGTTTATGTGGTTGACAACTTACGGCCATAGAATCGAACTTAAGTGGCGAAATCGGAATTTACGAACTCGTATTGATGAGCTGAGGAGGAATATCAGTGGTTAAGGTTGTGCGTGCACTTCATGCGGCGCTCTTCATTTCGCTTATCCTGGTTTCCCCGACTCAAGGTACCGAGCCAATGAGCTACATTGTTGATCTCTATCAGGCACAAAAGATGCGTAGTTGGACCCGCTATCTGTGGATGAGCGACGCTGAAGATCAGGCAATCAAGGCTGGTAAAGCGTGTGGTGAGTCAGTTGCATCTTTATATTGGCAAGCAGCCGAATATGCCAGCCAGCTTGGTGACCAGGCAACGGCTAAATCTTTAATAAAAGCGTATGCAGATAGCAATTTACCGTTAGGCACGTTTGGCGTGGCAACCTGTCTGTTAGTTTCTGCCTTTGTTGGGTACTGCGCTTTTAAATTAGATGTTAAAAATCACCCATTGATTGAGGAGAATAGGGTGCTTGCAGTTGAGGCTCATGTGCTGGAGAACCATATTAGGCTAAGAAATCAGCAGAGAAGGCAATGGGAACAAGGGGCTGCCAATCAAAGAGCGCAGCAACCGGCACCCATACCAGCTGAAAATCAGCAACGCCTACCAATAGACGCAGTTCTCATGCAGCAACTGAATGAAGCCATTAATCGAAATGAGCGAGCGGCGGTGCACAGAAATGCCCAAGGCGCAGCCGCGCGTGAGCAAGAAGAAAAATCAAATCAAGCTGAAGTCAGAGCGCAAACCAGCTGCCCGATATGCACGGCAGACTGCAACGCAACGGATCTTATTGTGTTTCATGCGCCCGAAGCCGACCAACAACCGCACGCCTCATGCGCACGTTGTTTGCGGGGGATTATGCAAACTAGATTTATCTGCCCTCAGTGTCGTCATAACCCAACCCATAATGATCTAGCCTATATGAGCCAACAACTCCGTTGGCAACGCCTTGCGGCATAGGGTTTACCAATTAATCCCGATTTTGCTACACTATTGACCATCATTTTAAAACCACTTACTTCTTCTCCAGGGTGGCAACCTTTTGTTGGTGCCAGGAAGTAATAGTTAAAACCCTGTAAGGAATCACATGATCGATTTTAGAAAGCTGGCAAAAGCCGGTGTTCAGTTTGGCCACCAAACCTCTCGATGGAACCCAAAAATGGCGCCTTTCATCTGGGGCCAACGTAGCGGCATTCATCTTATCGATGTCTCCAAAACCGCAATTCAACTGGAAAAAGCCGCAAATTTTCTTGAAAATATAGCCGCTGAAGGCAAGCAAGTTTTGTGGGTTGGTACCAAGAAATCTGCCCAACTGGCAATGGCTGATGCGCAAAAGCTGAATATGCCAACGATTACCAGCCGCTGGGTTGGTGGTACGTTAACCAACCGCCCCGAAGTGCGCAAAGCAGTAACAAAGCTTCTTCACTTGGAAGATGTAATTGATAAGTCAGAGCAGTTTCCCTACACCAAAAAAGAGCTGGTAACCTTCCAAAAGAATGCCGATCGTCTGCAGCGAACTGTTGGCGGTCTGCGTAATCTTCGTTGGCGAATTGGTGCCCTTGTGTTGGTTGATGTTAAAAAAGAACAAACAGCATTGCGTGAAGCGGCAGCACTTGGTGTGCCAGTGGTAGCGCTTGTTGATACCAACGGTGATCCATCATTAGTTAACTATGTAATTCCTGGTAATGATGATGCGCCAAAGGCGGTACAAGTGGTGATCGATTATCTT
>DAIDHG010000022.1 GCA_027452085.1 bacterium
CTAGAAAGTAGAGCTCCTTGCTTTAAAATGCAAGCCTAGACGGATCTTTCATTCATTTGCGGAAGTCCTGATCTACGCAATAAGCTTTGCATGATATATAACCTCCATCGGTATTAATCGATAGAACTACCTTAAGGCGAATTAACGCTAGGCGCAAAAGCCGTGAGCCATTTTTGAGCTCTTTTTGCTACGTATTGTCGAGTGTGCGGGGCGAGGGATGTAGATGATTCATTCAAATGGAATAGAAAAGGGCTGTAACGAACCCTGGAAATGAAAAATAGGAATCTAAGAGGATCTTTAAGAAATCTGATGTTTACGGATATATGACGCTGATTGTGATTAAATGGCGGGGCTGGCGAGACTCGAACTCGTGACCTTTCGCGTGACAGGCGAACGCTCTAACCAACTGAGCTACAGCCCCCCATTGGCTCCTCGGGCAGGGATCGAACCTGCGACCTAACGATTAACAGTCGTTTGCTCTGCCGCTGAGCTACCGAGGAATGATATCAAAAAAAATGGTGGGCGATGCAGGTTTCGAACCTACGACCCTCAGTTTGTAAGACTGATGCTCTACCGCTGAGCTAATCGCCCATCTATGAAATATTCATCAAAAAGTGGCGTAAAAGGTACTCAAAACACAACGTAAAGTCAAAGGCGTTGATTTTAGGCTCTATATTTTTATAAAATCATAGTATCAATTTAAAGAAAAGGAGCTTTCATATGAACTATTTATTTATTATGTGCTGCGCATTTTTTGCATTCGGATCGCAAAAATTGTCCGCCCAGACGTTGGGTACCATTGCTGAAAAAGCAGCGCAGGAAGCCCGCGAGGCGGCAGAAGAAGCAGAGGCACGCACAAGGGTTAACATTCCTGCAACAGGCAGGGAGGCGCTTGTAGGTGATAATACACAATCGCTTTTATCTGAACTGCAAGCTGGTCGCACGGGCAAAGGAGGTTCAAAGATCCCGCCGCCACCGGTGCCTGCAGAGCCGGTAAGCGGCAGAGAGTCGGTATTAGCTGGCACGAGAGAAGAAGCGGGCGTTTCTCGGCAGCCTCAAAATAAACCAGCCACTTTTGAGGAAAAAAAGCGCCAGATCTTAGAGCAAGCTGACAGAGAAAAAGCGGCGCGAATGGAAAAACATCGGGCAACTCAAAACCGGTTGATAGAACATGAATCGCAAAAAAGTATGCCGGCAATGAATCGTGCACGCTCTGGCACGATATCTGAACCTGGTCGGGCGCGATCTGGGGCCGTTGTAACTGAAAATCGGCCGAGATCCCAATCGATTATCAAGAGGTAGAAATGGCCTACCATTTGTCAAAAGTAGGTATTTATACGATACTCTAGCTCCGTTTAAAATAAACGTAATGGCTTATGCCAGTGAGACTTGGTTGAACGAACCGGCTTGCAGCTGGGGCCATTCTTTAAACAACGAACGAAACCGCTCGTTTTACGAGCGTCCGTTCCAACAGCAGAGGTATCCATGAAACAAAATTTACATCCTGAAGTTCATGAAGTTACTGCCCAGTGCGCGTGTGGTAATTCATTCCCAACGATTTCTACCGCAAACGACCTTCGAGCAACCATTTGCTCAAAATGCCACCCGTTCTTTACTGGTGCGCAGAAGTTTGTAGACGTAGCAGGTCGTATTGAAAAGTTCGAAGCTCGCTATAAAAAGTTCCAACAAGGTGCAGCTACACCTGCAGCCAAGAAGGAAGCAAAGCCGGCTAAGAAGAAATAACCGATATATGCTTAATTCACCTGGTGTGGGGGATAACCCTCACCAGGTGTTTTTATTTCACCCCTTATTTTGATCCTCTTGTATAATCGCAAGAGAAAATCCATAGCATGTTCCGCTGCCCATCACTTGTTACGTCGCAAAATAAAAGGGGCGGGGCAGAGAGTTAGAAATAGATACGTATGATAAATTGGTCTGAGATTGATAGCAGATATCAAGCAATATCCGAGCAGCTGCTTTCACCCACACTTGATGTGAAAGAACGCGCTACTCTGCAAAAGGAGCACGCCCGGCTGGGCAACCTGTTGCAGCAAAACGCCTCAATCGAGCGATTGCAGGCAGAGCTGCACAGCGCTCAAGAGCAGCTTGGCCAAACGGCAGATGATGAGCTCAAACAACTCTATCTTGATGAGATTCATCAGCTTGAGGGCGACATTAAGCGCCAGACCATTGAACTTGAGACGCTTATCTATCCTCAAGATCCACTCAACGACCGATCAGTATTTTTAGAAATTCGCGCTGGCACCGGCGGCCAAGAGGCAGCTCTTTTTGCGGGTGATTTGGCCCGCATGTACACCAATTTCGGGCTTAAAAAGCATTGGAAAGTTAGTATCATCAGCGCCAGCCAGACCGATCTGAAAGGGTTTCGCGAAGTTGTTCTGCATATTGAAGGCAAAGATGTGTTCGGTCATTTAAAATTTGAATCTGGCGTGCATCGCGTGCAGCGAGTGCCGGCTACCGAAACTCAAGGCCGCGTGCATACTTCAACAGCAACCGTGGCTGTATTGCCTGAAGCAGAAGCAGTTGAAGTTTCGATTGATCCTAAAGATTTGCGTATCGATACCTATCGCGCTGGTGGCGCCGGCGGCCAACACGTAAATAAAACCGACTCGGCCGTACGTATTACTCATATTCCCACCGGCGTTGCCGTGGCCTGCCAAGACGAGCGTTCGCAGCACAAAAATAAAGATAAAGCATTTAAAATGCTTATTTCCCGCCTGCGCCAAGCTGATCAGGAAAAGCGTGAGCAGGAAGAGCGCAAAACACGTAGCGAACTTATTGGCACCGGCGCTCGATCAGAGAAGGTGCGTACCTACAATTTCCCGCAAAATCGCGTTACCGATCACATGGCTGATGTTACCCTCAAATCACTCGACCTGTTTATGGAAGGGGATATTGATGATGTAGTTGAAGCATTGCGAGCCAAGGAGCGTGAAGAGCGCCGCAAGCAACAAGCAAGCTCACTCTAATTTTCTTTTTTTCATTTCTGTATAGTGCTTGAACCCCAAATCTTTTGGTTGGTTCAAAAGCTGGATAATGGCACCCAGAGTTGCCGCTGGTGACAGATTATTTGATCTCAGCCGCGCAGAATTGCGCATCTCTACAATCCGGATTGCCCAGGCCTTTTATCGTTAGTAAGCCAGGCTATAGTATCATTGTGAATCACGGTGAGCCCAAGCGCGCGATATTCGAGCACCTTTGTTGGCCGTGATACCCAATTTACTGGGGAGGCAGCGCGGAACACAATGCCGGCGTCTGCAGCTGCTAAGTATTTAAATGTATCTGCTGCTGAAGTTTTTAATACGCGATAACGCGACTTGTTTGCGCGAAATTGGTCAAATAACTTTTCAAATATTTTAACGTCAGGGCTGAGCACCAGCGCAAAATGGTTACTATTTTCTTGTAATTTTTTGGAAAGATATTGCACCGTTTCTTCCGGACATTGCCATGCTTTAGCCGAGCCACTATAGCACCACACGTGTGCATCTTTGGGGATATTCAATTCGGCCCGCACCTGTGCACGCCAGCCATTTCGTTGCTCTTCTGCTACAACCATTGGCTTATCAATTTCTGCAATCGTAATGCGTGGTCGATCAGCACAAAATTCTTTGCATAGATACTCTCGCATTGCTTCGCTTACTGCTTCAATGATCACGTGTGCTTTACGTGTGCTATACACCGTGCGCTCTAAGCACACAAATTGGCGCGCACGAAATGAACTGAGCAGCGATGGTGAGCTGCTGTGTATCATTTTATATTCTTCTGCAACTAATCCGCGTGCTTGAATAGTAAGTGTGCTGCAATTCTGATTGATTGCATGTAACCCAAGCCATCCCGCAAATGGACCACGTGCAATCATTTCGTAAGAAGGATATTGCTGTAAAATTTTTCTTAAACGAACAAGAGAAGGGATTAAGCTGATGGTTGAAATAAAGGGCAATCGTGGCAATAAAATAAGTTCGCAATCTAATTCGTGCAGTTCAGCTGGCACAGTGATGGGCATCGGTCGTTCGAAACTAATCAATACCAATGGTCTGCCTGCCGCTCGTTTTTTGAGCGGCTCGACTACTTGGCTTACAAAAACAGAATTGTGCACGCCGTCAGCGATGAGCATGATGAGCGGAGATTCTGCTCGCATTGCATTGATAACCATAATCGTATGCCCTAGGTCTATGAATTGATTCCCGTTATACTACCGCCTCATATTTTAAAATCTATAACCTGAAGGTTGATGATGAACATCTTTGACTATTTTCTCGAGTATAATCGTTATATGAATCTACTTGGCATTGGGGCCATTTTATTAATTTGTTACGCCGCATCACGAGAAAGAAAGCATATTAATTATCGGCTGATCATCAATGGGTTGGTTCTAGAATTTGTATTAGCATTCTTCTTTCTTAAAACAACCTTTGGGCAAAGTTTTTTCACTGCTCTATCAAATGGCATCGGCAAATTATATGAATTTGGTTTAGAAGGAACCAAGTTTGTATTCGGATCATTGGCCACCTACAATCAATCGGTTGGTTTTGTGTTTGCATTTGGTGTATTGCCGATCATCATCTTCTTCGGTGCATTCATGGCGCTGCTCTTTCATCTTGGCATTATCCAATTGATTGTGCGCTGCACCAGCGCGTTGGTGCGCCCACTTTTTAAAACATCGGGCGCCGAAACCTTATCAGTGATTGCCAACAGCTTTATGGGGCAAACGGAAGCGCCACTTGTTATTCGCAACTATTTGCCACATATGACAAAATCAGAATTAGTTACCGTGATGGTTAGTGGCATGGCGCATGTAAGCGGCTCTATTTTAGTGCTCTATGCAGCGATGGGCGTGCCCACGCCACATCTATTGGCTGCAAGCTTCATGGCATTGCCCGGCACGATTGTGATTGCAAAAATGTTGATGCCAGAAACTGATGAACCAAAAACAGCTGGCAACAAACCAATCGAATTGGAAGCAACGTCGACAAACATGTTTAGCGCAATTGCACACGGCACAAGCGATGGCTTATCCTTGGCACTGAATGTTGGCGCAATGTTGGTTGCCTTTATTGCATTGATCGCATTTGTAAATGCACTGCTTGCCTTCGCTGGCTCGTGGATTGGTATGCCGCACTTGAATTTGAATTTTTTCTTTTCATATCTCTTTGCACCATTTGCCTATTTGCTTGGATTTACTGGCTCCGAGGCATTATCGGTTGGTCAATTGCTTGGTACAAAATTAGCAATTAACGAATTTGTGGCATACACCGAGTTGGTAAAAGCAGGATTAAGTGAGCGCACCGTGGCAGTTGTTACCTATGCGCTCTGTGGCTTTGCAAACTTCTCAAGCATTGGTATTCAAATTGGTGGCATCGGCGCATTAGTGCCATCAAAGCGTGAATGGCTCAGCTCATTTGCACTTCTTGCACTGCTTGGCGGCTCATTATCAAATTTATTATCTGCTATGGTTGCAGCGTTGTTTATTTAACAGATATTTTGTGGGTGCAAAATGAAAAAACTTATCTACATCAGTGCCGCATCTGTTGCGATTTCCATGCAAATGCTGGGCTCATATGATGCGCCTTGTTTGGTGCGCGATACGCTTGATATGGTACGACTTCAAAATAAAGTTGATGAAGAGATCCTGAAGGTTGAACAGCTCAAAAAGCAGTTGACGGCCCAGCGCATAGATAATTCTGAAGCATCAGCCGAGCTGGCCAATACCGTGTGGCGCGCGGAGCTGCAGCGTGATAAAACCATTTACAACACCATTTGCGCGGGTTGGAGTCATGCTCAGCGTGAACCCAACGCGGGTCATATGGTATATCCCTGGGTGGCAGCATTATTTTTGACTGCTGAGCGCCACGGTGCTGCAATTGCACTATTGCATGATGGATCAACAACGCTCGGTGAGATATTCAGACACGCAGCAAAATTTCTCGATGCGGGCACAGAGCAGATATATCTGCATAAAGCGATGAGCTTACACATGCTTGGCAAATACTTCTGTTATTGGAATCACATTGCCGCATGTTATGACCAGCTGGCTGAGCGTGCGCACGATACCGATGCCAAATGCCGATACTTACAACAGGCAGCAGATGTATGGTATAGAGAATATTCAGAGCATCCCAATCTCTTTGAATTCGATTATGCACGACATGCCGCAAAGGCACAAGAAAAAGTTATTAATGCAATTCATTTGCGCACATCATCTGATTGCCCAGAGGTTGCTCGCACACGTGCAATACATGAATTTAAGTGCGCAAAATACACGGCCCAAGATCTGTATGCGCTGGGTTCAGTTAAAGATGATGATGATCTCGATGATGAAGAAGCGCAGCGCTTAACTAGTAAGATCTACCCAATTGCCAGAAAAGTGCGTGAATCTGTTTGGCAGATGGCTGGCGTTCAAACTATCGCTGAGGCGTGCATGCTGGCAAAAAATGTGACTGAATATTTGCACAGTGCCGGTTTGAATGAAACCGCTCAAGGCTATTATTTACGCACATATCTTTTTAATCCAAGAAATTTTGCGAGCGACCCACAGCATGAAGTGGCGCGCTGGGCGTTCACCCAATTTATCGGCCACGAAAAGTTGCTCATGGCCCATACCGGCTTTACCAATGAAGAATGCAGTTTCTTTCTGAAAGATTACGAAAATGTAAAAGGGCTTGATCAGCACTGGGATCGTTGCATGAAGCTCATAGAGTTGCGATTGCCAACTGGCAGCAACCGAGAAGCATCAATACGATACCCAGACCTTTTGCATCATACGCGCATGAAATCAAAAGCTACCAGTAAGCGGCGGCAATCGCTTAACGATTTCTTTTTCGGGCCGTTTTCATTCATATGGGCAGAGATGGAGTTAGACAAAATTAAACAAGAAGTGGCATTGAGAGAAATGCTTGCGCATGCCGATGAAAAGGCATGCGATGAGATTAACTAGCTAAGAAAGGTGTTTACATGCTAAGAATAGTTATACTCTGTGCGCTCTGCGCACCCGCCTTGATTGCGGCCGCGGTGAAAATTCCCAAATCATCATTGCAAGCAGTGCGTAACAGCGTTGCATCAAAATTAAAGGAAGCTGAACAAAAAAAGGATCAACGCGCTACCAACTCGTTAAAAAAGGAGCTGGTCGCCGTTGATGCGAAGATCAAAAAGTTTGAATTGGAATGGCTGCAGTATCGAAAGCATCAACTTGAGGCAAAAGAACAGACGCCTGAACTGATCTCACAGATCAACGAAATTGAAACATTGGTCAAGGCGCGCCAATGACCAAGCTCAAACAAATTATATTGTTGCTATTAGTCGGCTCGTCCATTCATGCAAAAAATATAATTTGGGATTTGGGCGATACTTTGTTTCGCATCTCGCCATACAAGATGGCATGGAAGATTGGCATTTGGAATATCGCCAGCTACTCCCTCTTTGATTGGCGCTCTCCCAACATCAAGCATATGCTCTATGATGTGCTTGATAAATTAAATCCATCTGAAGAGCATCCGTATGAAATTGCGACTGATAATGAAGGTAGACCAATGCCGATTATCATGCATCATTGGCTGGCAGGTGCGGTGAGTGGCACAGAGGTTATGAAATCGGTGCGTGAATATATCGATCATCTTGAGCTTCAGCACTATTTTGTGAGTGCACGTGAAAAAAGGTTGTTGTTGGCTGTGTTGGAGCAGATGTTTAATCCAGAGGCATTTGTAGACACAATTTATCCTATCATGGATGGCATCAATTTGCTGCATGATTGCTATCATGCCAAAGACGCACACGGCAAACTGAAGAATAAATTATTTGTGCTATCCAATTGGGATGAGGCATCATCAGAGGTTTTGCAGCGACGATATGCTGATATCTTCAACACCTATTTTCATGGTGTGATCATGTCTGGCGCGATTGGCTTGATTAAGCCGCAAAAAAATGCTTTTGAGTATGTGCTCAAAACCTACGATTTAGATCCAAAAGAAACAATCTTCATCGATGATCAGTACGACAATATCTTAGCCGCGCAATCGGTCGGTATTATTGGCTTGCTCATGTGCCGCGATAATTATAAAACGTTGCGCAATGTGCTCACCAAGCTTGGTGCGTTAGAGTAAACAAAATGAATCTGAAGCAGTTCTTGAACGAGCTCAAACTGCATAAAGACAGTGAACGGGCGATAATTGATAAGAACTATCATAAATCAAATCGTGAGCATTGGGGTATACCAGTGCCACTCTGTGTAGACATTACACGCTCATTATCCAAGGGGCTTTCCCAGGCAGAACTGCTTTCACTGGCTACCGAGCTGTGGCAAACCAATATCTATGATGCAATGGTGTGTTGCGCAAAGATTCTATTGCGTGTAAAACCATCCAAAGAACTGTGGCAGACAATCGTCTATTTCCTCACCTTTGTCGATGGCTGGGCGTTGGAAGATCACATGGCCAAAGCGGCAGCTAAATGCATTTTGGCCGATGAGTCACTTCTGGATGAGTTGGAGAACTGGACGAAGCATCCCAACTTCTGGATGCGCCGAGCGGCGCTTGTGTATACCTTGCCCTATGCCAAACCAAAGCATGATCCAGAGCGTATGCTCAAATGGGCTGCTGGCTATGTAGCTGATAAAGAATGGTTTATTCAAAAAGCTATCGGCTGGTGGCTGCGTGACTTAAGTGCGCATGACCCAAAAAGGGTAATAGCGTTTGTGAATACCCACCAGCTCAAAGGTGTTGCCAGAAAAGAGGCAACACGGAAATTAAAAAAGCCTTCTCTTGAATAAATCTGAACTTGCTGTTAGAAAAATACAATTTCAAATTTATTCCCCATTGGCAGAAAACCCCACGGCTTTCAAGCCTGGGGATGAATGCCAATCAGATAGCACGTTGAAGCAAAACGAAGTTTTGCGAGTGCGAATAAGAAAGGCATACTGTGGTACATGAAGTATCGTAGTGGCGCACATAGCAAACATAGACTCATGTATCATTTTGTTTGGGTACCAAAGTATCGAAAGCGGCTCCTCCAGGGTGATCTTGCCCAAAGGCTGAAACAATTGCTTCAGCAATGTGCAGAGGTTAATGATTGGGAAATTCATGAACTGAATGTACAAATTGACCATGTACATATATTGATCCAATTGAATCCCAACGTAAGTGTTAGCAATGCTATGCAATATATCAAAGGCGGAAGTAGCTATGTGGTCAGAAAAGAGTTCCCCGAACTAGAGGAATTCCTCTGGGGCGATAGCTTCTGGGCCGATGGATATTTTGCCGAGACAGTTGGTAAAGTGGATGAAGAAATCATTAGAAACTATGTGAAGAACCAATAAATTCAGTGAACTGTGACCGGAAGCCCCGCGGCTTTAGCCCGGGGAGGAGGTCACTTATTGATTGTACATCAACCAGATTGTGTAATGCTGTGGCGGCATCGCTGGAAGCGTTTAATGCACGTGTGAAGCAAAGAATAGTAACAAAAGTGAAACGACTGATCTGCATAATACTCCTTCTGTAGCATAGTTTTGCAAGGGGCAATGAGTATAACAGAATTTTTCGCATCTTTACTTTTATGCATTCATTGATATTGTGTCACGCATTGTTGAATGCAGGCACAAAAGTGTTGTGCGCGCCATCTACACGTTAACCCAATAAGTAGTGAAGGAACACAAAAATGTTCAGTCGTAATGGAAAAACCTCAGTTTCATTGGTTGCTCTTTTAATGGCAACACAGCCATTGGCAGCTGAAGTAAGTTGGAGTGGTTCAATTCAATTGCAACCATTTCTTGATTCGCGCAAAGTAACCGGTATGTTCGATAATCTATTCAATGCCGGGCCGGCTGCAAAATGCTATGATGCAAATGGCGATGATATGAATGCTCAGGTTCAGTTCAGTTTAAACACGTGGAGTTCTTTCTTGAACGTGAGCGCATCAAGCGAGCCATACAATGGTTGGAAGCCAAGCGCAGAGCTCGGTTTTGACTTCGTTGGTGCAATGCCGTCAGCAGGTGCTATGGGGCAAGCGCAGCTTGGATCTGCTTTTGTTATGCTTGACGATGTGATGGATGATTACCACCATATTACTTTTGGCTATGATACTCACCCAATTCAGCCTGGCCTGTGCCAACCGGAAGTTATTGGCTATGGTTTTGGTGCACCAATTGCGATCTTCTCTTCTCAGCCGCAATTCCGTTATAAATTCACTGGCGGAAGTTGCGATGGTAAATTTGGCCTTATGGTTGCTGCGTTAAGCCAGGGCCAGTTACACGCCAGCGATGGTCCTGAAGGTACAACAACCAAATATATTCGCCAGGCCATTGTTCCAAACCTCTATTTCCAACTTGATTATGAGCGTAAAAAAGATGGCCAAGAAGTATCCTTGTGCGGTGTTGGCGTTGACTACAAGCGCCTTGTGCCACGGATTGTTGATTCGGCGTGCAACGCTGCATGCCTTGACTGTCTTAAAGACATGGCCGACACCGGCGGCGTGAAATGCTGCGTGGCAAATGCATCTACTGGTGGCGGCGATTGTTGCCAAGGGGTATTGCCTTGCAATACTGGCTGCAACCCATGTTCGACCTGTTTTGATGGCGTGTGCACAAATAATGAAGATGGTAATGATGGCAGCGCGTGTGGAACTAATTGCGTACAGCCTGGCTGCCTCAAGTTCAAAGAACATGTTGATTCAGTGAGTGCCACATTCTTTGCATTCAAACAATGGGATTCAGTTACTTTGCGCACCCAAGTTATTTATGCACAAAACTTGGCAGAAATGTATGGCTTGACTGGCTACGTTGTGACTGAAGAAGATGCTGCTACCGGTAAACGCAAATACGCGCCGACACAGTCAATCGCGGCATGGTTTGATCTTTCATCGTCTAAACAAAAGATTGTTCCTGGTATCTTTGCTGGATTTAACAAAACGCTTGGTTCAACTAAGAAGATTTGTAAGTTTGATAGCTGTGGCCAACCAATTGCCTATGGTTGGATCATGAACATGGATTACGAAGTTCGTGTTTCACCGCGCTGCGTCTTTAATATGGGTGATTTCTCAGTCGGCGTTGAGTTTGAATTCTCAGGCGCTGCAATCGGCTCATTGGATGAGAAGGCCAAGGTGAAAAATGCGCAGTTTACTGCCAACTACCGTACTCTGGTTAACTTACAATATAACTTTGCTTAATAGTTAAAGTTTTTTCCAATTCAAAAAAAAGGCCGGCCCGTAAGGGTCGGCTTTTTTTGAATGAATTTTATTTCACAAAGAGCGCCATGAGGATATCATCAATATATTGCTGCTCATCAAGTTTGATGTGATCTTTTAAACGTCCTTCTTCGACAAATCCGCATGCTTTGTAGAGCTCAATGGCTTGTTCATTGGTGCTGCGCACTGATAACTCAATCTTTTCGATGGTGCCCGAATTTTTTGCACATTCAATGAGTTGTTTTAGAAGCTGAGTGCCAATACCTTTATTTTGCCAACCGGCATGAACCACCAGAGATTTTAATTGCGCCACATGGCTAATGGATTTTAAAGGCGCTATTTCAAGACAACCATGCCCTACAATTTTGCTATGTGATTCCGCAATTAAATAGTAACCGTGTTTGTTGTTGGATAATCTTTCCAGGGTTGACCTAAAATTTTCAACAACCAGTTCATTCGGCTGTGATATCAGCCTGCCAGGAATTTGCGCTACTTCGCGTTCGGCAGCCACTAATGCGGCAGCATCGGATGGGTGCGCTTGCCGCGTGATAATCTTAATTTTCGCATCATTTCTCATTGAATGCTCACGCCATTGTTCTCGGCTGAGTCTATAAAGCACATGTTTGCTCAATGGATGATCGGCTGGTAATTTTGGATGAGCAAAATCATCTGATTCTTGGTGAGTCATCCCCAGCCTCTCCATAACCGCCCGTGAGCGTTGGTTTGCCGGCACGGTGAATGAAACGATTTGTTTGAGCCCAAAATGTTTAAAGCCGACATCAATGGCCGCCTGCGCCGCTTCGGTGGCATATCCTTTACCCCAGTATTGTTTTGCCAAACGCCAGCCAACTTCCACGCACGGTGTGAAATGGGCTTCAAATGATGGAACACTCAATCCAACGCAACCGATGAAGGTTCTTGTTTCTTTCAGCTCAACTGCCCACCAGCCGTAGCCCCATCGTTCAAAGCTACTATCCATTCGATTAGCCAATACATTACTTTCCTCTGGCGAAAGAACTGATGGAAAATATTCCATAACAATAGGATCTGCATTTAATGAGGCAAAGGCTGCTGTATCCTCTTCTTTCCAGCGGCGTAAGTGCAATCTATCGGTATAGATATTGTTGATCTTAATCATGGTGCATCCTGATGGTTGCGCTCTTTCTTTAAATATCCTTGGCTCAGGCCTCCATCGATTTGAAGTTCCAATAACGAGGCAACGCGATAGCGCATAAGCTAACGCCCAAGAGGCACATTGCGCCACCTGAGACGATGGAAAATCTGGTGCCAAAAGCCGCGGCGACCAAACCAGATTCTGCGTTACCAAGCATCGGGCCACTCATATAGCTCATCATCTCAATGCCCGCCATGCGCCCGCGCAGATTTTTCGGGATGGTGGTGTTCCATAATGTCATTCTGAAGATGCCGCTCATGGCATCAGCGCCTCCTGCGAGTGCTAAAAAGAGAACGGCCAACCAGAATGAATGCGCACAACCAAAGCCAATGATACACACGCCCCAGATGAGCGCTGAAATTGAGATTGCTTTGCCAAATGATCGAATTCGGTGGGTCCAGCCACTGAGTAATGTGGCAACGAGAGCACCTACGGCTGGCGCTGAATATAAATACCCAACGGCTTGGGCACTCGTTAATGAAGCATCGGCAAACATATCAGCAACGGCTGGGAATAGGGCTGTGGGCATGCCAAAGATCATCGCACAAAAATCAACTGCATATGAGCCAAGGAGTTCTTGCCGGCCCCAGGCATATCGCAAACCTTCTTGTATATCGGTCAGCGGTGATGCTGAAGTGGCGGCTTCAGGAGTTACAAAGGCAATCTGTTTAATTTGCAAAATTGCTAACAAGCTGAGTGCGAAACTCACCCCATCGATTAAATAGGCTGCGGGTAAACCAAAGGTTGCGATGCAAAAACCAGCCAATGACGGTCCGCCGACAGATCCAAGGATGCTTTTTAAAGAATTAAGGGCACTGATATGTGCGTAATCTTCTGGCTTGCCCAATTGTTGCGTCATCGCTTCCAGAGCAGGTCGGTGAAAACCATTAATGGCGGATATGGTAGCTGCTGCAATATAGAGCACCCATTGGCTTGGTGTTGTTGCCCAGGTATACCATGCCAACAGACCCGTAGATGCAGCCAGCGCAAGTTCGGAACGAATGAGTAATTTTCTACGATCGAAGCGATCCGCATAGGCACCGCCTAAAAAAGCGGTAATGAGCAGCGGGCATAATTCTGCAATGCTGATCATGCCAACAGAAAATGATGACTGAGTAAGCTCATACATCTGGTATGGTAGGGCGATGTACGTCATCATACTGCCAACCGCTGAAATTAATTGGCCAAGGAATAGATAGCGATAATCGCGATGCGTTCGTAAAAAGGTAAGATTGATAAGCATGTCTATTTTCCTCGTTCTCGCGCGGCGATCCAATTAAAATACATGAAATAGTTTTCCCAGGCCTCATCTGTGCTTTTGTAGATGTTTGAGCCCTCAAAATAATCGATGAGCGCTTCCCGAACAATCGTTAATTCTTTGATACGATGATTTTGATTTTTGGGATCGCTCAGTGAGAGGCCTAAAAGTTCGAGGGCGCGCCTCAAGGCCTCTCTGCTAAAATCTAAATGGCCTTTGTTTTTCCATTTAATAGTGCGACCAACATCCGCTCCAATGTTGGCCAATTGTTCTGAGAAGCTGAACTGATACCATCTGCCAGCAGCCAATTCTCTGTGAATCATTGTACAACCAATTTCGATGTTATTCTTTTGATTGCCTTTTGGATTTGTGGGTTGTCTACTCCGCGAGTTCTATTGCCTCTAATTGGTCGAATGTTAATCATTGAATCGAACTCTAGCCAATCGTCATCTCCAAA
>DAIDHG010000023.1 GCA_027452085.1 bacterium
AAACGACTATATAAGCGATACTTATAGCATCAAATCTCATGAGGAGCTACACACTATGTATCTTGTTGAAGGCAATATCGGAGCCGGTAAATCCACTTTTCTGACGCTCTTGGCCAAGCATATCCCCTATGCTTCAATTGCCTATGAGCCTCGTGAACATTGGCAAAGCGAAGATGGCGGATCGATGTTGACCAAATTCTACGAAGATCCGCAGCGCTGGGCGTTTACTATGGAAACGTGGGCGATGATCCAACGAGTGCGCCATCATATACAAGAGCAACAAAATCCTTCTCCCTTCCATGTGATCGAACGATCTATTTATTCGGGCTTTTATGCCTTTGCAAAAAACGACCTAGATCAAGGCTTTATGACGCCTGCCGAATGGGATCTGCATCAACAATGGTTTAATTTCTTAGTGCCGGGCAAATGTATGCCACCAATCGGCATTATCTATCTGCACACCAATCCCGAGATTGCTTTTGACCGCATGAAAAAACGCAACCGCGGCTCAGAAGGCGGCATTACATTCCAATACATGAAACAGATTGATGAACGTCACACCGATTATCTACTGAATAAAAATGGTGTCGTTGAAGATCTTAAACCGGTGCCGGTATTAGTGCTTGATTGCAATGAAGAGTTTGAAAACAATCCAGAACGATGTACCGCCCTTATGAAACAGGTTGAAGAATTTATGCTGACCACGGCTATAGCTGATGGTCCTGCCCAACCAGTATCAAATCCGCGTTAAAACAAGGCACCCAACATGCATTAAAATTGGGTGCATAATGTAACAGGTAACAAATACGTTAATGCCTTTAAGCAAGCACATAAATTCGATGTTTGCCCACCCGGATGGTTTGCCCCGTTTTCCAGTTAATCACTGTCTTAATATCAGAAATCTTTTCACCATCGATATGCACAGCGCCACCTTCAATAAGGCGCTTTGCTTCGGCATTTGTCGGCGCTGCCTGGAGTGCTCTTAAAAGATCGATAATCCCAAGTGGATTGGGCGTGCCTTCGGGAAATGAAACTGGTGTTCCGTGTGCATAATCCTTCTTTTGAAACAACGCTTCAAATTGCTCTTGAGCCTGGTCGGCCTGCACGGGTGACCAAAACTGTTTGACGATGCTATGCGCCATCTCTTTTTTAAGTTTCATTGGATGTGCTGCACCCGATGCCACATCCTTTTTCATTTGATCAATTTCAGTAATAGTTTTGCCAACTAATAGATCATAGTATTGCCACATGAGCGTATCGGAAATTGACATGAGTTTGCCATAGGCCTGGTCGGCTGGTTCAGCGATACCGATCGCATTGCCTAATGATTTGGACATTTTGTTAGTGCCATCAAGACCAATGAGTAACGGAGTGGTGATCACCGCTTGTGGTGATTGACCATACTGTTCTTGCAAGAATCGCCCCATTAATAAGTTGAAGGTTTGGTCAGTGCCACCAAGCTCCACATCTGATTCTAATGCCACTGAATCATACCCTTGGAATAGTGGGTACAGCAGCTCATGAAAACTGATAGGCGTATGCTCTTTCAATCGTGTTGCAAAATCTTCACGTTCTAAAAGACGTGACACAGTAACCTTGGCACAGAGCTGCACAAAATCTTTCATGGTGAGCAAATCAAGCCAGGTGGAATTAAATGAAACCATACCCCGCTTGCCTTTTTCAATGGTAAGAGTGCCCAGATCTAGAATCTTGCCAACTTGTGCTAAATAGGTTTGTGTATTGTGGGCAATGTCGGCATCTGAAAGTGGTGGTCGTGTTTTTGATCGGCCGGTAGGATCGCCAATGCGAGCGGTAAAATCCCCAATTACTAAGGTAATGTGATGGCCAAGATCTTGAAACTCACGAAGCTTGCGCAACACAACGGCGTGACCCAAATGAAGGTCGGGCGCAGTTGGATCAACGCCAAGCTTTATTTTTAATTTTTTACCTGAAGCCAACTTTTTTTTTAGTTCTTCAGCTGGGATTATTTGTACGGTGCCGCGTTGAATTTTTTCAAATGACATTTTCTATTCCTTAGGCAGATTTTTGTGTGATTTTTTGGTGAACATCCCTAGCCTTTGTAGAATTGCATAAACCCAAGAAGGTTGGCAAGCCATATCCACCAATGCCAGATCAAACCTTCGATGCCCAAAATTATAAATTGCATCACAAAGTTTATCGGGCCTTCAAACAAATATAACAAGGCAATGGCAATCAATAATGATATTAATTCTGTTTCATGCCATTCGCCAATATCAAATTTTGCAAAACCAATTAATGCCGTTGCACGGAATAAGCCCAACAGTAGGCTGAAGAAGGAGAAATAGACCGCAAAAATAGCCATCCGGAAGATCACCAGGCCAAAAGCTTTTTTAACCGCAGGATGTGAAACGAAGAAGGCTGGCAGTGGCAAGGTTTGCGAAAAACCGCCAAGCGTTGTAGTAACAATAAACATCATTAAAAAAGCCAGCACTGCATTTGCAAAAGCTTGACTACTGTAGGCAAAGAATGCTTCAAGGCGCTTATGTCGGCCAGTAAAGCGTTGTGGATTTATTGGCACCGGCCGTGACCAGCCAAAGCCGGTTAAGAAGAACAAGGCAAAACCAAGTGGATCGAAATAAACGAGCGGGTGTAATGATAAAAATCCTGCATCCTCTGCCGTACGATCACCAAGTTTTTTTGCAATATACGCCTGCAAATAGCCGCTGAAGATAACGATGAGAAAATAGGCCAATACTTTGGCGATCGCATCATTCAATACAGCCGCAACTTTATATGTTGTCATCATATGATTCACTGAGTAAGAATTGAGTAACTTTCGTTGTTAAGGATCAAACCTTGAACCAGTATACCATTGATGAGCAGGTATTGTCGCTATATTTGGTCATACGGTACCACACTTTAATCAGTCACCCATATTGATCTTGTTTTTTTGGTGCAATACAATGTGCCGTCCCGCGATATATATCGATCGCTCAAATGGTCGAAATAAGCGGATACGAAATGAACTAATGTTTTTTGGAGAGCGCATGCACGCACAGCAAACTCAATCTCAAGAGTCATCGTTACTATCTACCTTAATCAAATTTGTAGTCGCCCCTTTAGCACTGGCTGCAGTAACTTTTTTTGTGTACTACCAGTCAGTAGATTATGCGTTTCAATTTGATGATATAGCCAATATCCTTAAATTTTTTAATATTAGAACTGAGACGTTGAGCACATTATTTTTTAAACATGCCCGCTGGATAGGCACCTGGCTGAACGCGGTCAATTACCGCATGGGCAAGGGTGATCCATTTGCGCCACACTATTACCGTCTCTTTAATATTTTCTTCCATATTTTCACATCGGTTGTTGTCTTTTATTTCTTGTATTACGCACTTTCATTACTTAAAAACAAAGCAGAAAAAGAGCGCCTTGAAGGCTTAAGCTTTAATAGCTCATTCTTTTACAACAACGCATATCCTATCGCCCTTTTTGCAACCACTTTATTCATGTTGCATCCGGTGCAATCACAAACAGTCTCCTATGTAATTCAAGGGCGGTTGGAAGGATTGGCCGGGCTCTTTATTTTAATGATGTCACTCTGCTTTTTGCTGTTTAATACCGTGCACAACAAAACAGCAAAAATTGGGCTGGGCGTGCTGCTCTTTGCGCTGGCGGCCCTATCTACTGGCACGAAAGAATATGCCTTTATCTCACCCGTGCTCTTATTATTGGTTGACTGGTTCTTTGTGGCTCAAGGTGATGTGAAAAGCCTCAAGAGCCGTTGGATGCAACATGCTGGTATTGCTTTGACCGTATGGGGAATGTATCTCTACTTTTTAAAGCCTAATTTCTTTATTGAAATCATTACCATGAAGAAAGCATTACCAAACAACATTGGTAATGAACTGACAGAAAATCGCACTGACCTGATCAAGCCATGGCCATTCTTTATTTCACAATTTAAAGTGATTTTGCACTATTTGGGTATCTTCTTGTGGCCATTTAACATCAGTGTTGATTATGACTGGAAAATGGTACGCGGCTTCTTCGCCCCAGATTGTTTATTGCCCTTAATGGCATTGCTTGCCATTGGCGGTTACATTCTGCATCTGCTTCGTCGCAACACCACCAACATGATCGCCTTTGGTTTACTGTGGTTCTTTATAACCATTGCTCCTCGTGCATCATTTATTCCGGCCACCGAACTTATTGCAGATTATAAAACATACCTTGCATGCGTTGGATGGTTATTTGTGCTTGCAGCTGTGTTAGTGTATGGCATTCAATATATGGTAGAAAAAAGAGCCACCTCTGAAGAGCACAAAAAAAGATTCTTTAAATCACCACTGCAATTCCTGCCAGTAGCAACCTGCGCCGTATTGTTGGGCGCGGGCACCTATGATCGCAATAAGGTATGGAGCTCTGGGGAAGCTTTCTGGGCAAACGTGCTAAAAAATGCTCCAGGGCGTGCACGCGCGTATAATAATTATGGGGTAGCTCTATCTGAAAATGGCAAATATGCGGAAGCGATTCCGCATTTTAAACAAGCTATCAAAATGGATCGCATTTATCCTGATCCAATAAATAACTTGGCGGTTGCCTATTCATCAATTGGCAAAACAGATGAAGCGATTGAAGTGCTCAAACAAGGGTTGCGCATCCATCCGTATTACCCAGAAGCACACAACAATCTTGCTTCTTTCTATATTCAAAAGAAAGAGTATGACAATGCCGAGAAGTTTTTAGATGTGGCAATCTCTCTGCGCCCATACTACGGCAAAGCGCATTATAACCGAGCACGCGTAGCACTCTTGCGTGCAGAAGCAGCAAAAGATGAAAAACAGAAATTGGCCTTCCAAGAAAAAGCATGGCAATCATTTAAGAACGCTGCCGTGCATGGCGACTTTGATAATAATATCGTTGGCATTCATGAATATGCGCGTTTGAGCATGCAATTGAAAAAATATGATGATGCTATTTCTGGTTACAAACGGCTTCTCACGCTCAACCCGAGGCTGGATGAAGCACTCTTCTTGATTGCAAATGCACTATTCTTCAAAGGTGAATCAAAGCAAGCAGTAGCCGTCTACGAAGAGTTTTTACGACGATCGCCAGGCGATATTCGCGGGCTCAATAACCTTGGCGAGGTCTATTTCCAAAATGGCCAACCAGCCAAGGCGGCAGAATATTTTGCGCAAGTAGTGAAACAAAAGCCTGAAATGATTGGCATTCAGTTGCGGCTGGCCGAGTGTTTGGATCGTTTGGGCAAGCCTGAATTAGCCAAAGAGCGCTTAGCGGCATTACTCAAACATAAATTGCCATCAACTACCGAGACCTCGATTAAGACAGCTATGGCCGAAATTGATAAACATCTGGGCAAGAGTGCGCCAAACGTAGTGAAGGGCGGCCCTCGCGGTGCCAAAATTGCTTAATAACAGTAATTCAGCATTAAAAAGACTCGCATTTTACGGCGGGTCTTTTTTTATGCATCCACTATTTGTTGAATACATTGATCAGGATTAAAGAGCTCAAGATCGTCGATCTTTTCACCACATGAGATATAGGCGATGGGAATTGATAGCTGTGAGGAAATTGCGAAAACAATTCCTCCCTTGCCTGTGCCATCCATTTTGGTAAGCACCACGGCACTGAGCGGTGATGCTTCATGAAAGAGCTGCGCCTGCTCCAAGCTATTTTGCCCAAGCATGCTATCAAGCACGAGGAATGTCTCTATTTTGTCGTTGGGCAACTGTTTAATAATGGTGCGTTTTAACTTTTCTAATTCCTTCATGAGAGGAATCTTTGTCTGCAACCGACCTGCCGTATCAATGATTAAGGCATCATAGCCACCAGCCTTAAATTTCTCACAACCGGCAAAGACAACTGAGGCTGGATCTTGTTGGTCTGCGCCAATCACAATGTCTGACCCTGCACGCGAGGCCCATGTTTGCAGCTGCTCGGTGGCCGCGGCACGGAAAGTATCACCGGCGATCATTAATACTTTTTTATGCTGTTGTTTAAAGCGAGCAGCCAGCTTACCGCTCAGGCTCGTTTTGCCACTGCCATTGATCCCAACCAAGAGATATACGCGCGCACTCGGGTCAACATAGGGAATCAGCGACTTTTTAAATTCATCGATAACAATTTCACGCACGGTGCGATTTTCACTATTGTTTTTACGCACCGCCTCAATAATCGACCGAGCCGTTTTGACCCCAACATCTGCTTTGATTAATGATATTTCGAGTGCTTTCAGCTCCTGCTCATCAAGCCTACTGCGAGAAAAGAAGCTTCTGACCGAGTCAAAAATCGAAAAAGCTTTTTTTAATTTTTCTTTGATAAATGAAAACATTACCGCATCCCCTCCAACCGTTGGAGAAATAATTTAAGCCTGCGATAGTCATTTCCGGTATGCAATGAAAAGGCTTCAATAAAATTGGCCATCTTTTTCTCAGTGAGCAACCCGTGTTGTTTGATGCTGCGCAGCATCGCCAGCAATAGCTCATCTAAGTTAAATACCGAGTTAGACATGCCAAAGAGTACGTGCAGATACAAATCGGAACTATAAAATTGTTGGATCAAATCCTTATCTGCTGAAGCTATAAAGGCATGAATTTTTGATGGTTGAGGAGCCAAAGCATATTGGATTACTCCTTTTTCTTTATACCCGATTGTTAAACAGGAAAAAGTAGTACGTAAGAATTCAAAGATTTGGGGTTGCTCGCGTAGCAACTCCTCTTCAGTTTTTTGATAAGGGAAGGGATAGCGCGTGGGGTCCATCGAACCAGTTTGTGTTTGGTGAACCACGCCAATGATAGTTCTTAAACCATTTTCAACGGTGACTAATGAACCGAATGCGGGAAAGAAATCCCATTGCCAACACTGGGCAACAAATTGCTGAAGCGAACTTTCTACCACCTCTGCAAACGCAGTATGCGTAGAATTAGTTTGAATGAGTTGATTGTTCATGTATGTGCTCAGTAAGCGAATCATGCATAATTTGATTGTGTGATTCTGCCGGTTCTTCAACCGCTTCTATTAAGCTTAACTGCTCTGGCTTCTCTAAGAAACTCAAAAAACTATTCCGATGAATAATGGTTTTGCCTTGAGCACGCAGCGCCGTGCAATGAACATCGGTTGCATAGCCTTTATGGCTCGCAAAACCATAACCGGGTATCACATTTTCCATACGTGTCATAATGGCATCGCGCCGAACTTTTGCAAGAATAGAGGCTGCAGCAATTGAGCTCGATTTGCGCTCGCCCTGGGGAAAATAATGAACAATAATATCTTTATAATTTTCGCCGTGCAGCTTTAAGGGCATCGCATCAATAAGAATCATACTAGGGCGCTGTGGACTTGCAGCCATTGCCTGCATCACCGCCCGCTTCATCGCGATCATGGTTGCTTGGTATATATTATAAGTATCAATCTGCCCGGGGGTAACAATACCGATGCCATACCAGCTATTTTTAATGATCCATTGGTAGGCTGATAAGCGCTCTTCTTCCGTTAATAGTTTGGAATCTTTAACTTTTCGCGAGCTTTTCCCTGGATGCAGGATGCAGGCTCCAACCACCACCGGACCGGCCAAGCAACCGCGACCAACCTCATCCACGCCGCAGACGACAGACCCTGCCGCCCAGGCATTATGCTCGAGTTGGTCCTTCAGGATTTTGAATTCTAATGATGTACGACTCATGCAGTTATTTCGTTTATATAGTTTTCAGGTAGTAACCTAGCCTATTGTAAGATGCGCCCCAAAACCTGGGGCTATGGGATAGCGCGGCCGCTTTAGCAGAGCACTTTTGGACCTCTTGGCCACTCCCCTACCCCATTTGACGAGGTCAATATAGCTATATACCATGTGTATTATCAAATGAAACTCTAAGCAACTTTAGTATTCAGCTATAGCAATGTCTCACAAAAGGATTGTAGAGACAAATGAGGAGACTTCAATGTCTATTACCCCTAAACCAACCGAATTACGCGTTAAGGAACTCCTTCGTGAAAAAGGTTGGACGACTAAGATATTAGCAGAAAAAACGGGCTTGTCAGAAAGCTATTTAACTCACATCAAAAATGGTACCCGTCGCTGGAACGAAGATTCATTACGCAAGCTGGCCTATGCCTTTGAGCTCAGTCCGCTTGATATCTTCGCCATCCGCAAAAAACGAACCGATGATATTGAGAGCAACATAAGCCTTCCAGAGAAGAGCGATGTTAAGCTCAATGTACAAATCGTACCAGTTATGGGCGAAGTTCCTTCAAATCCATCGCCCTACAATAACCAGCTCTTACAAACAACGACTGGGTTTAAAGACCAATTCATCCCAATGTTGAATACCAATGACGCAAATATGTTTGCGCTCTGCCTGGATACAAATACCCACGCACCGGTATTCCATAAAGGTGATCTTTTGGTTATTTCGCCAGAAACACCGGCGCGCTCGGGAGATATCGCCGCCGTAGAATATGGCAATGAAACACCGGTTAAAAGTATTGTACGCATGACTACAAGCGAAGAGTTTGTGGTACTTGAGTCAATCAACCAAAAAGGTGCGCCTATTGCTCTGGTAAAAGGCAAGGATCATTTCCGTATTATCGGCCGCGTGATCCAGCGCATTCAGAAGTTCCAGTAACTTTCTCAATAGATCCTACAAGGAGTCGCTCAGTTATTTTGAGCGACTCCTTTTTTGACAATAAGACGCATCTGCCATACTGTATTTCTCTGTTATCACTAACCGCAAAGCAGCCAATGCCAAAACAGATACGCATTGCATTAACCGCAATCTTTTTCACCGCAAGCCTTTTGGCAACTTCAACCGCACCTATGATCGATGAAGAGTCAATGCCATTGGAAAATAGTTTCAACAATCACAGGGCGCTCACAATCAATCGAATGATTGCTTTGCGGACCATTGCAGAATTTAACAAAAATAATGGTATATCATTGAGCACAGAAGCATTAAAAAGAGGAGTTAAAAGCGCAAAAAATGTTCTTAACCTTGCACCTAATGAGGCAAACCTAGATCCAATTGATTTACGAAGCGCAGCAATTTTGCATTTTTTCTTAAGTACCAGAGAAGACGAAGTAAAGAATCTTCGGCGCTCATACCTTTGTTTTCAAAAACTGCTGGAAAAAAACAACCAACCGCCGACCTGCGCCGACTACATAAGCATGGTGGCAACATGCATATATTTGGCGCACACACGCACACAAAATCTTCTGCAGTATCTTGCCAAGGCCGAAACCTATCTTCATAAATCCATGGCATTAATGTGGCACATGCCTTTAGATTTTTTAGAACACCATTTGCCTATTGTTCAAGAGTTAAAAAAAGCAGCCATTGATAAAAGCTCACAAAAAAAGCCTTTATCGGAGTTGGTGTCAAAGAAATTGATCGCATACGAAGCCAATATACTTTTGCGTATCCAAGAGCTGAAAAACAGTATGCAACGACATCATTCCTCATCGTCTTGTGCATCTGACGCATCAACTGTTGTTGCATATGATAAGCCTACCGATGAAAGCATGGTCGATGATGAA
Source organism: bacterium (assembly GCA_027452085.1). Classification (GTDB taxonomy): domain Bacteria; phylum Babelota; class Babeliae; order Babelales; family JABCYS01; genus DAIDHG01. Next base: position 9,539 of record DAIDHG010000023.1, read on the forward strand.
GAAATAGAAAAGGTATATCGGCTCATACAAACGATTGAACACAAACAATGAATATTCAGCTTCGTTTGCTCGCACTCAGCATCTACATCTGCTCAACTATTATGGGCTCATCAGATAGTTCAAAATCAATTTTTCGCGCCTTCCGCGAACATCAGATAGAAACGAACAGGGAACAGACATCAACAGCTGCACGCAAACGTACCCGAAATGCTCAGAGTTCATCCTTGAGCAGATGTTCGCCTGACCATGATTCGGACGATTGCAATACAGATAATCAACCACCCACACCCCCATCAACAACCATATCAGCACTGCTTGCCTCACCCCAAAGATCGAATGCTCATAATCATATCAGAGATCACCACTATCTGATTGAAAAAGTACTTCAATACGAAGATTTCACATCGCTCTGTCGGTTAATGAATATTTGCTCAAAATGGCGAGCAGCTATTTCCCAAGTCGTGCTACCCACTTGTAACATATCAAATAGATTTGGGCAAAGATCAGTTGGACAACAGTGGGCAACTCGTGTCAACAAAGTTTTTGATACCATTAACAATGAAAAACAGTCATTCAACGCAGGAATGAAAGACATAGTAGGCATGATTGCGCGCTGCAAAAATCCCATACAAGCCTTAAGTATTATTTACGGGGATTACTTCAATGACATACCCCAAGAGCAGCGGTTTTGGTCGAGACATGGCAGCTCACTAATAACAAACCAACAGTTAGAGCTGCATCGGCTTGAGCTCGCTTCTATATATGATAAAAAAGCCGTGCTTGAAAAACAGTTATCGCGACAAGAAGGCCAGCAGTCGCACCTGAGAGAAGAATTAAAGAGCTGTCTCTATCGATATAACGAATTGGTGAATGCTTTATTACCATGCGCCAAAGCATTAATTCCCTATTATTTGGCGCACCTCATTCGTGCAAGCCTGGTCAGCTTCCATCAGATATTTGATTTTAAAATGGACGTGTCATCAGATGATGGGCTCCTGTTGTGGCTCATGAGAAAGGAGAATGAAATAATCGATTGCGCTATTTTTGAACAATGTGCCGTGATTGAACATACAGTGATCTCTTTGCTTCCAACGATTCAAGCTTCTCTTGCCTCGTTACTGTATTCACCCTTTTCACCATGCACGCACGCAGAAAAAGCTCAAATTGAAGACCACCTGAACAGGGTTAAATCTATATTCAAGCGCGAGTATATATTTGAAACCGCTCATTCTAAGTTATTGTATCTTGACCAAAGCCCACTTACATTCAAAACGTTTGAGCATGAAAATCTATACATAGATCGGCTCAAACAGCAGATACAACAGATGGTAAAAGCAATGCAAACGGTATCAAGGCGCGCAGCATCTCGTAATTCGGCCCACCACGAGCTTGCTCGTGCTCTAGGGCAGGCACAGGGATATTTTAGTAAATTTTTATGTGAGCGAGCAGCGCGCTATCTATCTACCAACACTGCCGCACTTGCACCTTACATGCAACCCCGGGTCATTGCACGGCCTGCAGAGCTTCTAGAAATCGGCTTGCATGGGGGATGTGATGTAACAAATCTTTATCATGATTTTGCCAAACTCTATTTTTCAGCTTCGCAACAAAGAACAGATACTCACGAGGCAGTTAGTCACCTACAGCAAGCCATTTCATATGCACAGATTGCTCTTGCACGCGCTGTTAAATACGGTGAACCTCACACCGCTACGCTTGAGCAATTAGGTAGCTGGTACAAACTTTTGGCATTCACATATAAACAAGAGCCAATGACAAACCTGGAACGAGCAGCATCGTGCCTTGAAAAAGCGGCTGATATAAATGAAAATATATCGAGCTATGAGCTGGTGGCACACATCCATTTAAAACTAGCAAACGGCGTAGAGACGCCCGATCAGCTGAAAGTGCATGCTGATGCAATCATGGCAGCGCTTTCCAAGGCCCAAATCTTGTTTCAAGAGCGGCAGGCACTATTAAATGATGCACAAGCTAAAAAATTTCGGGATAAAGCAAAAGAGTTGGCAAAGAAATTTCCTGACTTTAAGCCAGTTGCTGCTAGTGCGGCATCATATCTGCAGGCAATGCGGCAACAATTAGCTCTTTTAGACCACACCAATACCCCTCAAGAAACACCGAGCGACCCATCTCAGCAGGATCAAAGATTACCAGCCACATGCCCACCTTTTGACAATAAGAAATAATTCGGGATACTTATCGAATAAAACTCTTAAATGGAGGTTATACTATGAACTATCATCATCACTTATTTATCGCCGTATTAACTGTTTTTGCCGCGCATTCATTACTGGGAACTTCCCGCCAACCACACCCGCGGCTTGCAACCATTGCTGAAGAAACCTCACAAGAATGGGACAAGGAGCAAGCGCATAGGGATCTGCTTGCGCTCGAACAACAGATAAAAATAGCAAACAATCAAGATATCAAACCGATGCTTGCCAAGATTCCCAAGCTCATGGCAAATTTTCTGGAAAAAACCTTTTCGATGAAATATTCTCCAGATGGCACCGTGAAAAAGTTTAGAAGCATCGAAGATTGTCGCCGCATCGGGAAAATGGCTGCAACTTGGGCAAGCTATAGAACGCCCGAGACTACTCAAGAGATTATTGCTCAGTTGCAACAGGCAGCCAAATATGCTGATCGAGGAATCGTAATGATTAAAGATGGCCAAGAACGGGCCGAAGATATTAGAAATATTGGCCAAATCTACCAACATTTGGGCGTATGCTGCAACAACAAAGAGTTTCTCAAAAATGCATCTCTATCCTACCAATATTTGACCATGCTCCTGACAGCAGAGAGTGAGATAGCTGATTACATACATGCAGCAAACACGGAAATGAGTGCTGCCTATTTTGAGCCAGCCCAAGCGGTTCAGATTTCACATTATGAAAAGGCGCTCGGCTATATAAACCAAGCTATCCAAAAGGTCGCCATGGCATCGCTCGAAGAACTCCAACAACAAATTCAGCACGCTAAAAAGCTCCAAGAGTATGTTGCGCTGACGCTGGAAGATTGTGGCCAACCAAGCCAGGCAGAACAGCGAAAAACATTGCATAGATTGGCCAGACGCTTTGCCCTCTATATTGGCACAATAGAATGCCGGCTTTTTGGCGATCAGAGCCAATCAAGTTCATCACCATCGCCAACGGCATCTACTATTCGGGCAACACCATCCCCCGATGCCGACACCATGAGAGCCTCATCTCCCGAGGCATCGCCATCCCCATTACCTGATGAAAACGAGTAGAAAACCCCGGGGCTTGCGGCTATCAAGCAACAACCTTTTGGATAAAAGGTTTTTCCTGCTATAATGCGGGTATTCTTAATCCTGCCACTCACCAGGCACCTACTTTGGGGCCGTGAGATATGGGTAAAGACTAAGGTCTGTAGCATAGGGCTGCCGACCAGTGTATGTTAAACACTTCCATGTAGTCTAAGGAGTCATATGTCGCGTTACGAAACGCTTATTCTTACTACACCTGATTTTACCAATGATGAGTTTGCGCAACTTGAGACGACCATCTCAAAAACAATCCAAGATGCCAAAGGATCATTGATTTCTTTTGAACGTTGGGGCAAATATCGTCTTGCTTATCCAGTTCGCAGAAATGATTACGGTATTTACTGCCTCATCCGCTTCGAAACTGATGCAGCCCATAAGGCTGAGTTGCTGAAAGAGCTCAACACCTTGTTTACCATCAAGTTTGGTGATGCAATCATGCGTACTATCACAACAATTTTACACCCGAAAAAATCGCTCGCGTATCATCGCCCTGAATCATTAGAAGATGCTCCAGTTCGCGATGTTGATACCTTCCTCAAAGAAAACAGAATGGATTCGCTCCGCCGAGCCCCTGTTCGCGCTGAGGATGAGGATGAAGAGCACACAGAAGTCTCAGAAACAGGCACAGCTACCGAACGTTTTGCTCGCGAAAGCGCTGGCATAGCGGCAGCTGCAACCCCACCAGCGGAGGCGTAACCCATGGCAAAGAAAGTTAAACTAAAAATCAGTGCCCGGTTACTCAAAAAGCGTAGCCGCCGCAATGGCACATCTAAGAAGCATTGCCGCTTCTGCAACTCAGCAGAGCAAGAAGGCATGTTGGATTATAAGAATGCCGGCTATCTCCGATCATTCTTAACTGCACGTAGCAAGATTGTGCCTTCACGCATATCTGGCAACTGCACGAAGC
>DAIDHG010000024.1 GCA_027452085.1 bacterium
GTTATTGCTAATCCGCTTACTGCAAAAATGAAAAAGGCTGGCTGAGAAAGCCAGCTGCTAAAAATTTGTTGATCTAAGTAGAAAAGTGTTGGGAATGAGAATCCAAAGGCTGTTGAGAGAATTCCGCCTACTGACCCGCCGGCTGTTGCGAGCATGATGCGTTGATCAACGTTTTTAATTGAGCGTGTGAATGTTCGTAATGAGGCAAAAAACAATGAGGCGATTAATACCAGGGTGGTGCTAATCCAGGGGCCTATGCCGGTAGATGTTGAGGTATATGCCAATACGATCGTTGAGAATGCAGCAAAGATTGTTGTCAGTAAAATTGTTAACAACATAAATGTTCCTCCAGGGCATTCACATTATCACGAAATATTTTCGGTTACTGCCCCGTTATTTATTATTGAGAGTACAAATCTAACATTATCACTCATTTGCAACAACAAAATTGTTAATTATTTGGGGTGATGATTGATGGTGAAAATAATGAAAGGATCGATGATTTATCGGTTCAATAGCGATAATTTCATCATGGATTAGACCATCTTTTGATTTGTAGTTGTTAAAGAATTCGGCAATTGTTGGAAAATTGGTCTCATGAATGGGGCGACTGCGAGCTGTGAATGATGACTTGTAGCGTAAATAGCAATTGGCAAGATGCGCGTACATTTGTTTTTGGGGATGATACTCAAAGCTGAAGGTGCTAAAAAGTCGCATGAGATTTTCGCTGTTTTCATTTATTTTAAATCGAATGCGTATGGTGTTGGGTGTGGTAAAATCGTCGTACCACAATACATTACCCGTTTCAATTCCGAATAAATTTAATAAGGATCGCAATTGTTCTTGAAACTCGATGCCATATTCAGCGTATGGCAAACGTTGTGACAGCTGAATGAAAATACCGTTAAAATTGTATTTTGTTTTTGCCGTTGGGGTTGCCATCCGACATCCAAGATATGTAGATAGGAATAGCGCTTGTTGCCATGGGGTAGCGTTTTCCAAGATCCAAGAAGGTATTTCGAGTTTCTGTTCGCCCCGCCTGCCAAGAGGCAAACCGAGGGCAAAAAATAATATTGTGGCTGCACTGGATGATATTTGTAGGCGACATGATGTGCTTGTCTCTGTTAACGAGTAAAAGTTTTCAGTGTGGCGAAATGGCTCAATTTTTAGAAATTTGCTCGACGGAAATGACAGTTCGGTCAGATCTTGCTGGATATGATCAATTATTTCTTCACGGGCATTTATATTGATTCGCGGTTCAAACTCTTTAGTGAGAAAAAATCTGCTCTCGGATAGCAGGAAGCCAAAGAGTTTTATGAGAAGTGGAAAACGTGAATCATTCAGCTTGAGTGGCAAGAGTTTGAACTCATGTAACTTGTTCATTACATTCTTTCGCCGATTCGGCGAAAGAATGCTCAACGTAGTAAGTGAATCAAGGATTTTTTGCTCGTCGACAATCACGATATCAGGCGGATCCTCATATGCTACACCAATAAAAGGATTGATTTGGATCTGGTCACCAATCTTTAATTCTTCAATAGGAACTTTCTCATTGTTCTTTAAAAGCTTTGTTCGGCCTGCCAATTCAGCTGAGAATCCAAAGCTGGTTGTAACCCGGTAAAAATGTTGGTCTGGTAGTCCAACGATGGGATCAAGTTGTTGCGAGAACGTGTAGGCGTTGAAAGGGAGAGAAATATATTGGTTGGCCGGAAGGTAAATCGCGTAAGTAGTGGGGAAGGAAAAAAGGAGTGTAATGAGCGATAGAAAGCGCATGCCAAAATTCCTTTTTTTGAAAACATGGATTTCATCGAATGCAAAAAATGGAGGAGGGTAGGAGATTTGAACTCCTGAGACCCCTCTCGGGGCCTAACGGTTTTCAAGACCGCCGCAATCGACCGCTCTGCCAACCCTCCGTTGAAAATTTCATGTATTATAGCTGTTGGAGAAGGTTTTGAATGGGATTATAAAAACTAACTTCTCTAACAGCTATCTCAACCGTCATTTTCGCACGATTTTGATGTCAATTCAAGATGGTGCGCCTATTTGGACTCGAACCAAAAACCTTCAGATCCGTAGTCTGATGCTCTATCCAATTGAGCTATAGGCGCTTATTTTTGGCGGAGGAGCCGAGGCTCGAACTCGGATGCCAGGTTTTATCCCAGCCCTTGCTTAGCAGGCAAGTGCGTTAACCATTCCGCCACTCCTCCCAGCCCTAAAAAGGTGGACCAAAAGAATACGTTCTTCCCGATTTTATGCAAGGCGTTATACCAAATTTCCTTATTGTGGGCAGCCCAACCCTATGCTAAGTTAATTAAAATTACGTTTAAGACTTCGGAGATCCTATGACCCAAACAGCGCCGGATTGTATTTTTTGCCGCATTATCAATAAAGAGGTGCCAGCCACGATTATTGCAGAAACGGACGATATTATCGTTATAAAGGATATTGCCCCCAAAGCACCCATTCACTGGCTTATTATCCCTAAAAAGCATATCCGTGACCTTCAGTCATTAAGGGAGGCGGATAGGGCTCTTGCTTGTAATATGCTTTTTATGGCCCAGCAGCTTTCGCAACAATTACCCTCGCCTGGCCATTTTAGAATCATCTCCAATAATGGAGCGGAGGCAGGGCAGCATGTATTCCATATCCACCTACACTTTTTAAGCGGTGCTAGATTGGAATTCTAATGCTCATTTTTGAAGTAAAAGTAACCCCGAGCGCTGGCCGGTCTGGATGTTCAATAGATAAGTCCGGCATGCTGAAATGTGCATTGAAAAGTCCTGCCGAAAATAATAAGGCCAACGAAGAACTTATCAAATTAATCGCCCGTGCCGTTGGGGCGCAGCAGCATCAAGTTAAAATTATGACCGGACCGACAAGCCGTAAAAAGAAAATAGCAATTGGGATAAACATCACTTATCCGCAATTATTGCAGGCACTCGGCATCGAAGAACAACAAAGAGGAATCGCATAATGCCACTATTTAAATGGGAAGGAATCGATATTACGGGCTCAATATGCAGTGGTAAAGAAGAAGCTTCTACCTCCCAAGAACTTGAAAAAACGCTCAGAACCCGTGGCATAGCAATGCTACAAGCCAAGAAAGCATTGTTCCAAGCTGTCGATAGGGCTGAACAGGTGTCGCACGGTAAAAAGAGGCAGTCTATTCATGAACTGTTTTTCTTTTCAAACCTTGCCGAGCTCCTCGATGCGGGTTTGTTTGTCTCTGATGCAATCGCGCTCATGGCTCAGCAGCAAAAAGAAAAGGATTCTTATTTTGATGAAATTAAACAAAAGGTGAATCAAGGTGTCCCATTAAGCGCAGCCCTCGAATCTTATAAGATTTCCCCGCTCATCATCTCGTTGGTCCGTGCCGGCGAGGAAACGGCAAGCTTGACCAAAACTTCGCGACTGATTGCTCAATATCTAACCCAGCAACAGGAGTTCCGCTCGCGGATTAAGACGGCTATTTATATGCCAGCAATTACCTTTGGATTTTTTGTGCTGATGATGCTTGTTATTATTTTTGGATTGGTTCCTAAAATAGTGACGCTATTTCCCGAAGGAACGAAACTGCCCAACGCCTTGCGGATATTAAGCAACATCAGTCAGTTACCAAAGCGCCCGCTTTTTTTGCTGTGGCTATCGGCTATGTTCTGCTGTATTGGCCTGTTCATTTTTTGGCTCGCCCACGCAGGCAGATCATACCTAGATGCCATCATGCTCCAGTTGCCACTAGTTCGCACCTGGGTGCTGAATAGAAATCTTGCCAACCTGCTCACATCGTTGGGCATTATGCTAGAAGGAGGTATCCCCATAGCGCGTGCATTGCCTATCGCGAGCAATGGTTTAACCAATTCACTACTGCGAAATAAGTTTTTGGTAATTGGGAAAGAGATTGAAATGGGGGCACCATTTAGTCAGGCTATCCGCCAAGAGCTTCATTTGGAAGACCTCGCTACCATTATGGCGCTGGGAGAACAAACCGGGCGGCTTGGGCAACTGGTTAACCGCACAGCCCGCTGGTATGAGAAGCAGTGTACCGATTCTTTGCTCATGGTGACACAGGTTATCCAGCCAACCTTGATAATTATTTTAGGGTTGGGAATTGCGGGGCTTATAGGGTCCGTTTATTTGCCAATCTTAGAGTTGGCCCAGGGGATACCACAGGGCATTTAAATACGGTATACTGGCGCTCCTTTCTTTAAAATGCCGAAGTGGTGGAATGGTAGACACGCAGGTCTCAAAAACCTGTGATTGTAATGATCATGCCGGTTCGAGTCCGGCCTTCGGCACCAGTACAATCACTGTCTTATAGCTTGTTTGCGTAGCTTCCTAATCTCCCGGCTTATATCGTCTTTGATCGGATCAAGCAGTGTCTTAAGGGTCGTTTGCTGATCCACATAGCGAATCTTCAAATTCCCATTAATGCTATTAACAAACTCTTGCACCGACATTAACACATCATGTGTATATGCTTCTGCTTGTAATAACACTAAAGCATTTTGAGCATTTGTTGCTGCTCGAGGGATTTTGTTTTCTTCGGCCACTTCATGTAATTCACGCAAGCGCGCCATGATTGTTTGTCTTTGCAATGTTGCCGTTGCTGCTTGTGTCTCTTTTACCTCTTGCTTACCTTCTTTTAGTTCGTCGCCATTTTGTTGTGGCTTGTATTGCACAACCATCGCAGAAATATTGTCCGTGCTGCCTTTGGTATACGCTTCATCTCGTAGTGCCCGCGCGGCCGTTTGCAATACATGATCATCACTGTAATTAATAAATTGTTCGCACTTGCCGCAACGATTTTTTGGAACTAAAGGAAAAACTTTCCCGACATCGGCCAACGATTTTTTGCCCGATACCACATCCGATACGATGTTGGCCGCATCTTCATTGCTTAATACATCCCACACACCATCGCAGGCAAGAATTATCAGATCGCCTGGTCGGATTGCTAATTGATGGGTCTGTGGGGTTGCGGTCACTGCGCCGCGAGAAAATTCCTTTACTTCTCTATCACCGAGCGTTCGCGAGATGGCAAGCCCCAAAATTCGGTGAACACCGTAATGTTGTACCTGTAAACCACAGCTTTCAATACGTGCCCTTTCTTCAGGATGATTAGGCTTGTGGTCAGTTGTTGCAAAAATTACCTTACCTTTACGAACGATTACGGCTCGCGAATCGCCGGCCCAAGCAATGTAAGCTTGTTCATCCTTATGCGTACCACCATTTTTTCCAGTCATATAAACGGCAACGGCAACAGCACCAGAATCAATATCTTTTAATATTTCATTATCTGTTTGCAGAAATGCTTTGATCAAATTTTCTTCTGTTTTGCCGGTGTTGGGTTGCGCTAAATTGAAAAAGTGGTTGTGTAGGTTTTTTTGTGCATAATGGGCGGCATCAGCACCACCATGACCATCAAACACGGCAAAAAATGCGTCATGAGCTTTTACCTCACGCGTATGCTCGTCTTCCATGGTAGGGCGATCTCCTTGTCGCGCTGCAAGGCCCCACTTGAAATCTTGTGCAGATAAACAGGAAAAACTCAATAAAAGAAAGATGTGTGTAATAAACGTGTTGTTAAATATTTTCATTTTTATTCCTCAAATTAATAAGATCATTATGCCTATCCTATAGCCAAAAAAGGCCTGAGCAAACGCTCATTATTCCATATGTCACACTGGCTTGATATGGTAGGGTCAAAGATGGCTGTTGGATAAATAATTAAATCAGCTTTTGGTGGGGATATGGCAAGCAAAAAACGATGGGTCAAACAGGTGATGGAAACGTCTTTCGCGCTGGCATTGCCGGAAGGTATTTTTACTTGGCAGCCAAAAAAAATCGCCCAAGGGCTCAAAGAGTCTGCTGAGGCAAGCAGTATGCGCAAAGGCACGCCTTTTCAGTCGGCAATGTCTATGCTTACTTTTTATATAAATCGTGCTGGCAAAAATTTAAAACCAAAGGACAAAGCCAGACTTGAAAAAGCGAAAAAAGAACTGCGCACATTATTCGGTCGCGAGAAAAAATAATGCAAAAAGATTTCGAACTCATTCCTCACACTGCTGACGTGCAAATTCGCGTATACGGCAGCGATCTACAAGAGCTTTTTCGGCATGCGCTTATTGGTATGTTCCAAAGCATGGAGCCGCGCATTAAAAACTGCTTATATAAAAACGAGCGGATTATATGCCCAGCATTGCCAAATATGCAAAATATCGAGATTTCAGCCCCTGATTCAGATCAGCTTCTGGTGAAATTTCTTTCCCAAGCTCTGGCGCTGAGCGATATCAATAATGAATCGTATCTCGATATTACTTTCCAAGAATTTTTACCAACCCAATTACGTGGCACATTGAAGGGGATTGATATTGAAGGTTTAGGGATAGAAATTAAAGCAGTTACGTATCATCTTCTGCATATCCAAAAAATTGACGGTTATTATCAAACCGATATTGTGTTTGATATATAAATCAAAAAGGATAGTAATGAACGAAATCCAAGAAGTTCGTCGCGAAGATCTGATAAAAATTAACGAAACCTTATTCGAGATTCCCCGATCATTTCGTTCAGATATGCGAGTTCCTGCTCGACTTTTTGCCAATGAGCATATGCTCGAAGATATTTTGCACGATAAGTCGTTATGGCAGTTAGTAAACGTAGCCACGTTGCCTGGTATCCAAAAAGCTGCTTATGCAATGACTGACGTTCATCAAGGGTATGGTTTTCCCATCGGCGGTGTTGCCGCCACCGCAATTGATGAAGGTGGCGTCATATGTCCTGGGGGGATAGGTTTTGATCTGAATTGCGGCATCAGATTGCTGACGCTCGATATTTCATCCAAAGAAATTAAACCGTATCTAGAAAAGATTGCTGATGCTTTATTTGCAGCCATACCATCCGGCGTCGGGCGTGGTGGCAAGTTGAAATTAGATGGTCATGAATTAGATCTTGTGCTCAAGCATGGGTCTCAGCGAATGATTGAACTTGGCTATGGCAATGAACACGATGCAGAATTTGCCGAAGAGGGTGGGTGCATGGCAGATGCAAATCCAGCAATGATTTCGGATCTGGCAAAAAAACGCGGATCGGATCAATTAGGAACCCTGGGCAGTGGTAATCATTTTGCTGAACTACAATATGTTGAAGAAATATTTGATGCAGCAACAGCCGAAATCTTTGGGCTCAAACAAGGTCAAATAACCTTCATGATCCATTGCGGTAGCCGTGGCCTTGGGCATCAAACATGCACCGACTATGTCCAGCGATTTATGCCACTCCAAGAGCAATGGGGCATTCACCTGCCAGATCGCGAGTTGGTGTGTGCGCCGTTTACCACCCAAGAAGCGAAAAATTATTTTGCTGCTATGTGCGCAGCTGCCAATTTTGCTTGGGCAAATCGCCATCTTATTGGCCACGAATCTCGCAAAGCACTGCAAGCAATACTTGGTCACAATGTTTTAATAAACACCCTGTACGATGTGTCTCACAATATGGGCAAAATTGAGCAATATGAGCAACGTTCTCTGATGGTGCATAGAAAAGGAGCCACCAGATCTTTCGGGCCAGGCAGTCCATGGATTCCACAAAAATACCAGGTAACGGGGCAACCGGTTCTTATCCCGGGCACGATGGGAACCGCTTCCTACGTTCTTGCAGGTACCAACGAGAGTATGTCATTGAGTTTTGGTTCGTGTTGTCATGGAGCGGGCAGAAAAATGTCTCGCCACCAAGCAAAACGAGCGGTTCGCGGCTCAACGTTGCGACAACATCTCGAGCAGATGGGAATTTTGATACGCTGTGACTCTGATGCAGGCTTGGCAGAAGAAGCCCCCATTGCGTACAAAGATATTGAAGAAGTTGTCGATGTGGTGCATGCAGCTCGATTGGCTCAGAAAGTAGCACGATTAAAGCCACTGGTAGTTATTAAAGGAGGCTAAGGATGATGGAAAAAACAACCGTTGTTTTGCTGGGGGCTACCGGCGATCTTGCGCGAAAAAAACTGTTCCCAGCATTAATTAAATTGGCAAAAATAACTCACGTTACCATCATTGGTGCCGCCAAAGAAAATTTCAGTGCGGAGCAATTCAGAGAACATATTCGGCCACCAGATGTTGATGCACAACAATGGCAATCATTCTCAAATCAGTTGTATTATCAACCCTTTGATGCGCAAGAGGAATCAAGCTACCAGGAATTGGCATCCTTTGTTAATCGGTTTCCGTCTGAGCACCGCATTGTCTATTGTGCTATGCCTTCACAATATTTTTGCACCATTACAGAATTTGTGGGTCGTTCCGGTCTTGTGCAAAAACAAAAGAAACACCAGGTGATCGTGTATGAAAAACCATTTGGTGAAGATTTAAAATCTGCCCAAGCATTAAATGCCTGTATCGTCCGATGGTTTTCAGAGGATCAAATTTTTCGCATCGACCATTACTTAACCAAAGAAATGGTCGAAAATATTACGTTGGTGCGCTTTGCTAATACGGTCTTTGAACCAATTTGGAACTCCAAATACATTGAATCTATCCATGTAATATTGCACGAAAAAGTAGGTCTTGAAGGTCGTGGTGCCTACTATGATAGATATGGAGTGATCAAAGATGTGGTGCAAAATCATATGCTCCAACTGCTGGCATTGGTGGCTATGGAAGAACCTGCTCATTTATCGGGCGATGCAGTGCGGGATGCAAAAGTGCGTCTGCTAAAAAAAGTATCGGTTGTAGATGGTGTCCTTGGCCAGTATCAAGGATATCGCGCCGAACCTCAGGTAGATAAACATTCAAATACGGCCACGTTTGCACTCTTAGAATTGGCAATTAATAACGACAGATGGCGCGGAACGCGTATCTATTTTTCTACAGGAAAAGAGTTGGATCACAAAACTACCGGTATTCGTATTACCTTCCGAACAGTTACCTGCGCATTGGAACGCGTTCGTGACTGCTTGCCAAATGTTCTCACGATTAACATTTATCCCACAGGTGGCTATTCCCTTGCCTTAAATGTAAAAATACCTCGAGCTGTCAGCGATTTGGATTTTGAAGAATCGGCACACATCAAACAAATTGCTATGGACTACCAACAGTTTGTTCAGGTCAAACCGCAACCCGAGTACGTAACAATCTTTGAAGAAATTTTATCGCATCAAATTTCAGTTGGTGTTCGCTTTGATGAAGTGGAAGAACAATGGCGTATTGCTGATGAAATTATTGCAAAACAATTTCCATTGTTTGCATATGAAAAAAATACAAAAGGTCCATCTCAAGCCGCATTGTTTGCTCAAGAAAAAGGAATTTCATGGTCACAACTATAGGCCTCATTGGTGCCGGTCGTATGGGTATGCAAATTGCCCAGCGTTGGCGAGAAAAAGATTTTACCGTTGTTGCATACGATCCGAGTAAAGAAGCACAAAACCATTTAAAAGTGCTCAACTGTGTCGTAATGCCAAACGTTGTTGAACTCGTTGATGCCGTTCCAGTTGTATGGCTTATGGTTGCGCAGGATATAGTTGATGGGGTGCTCAAAGAGATGATGCCCTTTTTGCGTCAGGGCATGATTATCATCGACGGTGGTAACAGCAACTTTAATGACTCAATGCGCCGAGCAGAGCAGTTAAATAAACTCGGCGTTTCGTTTCTCGATTGCGGTGTTTCTGGCGGCATTATTGCGCCTCAAGGCTTTTCGTTAATGATAGGCGGCGATAAAAATGCATATGAAACATCAAAACACTTTTTTGATGCAATAGCAGCGCCGCTTCAAAAAGATGAGCATGGATGCTCGCATAGCGCGAGCGCTTACGTTGGCCCATCTGGGGCCGGCCACTATACCAAAATGGTGCACAACGGAATTGAATATGCTTTGATGGAAGCATATGGCGAAGGATTCCAAATATTGCGGGAAGGGCGTTTTAAGAATCTCGATTTACAAGAAATAAGTCGTATTTGGCAGGCTGCGGTTATTAGATCAGAACTGCTCAATCTTGCCCATGAGATATTTGCTGTAGACCAAACGTTGGCTAACGTGAGTGGCAAAGTAGATCAAACCGGTATGGGGCAATGGACGATCGAAGAGGCAAAGAAACAGCATATTCCAGTTAAACTGATTGAGGATGCGGTGCATATCAGAAATCTTTCGCAGGCTACCGGCGGGAATTTTGCAACTAAATTAGTTGCCATGTTGCGACATACATTTGGTGGTCATGCGGTAAAAAAAATTAATTAATGCCCGGCATGGGAAAATGGCGTTAATAATTTTTTTATAAAATGGCTTTTGGGGTGTTTGACCAGCTCATCATAGCTTCCACGTTGTTGTATTTCGCCATGAACCATTACGGCAACTTGAGCGCCAAAAAATTGAGCATCTTCATATTGATGCGTGACCAATATAATGGGGATATCGAGCGTATCAAACAATTTTTTCATATCTCGAGCTACATCGAATTTGGTTACTTGATCAATATTGGATAAAGGCTCGTCAAGTAAAAAAAGATCAGGTTTTACCGCTAACGCCCGTGCTAAGGCAATCCGTTGCTGCTGTCCTCCTGAAAGCTCTAACACAGATTTTTTGCCATACCCTTCGAGTTCGATGAGGTTCAGCATTTCGGCGACACTTTTCCTTTGCGTTTTTTCATCGACATTAGCTATGCGCAATCCGTAGCTAATATTTTCTTCTACGGTTAAATGCGGAAAAAGCCCATAATTTTGTGCTACGTAACCAATTCTTCGTTGCTCAATGGGAAGATGGGTAATGTCATGACCATGCAGGAAAATAGACCCATGAGAAGGTTTTACGATTCCTAGTATGGTTTTGAGTAGCGTTGATTTTCCTGCGCCTGATAAACCCATAAGCACCAAAACTTCTTTTGGTGATATGGCCAGGTTAAAATTTTTAAGTACGTTCAACCGCTCATAGCCAGCAGTTATATTTTTTAAAATAAGCCCTTCCATGCCTTTGTTCCTTTGGTAAAACGTTTAAAGAGTAATAGTGCCAAAAGTGAGGCGGTAGTTACCAAAATGGTGGCCGCGAGCGCCGGAGCGGTTTGTTTGGAATGCGTGGCTATATAAATGGAAATATCTTCGGTTTTATAAGGGATAGCACCCGCAAAAATGAGACCACCGCCTAATTCTCCCATTGCTCGTGCCCAACACAACGAGGTTGCTGAAAGAATGTCTTTGGCAGCTAGTGGCAAAAAGATAGTAAAGAATAATTGAATTTCATTAGCTCCTAATGTGCGCGCGATGATATCAAGACCAGTTTCTTGAATATCTCGAAACTTACGCACGGCAAAAGCGATGATGAAAGGAGCCGAAACAAATAATTTTGTGAGCACGAGTGCTGCATACGTATAGGCGATGTTGAGATGAAAAGGAGATTGAGGCCCGAGCATCAGTAATAGAATAATACCCTCTGCGACGGGAGGAAATGTTTGTGGCACATCAATAATTAAAGTTTCTAAAAATGATTTTCCCTTGAAGCTTCGTGTTGCAAATATATAAGCAAGCGGTATGCCAAAAATCACTGAAATAACTACGGTAACGCATGATGAAGAGATACTCAGCCATCCAGCAGTTAATATTTCAGGATTCAAGAATGACGAAAAAACATCAGCTCCTTGGCCAAGCAGGGCTATATACTGAAAAAGAAAGATAAAGAAGAACCAGCCCAGTAGGCTAAAGCCAAGTGCATACAAAAGAATTATTAAGAGTGCTTGTGTAATGATTTTCATTTTACTGTTTCCTCCTGTTTAAATTCTTTTGAGGTAATCCACCGGTGAAGAGCAATAAAAAATGTGCACCGCCATATAACGAAACGTTATAATCCGTTACCACAATGACCGGGATCTCTTCCAATAATGATTGTGGTTTGAGGCAATTGAGAAACTCTTTTCCAAATCCAGGCAAACGAAACAGATCAAGGTTGTTGGCTGCAATGCCCCCGGCAATATAGAGGCCGCCCAAGGCTAACGCATCAAGCGCAAAATTTTTGGCAGCACGTGCATAATAGGTAGAAAATAGTTCGTATGCATCTCGGCAACGTTTATCATATTGCCATGACGCAAAAATAATATCTGGGCCACCGTCGGCCTCAATTTTTTTTGTATAAGTAGTCGGCGGGTATTGCTTCGTTTCTCCTAAGAATCTATATAAATGCATAATGCCAGCACCAGAAAGGATATCTTCCCACGAAATTGCGGCAGTGGCATCGTTGAGCTGCCGGCGAATAAAATCTACAAAGGCTAGATCAAATTCATTTTGCACCGCAAAATCGCCATGTCCGCCTTCAGAGGCCAACACTAAACGACCATGCCGGTATGAACTATGAGCCATAATACATTTTCCAAAACCAGTGCCGGCGCCAATCGCTGCTTTGTTGGCATTAGCTCGTGGTAGACCTGGAATAACAACAACCAAACTTTCAGCAGGTAGATAATCAATGCCAAAGCCCACGGCTTGAAAATCGTTAATAAGCACCATGGTTTGAATGCCAGTTTTTGTGCGCAGTTCCATAAGATCAATAAGAAAATCTAAGTTTGTAGGCTTGGCGCGTTCATGATGCACATCAACAACACCTGCAGCGCCAAAGCATGCGCGTGTAATGGTGATTCTGTGCTCAGTTTGTATGCGCTTAATAAGATCGGCGACGATGAGTGAAAAATCAGTAATTTCTCGACTGTGAATATGAAATGATGCTAACAAAATTAGTGGGTATTGGTTATTGGCAAAAATGCCAAAATTTGCATTGGTGCCGCCAATATCGCCCACAAGGTAACATACGGTGCCAGGTTTGAAAGGCTGATACAATACCTGCCGAACTTTCAGCTTCATTAATTTCCTTTATATGGGATGACCTACAGACATTCTTACAATTCCAGCAGGCTAATGCAAGGAATATGAAAGCAACTGTTGCGAAAATGGTAAAAAACAAGGCATGCTGGGGAGAGCTTGAAAAAAGGGAAAGCAATGAATGTTTTTATATACTTTTTGCTGGCGATGCTGGTGCTTGTTGCAAATATAGTTGCAACCATTACCGGTTTTGGGATGGCAACCATCTTGTTGCCCGTATTGTCATTGTTTATTCAGCCGCAAGAAGCTCTGTATTTTTCTGCGGTGATGCATTTTGCAAATGATCCATACCAAGCATTTCTATTCCGTCATGCGCAGATGAATTGGAAATTATTTTTTACCTTTGGAATCCCCAGTGTTTTGGCCACCATTATGGGCGCTTACGGAGCCATAACGATCGCCGCCGAATATTACAATCGCATCCTTGGTTTTTTTATCATTGTCTACGCCGTATTTGTTTTTCTGCGGCCAACCTGGCAGGTGCGTGCAACCACAACCAATGCAATGCTTGGTGGTTCAATATCTGGATTTACTGGCGGATTATTAGGATTGAGCGGAGTTATCAGGTCTGCCTACATGATTGTTTTTTTTACCAGCAAGGAGGCGTATCTGTTAGCGGATGGTCTTATTGCTGGCGTCACGGATTTTGCCAGACTTGCCGTATATACCGCAAAAATGCCATTGCCTCGAGAATTGGTATTGACCATAGCTATCTCATTGCCGTTCGTTTTCATCGGAACCTATATTGGCAAACAGTTGGTTTCACATCTGAATGAGAAACAGTTTAAGCGCATTATCGCTGTTGGGTTGGTTGCCATTGGCATTAAAAT
>DAIDHG010000025.1 GCA_027452085.1 bacterium
GCCAATCCAGACGGAACACGCCAACTTGAAACGACATGTACAAAAATACGGCCAGTGCCGTGGCGACAAAAATACCGACGATAGTTTCAGTTCTTATCTGCAACGTACGTCCTTTGCATTAACCAGGGCGTGCCCTGAGAACTTTAATTTTTTAAGCCTTCGCTTCGTTTTTTGGTGCACAGACTCTCCCAACCATGCGAAAAATTTACCAAGAGTGTTCCAGAATCTGCAACTTTTTCAAACTGAGATCTTAAATCCAATAGATTTTTTTAATTGAAAATGGTGCTGTGGCATTGCCGGTTGCTTGAAAAACAGCATATAACCGCTGTGTTACCGAGCCGACCGTGGCGTAGCTGAGCACGGAAAACAGTTTTGGATTTGCATTCGTGGCAAAGAGCATATCGATGCCGGTCGGTAATGAAGCCAGCTCTTTTGCGTAGATTGGTTTGAGAAATTTGTTCCAGTCATTGAGCCAATTCAAACCGTTTTTATAATCTTTCACCCAGGCCTCAACCTGGGCCTTGCGTTGTTTAATATCGCCCTGTTTTGCATCGTGCAGCCCAAAAATTGTGCACCATGCATCTGAGAGAAACCAAGGATTTATCTGTTCTCGCATTTTCAGATTTGGGCCAAGCCAATCTTCGGTGGTGAATAGATCGAGTAAATAGATTTGCTTTTTGCCGGTGGTAACCGATTGTTGTGCGGCACTTTCAAGTTCGTCATTAGCAGTAGGCGGTTCATAGAACAATTTATTTTTAAACACCGCAAACTCTTTCAACGTTAATAATTCAGTAACATCAATAAGTGGCACCTTGCGTTCGGTGAAAAATCTATTGAGCGCCCCGGCAACATCAAAACCAACGGCATCACGAAGCCGTTGCTCAAACTCCTTTTTAACTTTTATGTAGCCCGATTCTTGCCCGGTTGTTTGCTTGAGCTCTTGCATGATGAAAAACCAATTGGGGTTAAATTTTCCTTCTTCGCACATGAGGCAAATGTTCAATGTGGCATCAATACCATCTACCTGCTCACTCAGTTTGAAGGTTTGCCATCGGTTGATGACAGGCAGGAGTATCTCAAGCATTTTTTTGCCAGATGCAATGGTGCGTTTGCTCGTTTTGCTTTTTGCCTGTGACTCTTTTGGGGGTGTTGTAGTATCGGTAACCAGCAATGAGCTCATGGCGAGCTGTATTCCACCTTGTGCGAGCGCAGTTGCACGTTGACGGTTTATCATGGTTCGTGTTACCACCGAGTGTACGGCATTTTGATTATATATTTGTGTGCTTAAGGCAATAGCAACTGTCATAAGCAGCAAAAGTAAAACAAATACATAACCTGATTGAGCGTGTTTCATTCTTTACCTTTGAGGCATACCTATATGTTTTGCCGCTGCCAAGCTCAGATCCTGAAACTGTTTTGCGCGCTGCGGTGTGCGCACTAATATCTGTGGCACTGCTCCTTGCTTAATTTGGGCAAGCGGATTTTGCTTTTGCTGCGGTAGCGGCGGCTGCAAGACCATGACTCCCGCATCATGCGTAAATGGTGCCGTTGGTATCGGAATAATCGTGCTATAGCTGTGTTGGCGGATTTTTAATCTATCAAAGAGGGTGATGCGCACTTTGATCGCGGAAGGCAATGGTGGCATCTTTGGAATCTCAATTTTTTGACTCTTGTTATCACCTTTTTTGCGTGTGTCTAAAGCCGCAAAGAATTGATTGCTGTCCCAGGTGGGCGATTCTTCTATGGTGCCATCTTTTTGCGTGGAGCTGGTATATAAAAAGCTGCACACCATGTTGCTGATATTATCCGCAACAACTATTGGTTGCGTTTTGGTAATCTGCGAAGGATTTTGCAGATTAATGACCGATTCTGATCGCAGAAGCTGATTGTTTTTAAATTGGTAGGTAACGCGCACCATTTGCGGCTTGGGTGGAACAGTATCAAGCGGCGTTACAAATCGATGTAATGGATTTTCTGTGATGAAGGTAAGTTCATCGAGTTGATTGTTTTTTTTGGCCTGAAATAAGCGCACCGCTCATTGGTTTAAAGGTAAGTTCCCGCACTTTTCCTCCTTGCGCAAAGGTTCCTGAAGCTGAGGTTGCCCCCTCGCCTTGTGTAATTTTTTGTTTTTCAATCACCGTGATTGGTTGCCATACCCCCGATAGATCATGCGTGAGTTGGCGGAGCATAATTGCCGTAGATACATCCACATCTTCATGCTCATCGATTGCGCGCAATGTATTGTGTTGTTGTTGAAAGATATTAAAGACCAACGCCGAGATGAGTGAGGCAATGGTGATTGATATCAGGAGCTCGAGGATAGTAAATCCATCGTGATGATGTTGTCGATTGAGCTGAATCATGCATTGCCCTCCGCCTCGTGTGGCATGATGGCAAAGGTTACCAATGTTTCTGTGCGCGAGCCGCCAGAGGTTGATTGCCATGAAGCGGTGACCTTGATGAGCTGCGCTTCTTTAAATGTTGCCAATTGAGAAGTTGCCGGGATTGTTGTGCGTTCATATACAATCTCGGTGAGCGGTTCATCAATTTTTATATCTTTTTTTATCAAAGGCTCGGCTTTTGCAAGCGCTTGCTCTTGTAAAATGCGCTCCAACAAAATGGTCCGTTCGGCTAATTCGCTGGTGCGGCCAGTTGAAAGAAGCACATTATAATTAAGCATGAGCAAAGGGGCGCCAATGGCGCTCACGAGCGCGATGGCAAACATCACTTCTATGAGATTGAAGCCATGAGGCTTAAAGAATATGTGCTGTATATACTTTTCAATGTTCATGGCTTTTGAAACGTTGGAAATTCAGTAAAACGAACGGTGAGCGGATTTAAGACCAGGCTAAATCGACTGCCTGCGGCCGATTCGGTGTGCTCACTGCTATCAAAAATATTAATAATTATACGTTGTGCAGTGCCATCGGGAAAAATGAAGAAATATACCTCATGAATGTTGGTGCCGCGCACATGAATATTATCTACGCCATCAATAAAAAAATCTTTAATTTCTTGGCCAGATGACCATTCAAAGGTACTTGGTACATACGTATCAGATAACGCAAGCCATACTTCTTCACCGCTGCGCTCTTTTTGACCGGTGGCACGCTCGGCGATTACTTTGTGATGCTCAAGATCAAATCGAATTCTATAGAGTTGATGGTTGGTCAGTGCTTCTTGCCATGCTCTGCGCGTTAAGAGCTGTAGTGAAGAGACAAATTCTCGTCTCTCATTGCCGCTTCGCAGACTTAATAATGCAGGGGCCACCATGGTAGATAAAATCCCCATGATGGCCAATACTATTATTAATTCTAAAAATCCAAAGCCACTAGGGTACGCCCTGGCGCAGCTGCCGGGGCTCTGGTGTCTTTGCGGCTGAAATGAGGAAATGGTAAAAAACCCAAAAATGGATCTAAGAATCGCACGTAAGCGACTAACAAAATACAAATTTGTTCGGCTCGTGGAACCTTGTTCGTCGACGCCGAACAAATTTGTATTTTTTACGAGCGTACTATCTCCAAGCTTGCAACTTAGAAAATATAACTCCATCCAAGCCCTGAGACCCTCGAAGCCGCAGACGTCGGTGAGTGTATATTTTTTAGCTGCATCATTCATACGTAACTACTTATTCACTATCCCAATACGTTCCTCTTTTTCACCTTCATCGCCGCTTGGGCCTTGCGAATACAATTCATACGGATTTTTTTGGCCCGGTGTTAAACGATACACATAATCATTACCCCAAGGATCTGGTTGTAATGATTCAATGTATGGATGCTGCCAACGATTTTTCCTTGCATCATCAGTCGGTCGTTCAACCAGCTCTTTCAATGAGCGCGGATTTGAACCAACATCAAGATTGAATTGCATAATGGCGTTTTTAAGAACGCGAATGGTTTCAGCAGCCGTACTTTTACGTGCCTTGTTATTAAATGCCATATAGGTAGGTACCGCAATTGCACCAAGTAATGCCACGATAGCAATAACAACAACTAATTCTAAAAAGGTAAAACCAGATTGTGCTTTTATTTGCATTTTGACTCCTAAATCTCAACCAGCTGTGCTTGTTGCATCATTGGTTGAGCGATTGATATTACAATAAATCCAACGGTGATACCCATGACCACCATCATAATTGGTCCAAGTGCATCAGACAATCCGTCGGCATATTCTTTTAATTCTGTCTCATAATTTTGGGCAACCGTAAGGAGCATGGTATCTAATTTGCCCGATTCCTCCCCCGTTTTTATAAGATAAATGGCTACCGGCGGGAAAACGCCTGTTTCTTTTAAATATTGGGCAATTCGCCCTTGTTTAATAATGTTTTCGCGAGCTTCCATTAACGATTGTGCGAGAATTTTGTTATCAATAATATTGCAGACAATATCTAAAGCTTCAGCAAAATTTACGTTACTTTCAATCAGCATGCCCAGTGTGCGTGAAAATTGTGTGACCGCTCCCATGCGGGCAAAAAAGCTCACAATAGGTATTTTTAATTTAATTGTATCGTACATTCGTGCGCCAGAAGGCGTTGATTTCCACCAACGGAATAGTAAAACAGAGCCGAGAATCAATGCGACCACCAATAAATAATAGTGTCGAATGAAATCTGAGATGCTCATGAGTAGTTCGGTCGTGCCGGGCAACTCTTTTTTAGAACGGCGGAACTGCTCAGCCAATGATGGCACTACAAAGGTCATCAACCCAATAAGAACGAGTAACACAAGCCCAAGCTGAATCAAAGGATAGGTCATCGCGGAACGGACGCGGCTGCTAATTTCTTCACGACGTTCAAGGTAGCCGGTTAATCGTTCTAAAATAACTTCTAATCGGCCGGTGGCTTCACCCGCTCGAACTAGTTGAACATAGACATTATCAAACACATCGGGATATTGTGCCAGTGCTTCAGCTAATGAAGAGCCTTCCCGCAGCCGATCTTTAATGTTTACCAGCATGACTCGTAACCGACCCTCAAATTGATCGATGAGGAGCTCAAAAGCTTCCAGTAACGGAACGCCTGAGCGCAGAAGAACGGCAAGCTGTTTAGTCAGTAATATTTTATCCTTAACTTTGATGCGCCGAGAAAAAAGTGAGCTTATACGCGTAAAAAGTGTCATCTCTTCTGCTACCGCTGTGCTTACAGAAATCGGATATAACCCAGATCGAGACAGTTGCTCGCGAACTGCGGTTACTGAGGTAGCATCAATAGTGCCAGAAACCTTCTTACCTTCTTTGGTATATGCTTGATAGGCGTACAATGCCATGTGCAATACTTTCGTAAGCCATGCTCGTTTGGCTGACTCTTGTTTTAATCTACGACCCGTTCTATGATCACACTGAAATATCATATTAAAGCGACAACAAAATACAAATTAACCAAAGAAGCTTCAGCTTCTCAATGCAAAAAGGTATTATTTTAGCCGCTTAATTCATTATACTTGAGGAGAGCCAACATGCTTATTTTACGTTCACGTAGAGTATGGACGCTACTTGCGTTTGGCGCAACTACTTTACTACATACCCAATCTATGACGCACAATGGGCCTGGGTGTGTTATGCCAAGCCCATCTGATTATGATCTCTTATTTCAGCCAGTAGAAATGACGCATGAAGGTATTAATCGCTTTTTTACGGCTGTTTATAATTCACCTCGGTACACGCAAGAAATTTTGCCTGAATCTTTGGCAAATTTAAGCGAGTTTCTCACGCATGGTAAGCAGATGAATTTTGGCCGTGAATATGCACGAGCAACGCTTTCGCTTTTTAGCCAAAAGGTAAAAGGGTGTGAATATATCAGCGCCTATGAGTTCAACACTTTTCTTTCCTCTTTGCGCCATTTGATTGATCATTATTTCTTGGCATCAACGACACGTGATCAACGCCGCAAAGATATGAAGAAAGTTTTGTATCAAGAGTTTCTCAATAACTTTGATCTGTTTAAGGAAAATCCCAGTGCATTTTTTGATACGCTGTCTGATCAACTGCTTGAGGTTGCATATCCCGACGAAGGCAGCATATCAATCGAATCATTGCGCAGCACGGTTATTCGCTTTCTTGAGACGTCGTTGAGCAAAATATATTGGGATCCAAATGATCAGCAATTGTGGTCGAGTGTGCGTGATTTGAGCAATGGATTGAGTTCGTTGCAAGATATGCAAATTATTGTCGATAGTGATGACCTGAATGATCTATACTGGTCGCTCGCGCATAGACTGTGTTACTTTGTAAATCTGGTAGGGTCACAATTGCCTGAGCAGTTTTATGAAGATATTTATATGGAGATGCGCAAACCTTCATGTTGTCTTTTGTTGCATGAAGAGCAAGTTTCATTGATTGAATCAAAACGTGCCATGATTCAACGAGTGGTCACCGAGCAGCTTGCTAAGAAACAAGCATCAAGCTATGGCATTATTACGGAATCAATTTCGTAATTCGTTAAAAAAGTGCTTTAAACAAGGGCATTTTTCTTCATTTTTTTCGATGCTTGATATACGCATGTCGATATAGTATGGTTATGAAAATGAGACTTTAAAAAAAGGAAGAAGTTGTGAATGTTAAAACTTACATCCTGTCTAAAATTCCTGTAATACACGTTTTTCTACCCGTTGGTAGCAACATCAACAACTCATTTTTAAAGAATATATGCGCACCGTTTCGAGATTTGATTGATACTCGAAATGGTGTTTTTTGTTTGTATCAATCTTTTTGAGGGAGTAGCCCATGACGTCAATGAAGCAGTTGTTTCATCTCTTACTATGCGCGGGATTTATGACTGCGCCGTTAGTTGGTTCTATGCGAGAAGATTCTCGCGATAGAGATTGCCGTACGAGTTGTCTAAAAGGGTTATTGTGCGAGATTAAAAACGAGTTGAAGGCTACGAGCGCCTGTACCCGCAACGTGACGCCAATTTATGCTGAAGATATTGGCACCACTGGGTATGTGATTGACCAGCCGGGCGATTATTGTTTAGCAGAAGAAGTGGTATTTAATCCAGGCCTCCCAGCAGGCACCGCCATTATTCAAATTTCAGATCCAACGGGATCAGGCGCTCAAACACTGGGCTTAGTCTCTGGTGGTGTGTTGCGTGGGGTGAACGTATTGAGTGGCGGAAGTGGTTACACAAATCCAACAGCAATCGTAACTGGCGCTGGTTCTGGAGCGAGTGTAACGCCATTGTGGTCTGGTATTGATTTTGTTGAAGTAACAAATCCTGGTAGTGGATATGTAGCTGGTGAGACAACAGCCTCTATCGTTGGCACTGGGACTGGCGCGCAAATCATCCCGCAAGTTTCGGGATCTGGCACGATCCAAGGATTTGAGATCACTGATCCAGGATATGGCTATACAACCGCGACCGTTGTGATTAGTGCTCCGACAAGTCTTACTCAACCCCCTATTCAAGCTACGGCAACAGCCCATATTGCATCGGGCCAGATCGTAGGTTTTCAGGTGAATAGTGGCGGCGCCGGGTATACTGATACGGTACAGGCAGCTATTACGATTAAATCATCAAATGTTAATTTGAATATCAATTATCCATTATCACAAGCTGGTGTTGATGCTCAAGGCAATGTCTCTTCAACACAGTGGCCATATGTGGTGGGAGTGCTGGTTCCTGAGGCGCCGAATGTGATCAACAACCCTGATGTAAATGCCATTGGGTATGAATCGATTTATATCGGTGGTGATCAGGGAATTATCAATGGCTTTAGTATGCAAGGCATTAGCATATTTGGTCACGTGGCAGATCTGCAGCTGTCAAACCTCACCGTTAAAAACTGTGGTAAGTTAGCCGCGTTGGCAAACAGACCTTTCCCAGCATATCAACCAATCAATGGTGATCCCAGAGCTAATATAGTAATTGGTTTGCAGCCGCCAGTTTCGTTCCTTGTTGGTGGTATTCGCATCGGAGAAACAAATTTTTTAGGTCTCGGACCACAATTCTTTACCCAACGAATTGATGTACCTCAAAACCGAGTAAACTCAGTGGTTATCAATAACGTTTCATGTCTCAACAATTTCTTTACTGGGCTGCTTATAGCAAATACCACGAATACAACCATCGATAATTCACATTTTGATAATACCTATTGCGATGACCCTCAGCTTTATGTTGTTGGTGCATACTTAGGGCCGAATGTGAGCGATTTTGAATTTCCAAGTTTGTTGAATTTGGTTGTGCGTGATAGTACGTTTAATAATAGTTCCCTACAAGGTGATTATACAACGCAGGCAGCAAACACTTTCGTTGCGTTGGGTGCTGCCTCTGGTAGATCCGTGAATATGACCTTTGAACGTTGTCAATTTAACAATACTACATCAACATTTGCCGGCGATTTAAACGTTACTACTGTTGTCGGCATGGTAAATGCGCGTATAGAGGATGTGAGCTGGATCGATTGTAATTTTGATGGTACTACATCGTTGTATGCTGCTGAAGGTGTTCATATCAGTGGTCATTCTTATTATAGCATGGATCCAATTGATCATGATACGTCTATCAAATCGGCTAAAAATATCCGCTTTATTCGTTGCACAGCGAACAATACCACGCAAAATGGACAACTACAGTTGCCAGCACCGGTCAGCGCATCGTCTGTTAGTACAGGGGGGCTTGCGATTGGATATGCCACATTCTATGTGAAAAACCTGTATTTCGAAGATTGTGTTGCAATGAATTCGGTTTGTAACGGTCCGTCAGTTCCTGCATTTGGTACGGCTATTGGCTTTTTCATTGGTAGCGGAGGTGATCAAGAGCCAGCAGAGTTTGAAGCAGACAACACGGTGTTGAAAGGTTGCGTTGCAGCCCGCATGACATCGGTGAACGGTGGCGCCGTGTGCGGAATACAACTACTTAACTATGCAGATTTTATAGCACCCTACACGCTGAAAACAATTGCCCTTGAAGATTGCATTGTTGAGGGTTGTCAATCACTCGTTCCAACGTATACACAAGCGCCTTACAATGCTGTGCAGGATGTTGCTGTTGGTTTTTTCGATCTGAGAATATATGGTGCTGATTCTGGGTATCCAGTTTCGTATACCAACTGCAAAGCATTGCACAATAAGGGTGTGCCATCGATCAGCGGATATGCAGGGCTTCTTGGCGAACTGTACTCTGCAGGATTTGCTGTAGCCGGTGCTCCACTAACTTACGCACCTGAAGTTCCGTTCCCGGTAGAAAGGCGCAGCTTCTATGGATGTGAAGCTATTGATAACGTATATGGCTTCTTGTTGAACAACTGCCAATATTGCGTGGTGCGTGATTGTCGTTCAGACTTTAACGTCGATAATATCACGGGTGTCACCGGCGAAGGATTCACCGATCTTGGTATGGCAGAATTTGTTATTTCCACATCGGTGAATACGACGGTCGTTACACCAGGCCTATTTGACTTTGCGATTTGGACTGGTTCAGCGACTCCAGATGCCTATGCGGGAGACTACTTCTTCTTTACCAGTGGTGCAAATGCAGGATTGGGTGGTGTTATTACAGCATATAGCGGCGCTCCTGACTATGTGATTAGTTCGCTACCGGTTGTGCCATTTTTTGGTTTAGCAGAGGGAGACGGGGTTATTATCCTTAAGCCTGGTTCGCCATTGGCGCCAAACCAAAGTACCTCATTATTCCAGGCAAATTCAGCATTTATGAATGGCCCACTTTCAAGCAATGCTCATTTTGGTACAAACCAAAACTATAATGTGTGGTATAGCAATGGCCTTGGCGGGTTAGATAATGTGCCTACATTAACTGGTAACTTAACAAATCCTGGCGCGGTTGAAGGCGGCTACTTCTTCCCGCAACATGCAACCTATGCGCCGGTGCACAATATCTCAATTACCCAGTCGTAAAGGAAATAGTTGTTTAACTAAACAGTAAAAGCAGAAAGCGCTTCCAATTAAGGAAGCGCTTTCTGCTTTCTAAAATGCCCACGAGCTGATCAAGCCAACCGTATTGACCAAGAATGCGTTTTTTCCATTCAATGGTTGCTTATAGAAGAAGGCAACATACGGATTGCCAAACCTGCAGCCCCAATCATGCGTACTAAAGTCGTAGCTGAATTTGTAAATGAATTGATGGATGGTCCATTCTTCTAAGGTGCGCGCTGTATTGGCAATCTCAGCTGAGAAGTTATTACAAAATGGCGTGATTCTATCATCGTCGTGTTTCCAGAATTGGTAGGTCCAACTTGCGGAGAATCCTGATTTAAAGAACTCCCAAAATACGTTAAAGCGATGAGTGAATCCGAAATCTTTGAGCGCTCGTGTTGTGCCTAGGCACAATAGATCTGTTTGCCCGATATGGGTCTTGATGCGTGCATCTACGTCATTATTGATTAAATCAATGAACTCAACGTCGACACCAAAGCGCATTAATGAGGTTAATTGCAGTTTGAGGCCAGCACCGATGATAAAACCAAATGTCTCATTTCCAAACGGAATGGCCAAAATATCATTAATGTTGGCCTTTGTACCTGTTGGAATATTCATGCCTACACGAATGTTGGTGCCAACACTTTTCAGAAACGGACGATGCTGAGGAAACCAACGGTCCCAGCAAATTAACGCTGCCAGATCACCCGCGCCGGTGCGTTGCCATGGGCACAGATCCAGGCAGCCTAAGCGCTTAACGTTTTCAGCAAAATTACCGGTAAGCAGCTCCTGCGTGAGTATATCAAGGTCGTTCTTCCGATTGGTTCGATCAGTAAACTGCGTGCGCGCTGATACTGTGGTAAAAGGAAAATATAGTCCAAAGGTAACGTGGTGATGTAATTTAAAACGGGCAGCGAGCACTGTGTGCTGCTTTACATCAAAGTCACCACACACGTCAAAATGACCACGCACACCATCGTCATTATTTATATCAAGCTGCTGAGCAAGCTGACTGATTTCTGTGTTTGGCGGAAATCCTTTGAGCATGGTCAATGCATTTTGCTCTTCTTGCCATACCTTGAAAACATTTACTTTGGTTTGATTGATCGCTGGATCGCATGTTTGCTCGCAGGCTCGCCGACCGATAGTATTTAATCCAAATTCTGTTGATACATTAATATCAAATCTGCTATCGGCTGGCCATGAAGGGCGCCAAAGGTTGATGTCATCAGCTTGCCACAGGTTAATGGGAAATATGCCAAAGGCAGCGCTATTACCGATAAGTGAAATTGATAAAAGGAGTTTCTTGTGATGTTTCATGAAATATTCTCGTGGGTGCTATTCATATACTAAAAGGCCAGCACTGGTAGGTATTACAAATTCGCCGCTTGAGAGGCGAATGGGCATATGAATTGATGCGTATGAACTAAAAATTTGGTTATTGTTTCTTTGGGCATAAGCCTCTCCTGTTCGTGGTGCTCCGTATTGGTATAGTTGCATGGTAGAACCTTGTTGTTCTGCGTCATAAATAACCGCTCCATCAGTAGCAATAAAACTACGGCGTCCGCCAAATTCAATCAAATATGAAGGTGAATCTTTAATCACACAATCATTAATTGGCTCAACCGTATGATCATCGATTGGTGCTTTTGTTACATCGCCAATTGATAATCGATACAAGCGAGAAGAGTCGCCAGTTCCCTGTGCAAGTACATACAGCATACCATTTCGAGCAACATCGTTTGGGTGTCCGGTTGGTGATAGCGCGAGTAGTTGACGGATTGGGCCATTATTTGTGCTGCTATCATGAGGAAGATCAACAACTGTCCAATCAAGATCAGCCGCATGAGTAATTTCGGCCGATGAAATATCTTTACCTGAGCCAACGCGGAAGAGACCAAAACTGGTTGCTAATAGTCCTAGTTTATATGAGATACACATATCAGCAAAGCTGCCATACGGCATACCAACTGTTGTTGGTGTTGCAACTGTTAGTGGCACTATTGTTTTTTTCCCATTGAAGAGTTGTGCAATGTCGGATAAAGGAATGCGATCAAGCGTAGTGTTGGTAAGTACATACAAATAATGATCATCATTGGTTATTGATCGCACATGTCGATAATTGCCGATAGTTTTATGATGGTGAGTGCAGGCATCTGCGCTTCGTTCAATCCAGGTGTGCGCTATAGATTTCAATGCTATTAATCCGCGTGCGCCGCCGACAAAAATGAATTTCTCACCATCGCTACCATCTATTCTTTGGCAGGCATGGGCAGTGGTAAGCGGTGTAATTGCCGCAATAGATGATTGAGAAATTTCTTCTATGATCTCATCTTCTACCACCACAAGCTTATGCGGATTAAGAGCAATGAGCTCATGTGGAAATTGTTTGAGCTCTGTGATGCCGCCGTGTTTGCCCAAAAATTGTTCGTTGAGCTCCTTGAGCATTGGCTGCTCTATAATTGCATTCCAAGAGCCTCTTTTTATTTCATACTCATCATTACTATTTTTCGTCATGGTGATGAAGCGGACTGGTCGAGGAACCGTATTTGGACCATAGTGTAGATCAATCGTCGCAGCTAAAATCTCATCGGGCGAGCTCACCACCTTTTGCCATCGCGTCCAATTTTT
>DAIDHG010000026.1 GCA_027452085.1 bacterium
CTCGTATCCCCATTCATTTCAGTATTTGGCGCCGCAGTAGTCAGTCAGGTGCAACCAATTCTCACCGAGCTCGGCAAAATAAGCCCTGAGACGTATGAGAAGATAAAAACCTGGTGCATTGCTGGAGTTGCCATGATGAGCCGTGTGCGCAATTGGCGGTCGCCAACGACGGTAACCCCCCAAAGCCCGCCTATAAAAAATGAGCGCACCTATGTATCTGATCCCGGACCCGAATCGCCTTGGATATTCAAAAAGAAGGTAGATGTGCCCATTGCGCCACCAAACCCTCAGCAAGCCCCACCGCACTGGAGTGGGCGCATAGAGTTAGGCCCGCATGAAATGGATGATTTCAATCGGCGTGCTCGACAGTATGCTCGAGCTGAGCAACAGGCGTTAACGCTTGACGCTCTATTACAAGAATATGATAAGCAGTTATACGACCGCGCTTTTAATGCATTGCATAGTTTGGCAGCAACCCATCCTGAAAAGCAGGCTTCGCTTTGGCAGACGGTGAAGGCGCGTCTTGAAATGAATGCTATGCATGTGCAAGATCCGAGCCTCAACCTCGGCCCCGGCAAACGCGAGCAGCTACTCAACCAGGCGCAAAAAAAATTATCGGGCTGCTATTTTAATGCCAATGGCTCATTAAAACATCCTTCATTGTGTTGTGATACCTGCCCCACCGCCGCGATCGGGGAGCTCTATGAGCAGTTTCCGGTACAGCCAACCAAACATGGCACCTATGAATGGAAAGATGCCTTTAAAAAATCCGGCACGGCGCATCGTGAATCATATATTAAGGGCGCCCAAGAATGGTTTGGTAAAAGAATTTCCATTTGCAACCGATGTGCGCACAATCAAGATATCTCCCATCAGGCGATGGCTGAAAGTGCACTCAACAACGCCTATAGTAGCGTTATCAAGGCATGGGAAACAAATGATCCGCGGCATATCACCTTCCCACCTGATTGCACGCGCGATGGCTTATTTAATGATCTTATTCATGAATTTGCGCATAAAAATCCCTATTGCTCATCAGACCCAGCAATCGTTGCAGCTATAAAAAATAAGCAGCCACTCACCGCTCAAAAAATAATTGAATGCGCAGCAGCCAAAAAGAATCTAGAAGAAGATTTTGGGGTGCCCGATGCTGTCGCACCGCTCGTAAGTGAGCTTAATTATGAGCTAGTGTCGCTCGTGCACGGCTCAAATGAAGCAGTATTAATGGCAATTGAGAAATTTGCACAGACGCATGCAAAGATTCCAAATTTTGAACGCATCTATTTCCATCCAAATGGGCTCTGTAAAGCCTTTGATATCGATGATGCTACGGTTGCACAATTAAAGCCGTTTGTTGGCACAAATCTTACTAAAACACAGCGCTTTTCATTGAATCGATTGGCGATAGCAAGAGCAAATCTACCACATGAGCAGATGCTTATTGATGGCGCACTTTCTGATTTACATGCAGTGGCCTCTGGCACCAAAAATGCCGGCAAGTTATACCGCTTTGTAGAAAATACACTTTCAGCGCGTGGTGATGAAGTTCGCGGATTGCTCAATAATTATCTTCGCACCATACATAACTCAGAAAAATTTGATCAACGATTTAAAGATCATCTGCATGAACAGCTGTTAAATAAAATAAACCCATATGATCTGAATTATACAAAAGCAGTTTTATCGAACTGCATGGTGCAACAACCACTGGTCAAAGTGGCCGCCGAATGTATGGCTGCTCAGGCTACGACTGCGGTGGGGCAACAACTCATCGAATTATTGAGTTCTCCCGAGCTCATATCAAAATTCCCATTAAGTGCGGACGAGCTATCTCGCTTTCATGATTTGAGCGATCATCTACTCACCGGCGAGCAATCGCACGCAATTTTCCATGATTCTATTCAAGCTCTCAGCTGTATACTCGATAAAATTGTTTCGATGAAATGGTATGACTCAGATTATTCCAAAAAAGTAAATTTTGTGGAATTGGATGATTCACTCGCAGCAATGATTAGTACCATCCGCCAAGCGCATGAATTGAATGCGGCACATAACTCTGATGAAGCCTTGTCTCTTTTATATCCACTGCTGTGTGAGCTTGGTATTAAACCAACGGCTAAAATTGGCATAATTGATCGTATCAAACAGAATGCAAAACAAACAGATCCGGAAACGTATGAGCGCCTTGCTCGCTTTACCTACAGCGCTGCAGCCAGCGTGGCAGTGCCAGCTTATATGGCAACGGCGGACAAAGCTGCAGATCCCGATATAAAAGCAAAAGAAGACGACAAAAAAAAACCAGCTGCTGCAGCCGGCGGCGGGGGGCAACCGCCTGAGCCCCCCGATCCGAATAAGAATGGCGGTACCGGATCGGCTCCCCAAATGCCTGATTCCGATGAGCAGAGGCATCGTGTGCTGAATCAACCAATTGGCTTTGGGTCCTGGACACGAAAACAAGCGATGGACATTATTACAGAAGTTGAAACTGGTTGTGACAATGCCGAAGTAAGAGCGTTGTGCAGTAGAACACGAAACTTATTTGCTCGTTGTTTAAATAACAATTCTGCTGAAGCTGCAAGGGCTTTCGGTGAATTTGAAGGTGCAATGAATGAAGTCGAGTCTATAGCGCGAATTTTAAGGCGAGCCGGTGGAATTGAATGTTTGCCTGGCCGTATCAATGGTGCTGATTTTGATGTTCTAACAAGAGCTCGTCAAATGATTCAATGTAAAGCTTATAGCTGGGATAGAATGTCTCCGGCGGCTTTAAATGATTTTCTTTCGCAACTTGGCTCTCAGGCTAAAGTGGCTCGGGAATTGGGTTATACTTTTCTTTTCCAATCAAAGAAACCTATTCCGCCTGCCATTTTGTCCCGAATTCAAAAGATTTTATCTGAGCATGGTGGCGATTTATTCGAAAGGTTTTTCTAGTACGTATGCGATTTAATCTTAATCTGGAATTACGCGCAATATATAGTGCTCATAATATTGAAAAAATATTAGCCCAGGCAATTAATAATGGGTATGATCGATTTAGCTCTCGCAATATTGATGCAACCCAAGAATTTGAATTGAATCTTTCATCAGCTCTTCAATTTCTTATGCATGGCTATAAAGAAAATGAGGAGCAATTCTTGCCGATGTTGATTCTGCATTCGACCAAAAATAATATTGTAAAAACTCTATGGGTTTATAATCATAACGATCAGATATCTATTCATTCTGGTACTATGGGTTATGCCGATGGAGATTATGGCTCATTAAAAAGAGATATTTCTACGTATCTAAAGTTGGTTAAAAATTTTCGCATTTCAAAATTTCGCTTGGCTAACGAATATAATGTCGATATGCCATTGAATTATTACAAGCAAATTACCGATCCAATAATCGGTGTTGTCGGACCGCATATGGATCATTCTTCTGATCGCAAAATCTTATTAGATAATATTCAAGATGCAGGCTACAACTGTTCTGCGCCGCGTCGATTTGATTGCTCCGCGATTGACTGCACTTCATATGTATTAACAAATGGAAAAAATGCAGAACTTGAGATTCATGATGGGAGCACATTTTGGTTTTTGCCAAAGAAGCCTTATCGTATGCAAAGGTATGATGACGAAGTTGCTATTGATACGACGTTTTACTTTGAGATTGTGCTCGATCTCTGTAAGAATCTAGAAATATGGATAATCGAAAGTCATGCGTTTGATGCAGCCAACTAAGCTTGGCCTTCCTTCTTTTTATTTTTCTTAACCGCCGCCTTCACCGTCTTCTCCATCGCCTCCGTTTCATACTCTCCCAAGTAATCGATGTGTGCATAGCGAAGCCCCCGAGCGACTAATGAAAGAGCTTGTGAGCAGCCGTAGGCAAACGTCGCCGCAAAAAAACAAAGTTGCGCTGCCGTGTAATAATGCTGAGAAGGCGCTGAGTTATGTGCGCACGCAGCTGGTTGGTGAAGGGCGATCATTGCAACGATGGCTAATAGATACCGTTTAATCATGTAATCCTCCTTCGGCTGGTTGCTTCTGCAGTGGTGCAATGCTTTGCATGAGATCAACATTGAATATGATCGTGCTGCCTGCTCGGTTATCATGCACACGTAGTAAAAATTGATTGAAATCTGTTTCGTCGTGCACAAAGATTAATCGTTTAACCGTTTGCAATGGCCCAATCGTGGTTATCTCATCTAATATATGATCGCTGATAAAATCCGATGCCCATTGGTTGTGGCGATACATCTCGTAGGCCATAGCGGAAATTGGTAAGCACAATTCCCAAAAGTACCAAAGGGCCGGCAGGCCAGTTGATGCAGTAAAAGCCAACGTGTTGTATTGCAGCTCGTCGATGATGCGTTGTGAGGAAAAGAGCTCCAATTTGTTTTGGGCTTCAAGGTCTGAGCGTAGGATCGTAAATGATGCCGTGCATCGATTTTCAAAAATGAGCAACAAAGGGCGAATACGTCGTTTGACAAAATCAATGCCAAATACCTTATTGCTTTCACTGGCCGTAAAAGCCTGGGCCATGCATATTAATGAATTTTGTTGATCATAATAGGCAGATGATCGATGCAAATATGGCAGACCGTCATCAACAATAGCAAGACAGATGCTTGGTAGGAAGAGCAATAGCGTCGTTATTTTTTGAACCATATGTTGACCTTTAAAGCTGGCAGCATATAGTACTGCGCAGTTTGCCCTCGTCAATGGTGCCATGTTAGGAACTCAATGATAAAATTTCGATGGCTTTTGCTGATCATGCCATCAGTATTGCTGCCAAATATTTTTTCAACACTCGCCGAATTTAACCAGCACAATCGTGCGCAGGCGTATGCGGCATTTAATTATTTTATTCGTGGGCAAAAAGCAGCCGCATCACCATCCCAATCCATGCCAATGGCGAGTAATAAAAGGTTTGCTGCTGCCACGTTGCATGAAATGCATGGCCTGCCCAAACCAATCCAAGATCGTCTTCCCCATTTTAATGCGCTGCGAGCAAATGAAGAACATACAATTCCATTGCCGCGCGCCTTCATCTTCTTCGGGCCAAGCGGCACCGGCAAGACCACTGCAGCTTATGCCATAGCGCGGCAACTTGGTTTTGAATCAACACAAGTTTTTGGCGCACAATTTTTCAACCAATATATTGGTGAATCACAACGCAACGTCGAAAAGCTTTTTGAGCAGCTGCGCGCGTTACAAAAAAAAGTAATGCTCATTGTAGAAGATATCGATGCCTTAATTGGGCAACGGGTGATCAAAGAGCACCCCGAATATCGTGCTGCGGCCGATCGGTTTATTGCTGAGCTGAGCATGCAATGCAATGAAAATATCTATGTCATTGGCACCACGAAAAATATCAGCGAGGTGTCGGCAGTATTAAAACATAACGGCAACCTTGAGCAAGAATTTGTTGAGTTTGCTTTGCCCTCCGGCCCTGAACGCGACAAAATAGTACGCGCCGGCCTGGCGCGCATGCATTACCAGCCTTCAAATGAGCTTGCGCAATCGCTCGTTGAGCATACCCATTATTTAAGCCCACAAGATATTGCATTAGTGCTCAGCAAAATAAATGCAGCCGATCTTAATCAATCAGGCGATGCCATTATTGAAGCGTTTGAGCGTAAGCGCCGCGAAAAAAATGAAGAGGCGCAGCGAGCCGCTGCCGAATCTGAACCATTCTTTGCGCCGCCCGTCGAGCCAAGAATTACCTTTAACGATTTAGGCGGCACCATGCCCGTAGAGATTGCACATCTTCTGCAAAAATTTACCGCTCCCCAATCCTGCATCCAAATTAGGGGAGCTGATGACGCCGGCGGTCTCTTGCTTTATGGCCCACCGGGCACAGGCAAAACATCACTAGGAGAAGCATTTGCCGGCCAGGCACGAGCCAAGTTTGTGTATGTTGCCGCCACCTCAATAAATGATGGCACGATCGGCTCTGGCGCTCGCCACGTCGAATCAATATTCCGGCAAGTAAAACAGTATATTGAACGCAACCCAACAGATCGCGTGGTCTTATTTATTGATGAGATAGATGCCGTCGGCACCAGGCAGCAGGGTGATCATGCTGAATACGGCAATACGCTCAATGCATTAAAGATTGCCTTGTCAGATATCGCCAAGAACAAATCAGTTTTTGTAATCGCCGCAACGAATCATAAAGGGTTGCTTGATCCTGCCCTTATTCGCTCTGGCCGATTTAACACACAATTATTGATTCCATTGCCCCACCATGAAAATCGAGCGCTCATTCTGCGCCATTATCTGAATAAAGTGCCGCACACCATAGCGGCGCAGGATCTAGATGCCTACGTAGATCGCCTAGCACAACAAACCGATGGCTTTAACTGCGCCGATCTGCAATCAATTATCTTGGATAAGGCATGCACGCTGGCCAACGTTGCTCATGAAGCTGCAATATCGCAGATGCATATCGATCAAGGGTTGATGGCCGTGCGCAAAGGCCATTTCGATCGCCTGAAAGATGAGATGCCCTATCGCATGGAACATGATCCATCACTGGGGCTGGAAAATATTCTTGGCATTCCCAACCAAGTAATGAACCACTTAGCTGATTTAAAAACCTATGCTCGCTCGCGCAATCAAGCGCCACGCGGGCTTCTATTGTATGGCCCGCCGGGCACCGGCAAAACAACCTTGGCAAAGGCCATAGCCCAAGCATCAGGTTTTGATGCTGCATTTATTGTGGCTCCGCAACTATTTAACTTTGCCGAAGGGTCGGCAGCTGTTTCAAAACTGTTTGAACAGTTGCGCAGCACGCAGCGACCAACTGTCCTTATCGTTGATGAGGTAGACAAAATAGGTTCAAAGCATGCAATCGAGACCGTGCCGGGTGCTTCAAGCGTTGCCACTATGTTTTGGAATGAACTGAGCAATCCACTCAATCATATGATATTTGTAATCGCCACAACCAATAAACCAGAACAGCTTGAAGAAGCGCTGGTGAGAACTGGCCGTTTTGATACAAAAGTATCGATCGATTTGCCTGATAATAATGTGCGTGGCCAGATCATTGATTTTTATTTGCGGCAACATGGTCTTGAGATAGGGGTAGAGCCGTTGAACGAGTTGGTCAAACTAACTAAGAATTACAGTGGCCAAGATATTAAAACCTTTATCATGGGCGCTAGACGAGAATGCAAGCGTGGTGAAGAGCAAACGGCCATGATGAAAAATTTGCGCGCGATTATTGAAGCAGACCGCAAAGCTCGAATTGAGCAGGCCCGCCGGCTGTTGAAAGAGAATGCGCCATTTACGATATCGGAGCCTACAAAATCAATTAAAGATATAGCTGGTAAAATTGACGCCGATATTTTAACACTCATGCAAGATTTTAAAGCTGGTCACACCAATTTTAATCGCACAGTACCACAAGGGCTATTATTGCATGGACCACCCGGCACTGGTAAAACACTTTTGGCAGAAGTTTTTGCAAGCCAAGCACAGGCAAGATTTATCTCAATATCAGCTGGTAGCTTTGCACAGAAATATGTGGGGGAAGGGCCGCAAATGATAAAAAGTATGTTTGCTCTTGCCAAATCATATGCGGAGGAAGGTGGCAAAATTGTTATTTTTATCGATGAGTTTGAAGCTGTTGCGGTGCAACGACGGAATAATGATAACCGCGAAGATATTCGTATGGTTGGAGAATTGCTCGTTGGTCTAGCTGCAGTCAATGATATGAGTGATAAGATTTTTATCATAGCGGCCACGAATTGCGAAAAAGATTTGGAGGAAGCCATTATTCGCTCCGGTCGATTTAATACTATAAAAAAAATCGATCTCCCCGCCTTACCTGATCGAGCAGCTTTGCTTAAACATTATTTGGATCCTTGGCGCGCATTTCATAATCTATACCCCCCAAATGCCACCGCTGAGCAATTGGCCCAGTCGCCCATTTGGAAAATAGCAACAGACACCAAGGATTTTGCGCAATCTGATTTGCAAGCTCTGGTTGACGTAGCATTTCAAATTGCATCCAAAGAAAAATCTAAAACGTTAGAAGTGAACCATCTCTCGGCCGCGGTCAAAGAAGTGCACAATGTGATTCTCCAACGAAAAGATCGCAATAAAAATATGCAGGAAAAACAGTTAGACGAATCAATACGTTCACGCCAACAGGGTGAAGAACAATTTAATAAATCGCAAGGTAAAGGCCGAGCCCAATATATTGGTGGTGCAATGTTATCGGGAGCTATTCAGGGCGCTTCAATGGGTGGGGGATGGGGAGCTGCAGCTGGGGCCGCGGCGGGTGTCATAATAAGCGGTGTATCTTGGGCATTTGGATAAGTTATGATTTGCCTCTTGTTAATGTTGTTTCTCCCTCTTTCGCTTCAGGCCCGCCTGCTTGATACGTTACCATGCCTTGATACGGCCCCTGTTTTTCGTTCTTCCGATTCAGGCATCACCATCGCAGCCCAATATTTTACCTCAGATGATTGCAAAACCTATTTCGGCACAGATCTCATTAAACAAGGATATCGCCCCTTGCTCGTGCAGATGAACAACCAAACAGATGAGATATACATCGTTGAACCGGATGCCATACGAGAGTTGATTCTTGTGTGCCCCCATACCATATATGATATTTTAAAATTCAACGTTTGGTCATACGTGTCCTTGCTCGCATTCTCTGTTTGGTATAGGGCACCATACGCCGTGCCCATGGTGGTGGCCGTGCCTGCCATTGTATTGCATCGTTACAACCAACATTTGTGGCAGAACATACAGGGGAAACTGCTGGATCCTCAACATGCGCTCTATATGTATCCAGGCCAATCAATAACCAAGATACTGTTTTGCTTTGATTATTCTTGCAGCTCACAATTTTCAATAGAGCTTATGGATGAATCCATGACGAAAACCAGTCAAGTGACCATCGATTTGTTGGACACCGTGCGCGAGCAAACAGGAAATCCATTATTGCCCGGTCTTATGGTTGTATAATATGAGCTATCAAATCTTAACGCTACTTGGCCAAGCATTTATTTTATTGTGTGATCTGCATTCCGTTGGCTTTGCCTTTCATGAGATGCACCGATATATTTGTAGTAATAAAGCTAAAAACCAGTTGTTTTTATCTGGTTACGGCGAGCATGATCTTACCACTCGTCCATTAAATTCAGCAGCATACAATAGGTATGCTCAATTCTCTCCCAATGATTTCTTTGCATTATTTTCAACAGTAGTGCCACAGGATCAGGAGCATGAAATTCCAAAAACACGCTCCATAATTTGCTCACACTACAATCTCTATCAATTTCCAGCATTCATTGCCTTTATTCGATCCTTCCCTGAATATCCCAACCATCTGCTGCAGATAGCTCGGCGGCTGAAAAAGGACAAAAATTTCCATCAACTCATGAGCGGCGTGCAAGGATTTGAAAAGCATGGTTTCTGCGCATTTGTAAAAGATGAATGTGCGGCCTTTAGTTTGGATGATATTTCTTTGCCGTGTTGTTAGCTGTGGGAAAAATAGTTGAATAGATGCGATATTGAACAATCTCGTGGTTAAATCATTGTAGGCAGGGATGAGGTCTTATTTAATGAATATCGTGATATTCCTGCATAAAATAAGGCTAATCAAGAGAGCTTGACCAGCCTTATTTATAAAAACCGTTAGTTATTGTGCATTGCGCTGACGCACAACTTTGTTAATAATTTCAGTGCGCTCAGCTGCCGTTGGCCAATTGTTAAATATTGTTAAAGCTGGGGAAGAGCCAAGTTTATATGGAAATCCAGCATGTTCATTCTCTTTATCAATTGCACTAGCTAACGCTGAAGGATCGATTAAATGTGATGCAGCTTCACGATCTGCAGATGCTATTTTCGAACGCAACCAATGTTGGGCTCCTAGTGAAACAAGAAACCATGGTAAGCCAACGCCACCCGTGGCGAGTACAGTGGTTGCAGCAACATGAGGCTTTCCGCAGTCCAAGGCAAGGTCGCGCAGGCAGTAATAGAGTCGTGCATGCCGTAACTTTATCTGTAACACGGCCTGTGTTAAGTATGCTCGCAGCTCATCCCTTGTAAGGAGCTCAAGCGTACCTTGGGTAAGGGTGATTGCTGCATATCGTGGAGACCATCCGTGCACGACTGCATTAATTTTACCCATCCATAGATTGGCGTTTGTTTCGGAGTTTTGAATGATGTAAAGTTTTGGTACCGGAACATTTAGCTGATGCAAATTTGTGCCACATCAAGGTAGATCTGTTTATATTCTTTTCGATCTAATTCTTGTGCCCACCCCCAAAAATTTATGGCCTCATACCAACGTCGAGCAAACGTGTCGGGCCATACCGCTCCAATAAGACCGTCTACCATCCCACCTAGAGAATGCCCAATTTTTTGAGTTTGCTGCTTTCTAGGCAATAGAAATTCATGTTCTTTCGGGTTTGCTGTTGAAGAGATTGCATTATTGCAAACCCCAGCAACTAGAAATAAAGAGAGAGCAATTTTGTAGTTCATCAAAATCCTTTTAGCTATCAAAGGTGTTGTTATAGGCCGCGAAATGGTAGCTCAAAAACAGGTGGGTAAGCATAAAATTTTTGTGCCCATGCCGTTGATTAACTCTGCGTAAGTCATGGCTTGGAGGTGTAACTTTTGCCCCAAGCTTGCTCACGCCCTACAGCGCCTTTGTCGTTGGAGCGATAGTCCCATTTTGAACCAAATTATTTTCTTGGTGACACGTTATCAAGAAATCTTTGTGCAGTACTTTTTGCAATAGCATTCTCATTCTGATTAGCTGCTAACTCAAAGAAGCTTCGCGCTCGTTCATAATCTTTTTGCACACCTCTGCCAAAATAATAGATTTCTCCAAGCCACCTTTGTGCAGCTGCGCGTGCAATAGGACCTTTATTCTGATTAGCGGCTAACTCAAAGAGTTCTCGCGCTCGTTCATAATCTTTTTGAACACCTTTGGCCAAATAATAGATTTCTCCAAGAAATCTATGTGCCTCTGCTTGCGTAATAGCATTCTCATTCTGATTAGCGGCTAACTCAAAGAATTCTCGCGCTCGTTTATAATCTTCTTGAACACCTCTACCAAAATAATAGATTTCTCCGAGACGCCTTTGTGCAGCTGCGCGTACAATAGGATCTTCATTTTGATTAGCGGCAAGTTCAAAGAAGCTTCGCGCTTGTTCATAATCTTTTTGAACACCTTTACCACAATAATAGATTTCTCCCAGTCTCAATTGTGCTTGTGCGCGGGCAGTAGGGGATATAGTAGGCATTATTAACAATTTTGAGGTGTTATTAATAATGTTTTGGTAATTTTCTAAGCGATCATCGAATGAATCGTCTCTAGCTAGTGGCTGTTCTCCCATCTCATTCGACAAGTCAATGTCCAGAAAATTTGCGAATAACAATCTAATTGCATCATGGTCCTCGATGTTTGTTTGCCAATCCTGATCTTGCTGAGTATCAATGTCATCATGTAATTGCATATCGACATGGATCCATTCAAAATCCGGTGAGTTAGAGTCGGTTGCTGCATCCTTTTCATCAGTATTCACTTTACTTCCGATTTTCAGATACCTAAGTCTTTCAAGCATTTCATTTGCCAATTGATCTTGTCCATTGCTTCTCATGTCT
This sequence comes from bacterium, assembly GCA_027452085.1. Lineage (GTDB taxonomy): Bacteria > Babelota > Babeliae > Babelales > JABCYS01 > DAIDHG01. Next base: position 11,613 of record DAIDHG010000026.1, read on the forward strand.
TTTGCTAATATGTTGGCTTCTCTTTCTAGATCGTCAGTTATACTTTGGGTACAATGCAATTTTTTTATAAAGGCATTATATACCTGCATATCTTTTTGCTGCTGTATTTGCAATGCAGATAAGGAAGAAGTGCACATAGCATTTGTAGTATAGGTAACAAAAAGCATGCTTATTATGAATTGATATAAGTTCATGACGTAAACCCTTGAAGTGATAAGATGTTGACGAAAAAACGAGAAGAACGGTAGCATGTTTTTGCATATGGTCAAGTTTGTTATATAGATGTGAAATTTTTCCTCTTAATTACGAGGTTTCATTGTAGTTAAACAAGCTCTGTCGGCCAATCTGGCCAGTTTCGTGATGTGGTAGCAAGAAATATAGATAACAAAAAATTCAACATTGCACTGACCGAACAGATTCGGAAGTCATATGTCATTCACGTGATAACCAAGGTTAGATCGAACGATAAAAACATGTTTTTTATGCTTTGAGAGTCTAAATAAAACGAGATCAACATGGCAGCATACAATAGGTATGCCCCAATTCTCGCTCGATGATTTCTTTGTCTTTTTTATCT
>DAIDHG010000027.1 GCA_027452085.1 bacterium
GCCCAAGGTCTTGAAGATCTCATCGCCAATGACCGTATTCCAAAAGATCAGGTTGAGGCTTATAGAGCGCGACTCAAGCTCGAAGTTGACCTTATTATCACCATGGGCTTTGTTGGGTATTTCTTGGTCGTTGGTGATTTTATTCAATGGTCCAAACGCAATGGCATCCCAGTGGGCCCTGGTCGAGGTTCTGCTGCTGGCTCGTTAGTTGCATGGGCTCTGCAAATTACCAACATCGATCCGCTTAAATATAATCTCCTCTTTGAGCGATTTTTAAATCCTGAACGTGTGTCAATGCCTGATATCGATATCGATTTTTGTATCGAAGGCCGCGAACGCGTTATTAACTATGTCCGCGAGAAATATGGGCACGATAAGGTATGCCAAATCATCACCTTCGGTACTATGATGGCCAAAGGTGTGGTCAAAGATGTTGGCCGGGTGATCGGATTGCCCTTTGATGATGCCAACATGATTACTGGCATGATTCCTGAAACGCTCAAAATTACACTCAAGGAAGCGCTCGAGCAGGAGCCACGCATTAAGGAATTAATTGAAGCAAATCCAAAAGTTGCCACACTTTTTGATCATGCGTTTCGCCTTGAAGGGCTCACTCGACACGCATCCAAGCATGCAGCTGGGATTGTAATCTCACCTGAAGCAATTGAAGAGGTGCTGCCAGTCTATGTGCAGCCGGGCACAAAAGATTTAGTTACGCAATATGCCATGACTGAGCTTGAGAGCCTCGGCTTTTTAAAGATGGACTTATTGGGGCTGAAAAACTTAACGCTCATTGACCGTTGTCTGCGATTGATTAATAAAAATATAGATATCGACAAGATTCCATTAGATGACCCCAAAGCATTTGCACTCGTCTGCGCGGGAAACACATCTGGTGTGTTCCAATTAGAATCGAATGGCTTGAAGGATGTGTTGCGCCGCCTCAAACCAGAAAAGTTTGAAGATATTATTGCCGTAAACGCATTATATCGACCAGGTCCGCTCGGTTCTGGCATGGTGGACGATTATATTGCCCGCCGTCATGGCAAGGCAGCGGTTAAATATCTGTTCCCCGAGCTTGAACCAATTCTTGCTGAAACGTATGGTGTTATTGTGTATCAAGAGCAGGTGATGAAGATCGCTTCGGCCATTGCTGGCTATTCATTGGGCGAAGCAGATTTATTGCGGCGCGCCATGGGGAAGAAAAAAGCCGAAGAAATGGCCAAGCATCGCGCGGTATTTACCGAACGCGCGACACAAAAAGGATTTAATAGTGCCAAGGCTGGCGAGCTCTTTGATTTGATGGCATATTTTGCGGGCTATGGTTTTAACAAATCACACTCCGCCGCCTATGCGTTGATCGCCTATCAAACGGCCTATTTAAAAGCGAACTATCCAGCAGAATTTATGGCATGTCTGATCTCATTGGAATCTGGCGATGCCGATAAGATGGTCTTCTATCTACAAGAAGCCAAAGATATGGGATTGGAAATATTGCCGCCCGACATTAATAAATCATATGCAGATTTCACGGTACAAGACAGTACAAAAATACGCTTTGGCCTCCAGGGCATTAAAAACGTTGGCGGTACATCGCTGGAAAACATCATCGCCGTTCGCCATGAGCGCCCATTTTCTGATCTGCTTGATTTCTGCAGCCGCATCGATTTGCGCACTTCCAATAAGCGCGTATTAGAACATTTAATTTTTGCTGGCGCCTTTGATTCATTGCCCGGCCACCGCGCTCAGCAGCATAATGAACTTCAAAAGATTATTGATCGTGCAGCGGAAATCAAAGAACAAAAACTAACCGGGCAAATGGGATTATTCGGTGGAGCTGCACAAGAGGATGCCAATAAACCGGTAGAACCATTCGCCTTTGAGCTCTGCGATACATGGGATGCAAAGACGCAACTGGAAAAAGAAAAGGAAGTGATCGGATTTTATTTAAGCGCACATCCGTTGGATACGTATCGCCCGCAATTGCGCTGGATAGGCGTGAAATCATTTGGCACCTTGCTTGAACAAAGTTTGAATTTGCCAGAAGAGCCGATCGTTATTGGCTGTGGCCTGATAAAAACTCAAAAGGCCATCATGACGAAAAAAAATGATCGCATGGCATTTGTAACATTGGAAGATGATCAATCAAAAGCTGAGGTGGTTGTTTTTCCAAAACTCTTTGCACAGGTTGAAGCCTGGCTGAGCGCCTATAACGTTTTTGTCGTACGTGGGGTGTTAGATCAAAGCTCACCAACCTTGTGCAAAATACGGGCAAATGATTTGGTGCCATTGGATTTATTTTTCTCACAATGGCAAATCAAACGTGCGCAATTTACTCTGCCACCGGAGTTTGATCAGACATTTCTGGATAAACTCAAAAATAAATTCCAGCCTGGCAAAGTACCGGTTTCATTCATACTCAATGAGCAAAACAAACAGATTCAAATCGCGGTAAAACAGCAGATCTTGCTCGATACGCCAATCTTGCGCGACATTGAACAGCAATCTATTGGGGTGAAGTTGATTATTTAAAATTTGCGATTCTGCTCGTATTTGATACCATTCGCCACATCAAAAAAACAATTCGTTTTTTGCTAATACACCTCTCTCTTCAAACGTAGGAGTAATGATGAGATATAGCATTTTTCTGAGCATCGCACTGAGCTCAGCTATACTGCAGGCGAAGCACTCACTCTCCTTTATCATTCCCAACTCACCGTTGCCCGAGAAATTTTATGATTGTCCACGCTGCAGACGAGCAGAACGGCGCGGGCCGCTTAAAAAGCCAATTCCAGCCATCAAACATCCAAATCGCCAAAAATTTAATCCAGGGAATTAAATGAACACTGTTTTACGCATCGTATGTATCAGTATTTTTGCGGCAAACCTGCAGGCCAACCAACAAATACAACAATATGTTCTCACCGGATCTTCTATTCCACAGTTTGTTGAACCAATGCCTACATTCAATGGCAAGCGAGTTGACGGCACCAAAAATCTGACCGTAGCTGCTGAAGAGTTTCAGCAAAAAATTCTGCCAGCTTCCTTTTACAATTCACTGCCAACTTCCGTTACGTATAAAAGCGTTGAAACTGGCGAAGATCTATTTACGATTAATCCAAGAAAAGGCACCTACCTGTGGGGCTATACAATCAATGATGGCAAAAATAGTTACGGGCCTTCCTATCCTGCGCACACCATTGTGGCACAGCGCGGCGTCAAAACAAATGTTGCATATGAAAATCATCTACTGCCATTCAGAGGAAAAAAAATTCGAGGGAAAAGATGCCAAAAATTGGCAGGGCCGTTATTGCAGAAATTTCTCACCGTTGATCTCAGTTTTCAGTGGGCCAATCCATTAAATTGGCCGCAATTTGGACAAGGGTTTGATACCTATGATCCGACCACCTATCCGTTTGGCACTGGCATGCCGCAGGGAAATGCGGGTTTGTACGAGGGCCCTCAACCGATTGTTACTCATTTACATGGCGGTGAAAATCCCTCTTTTGCCGATGGCGATCCTAATTCATGGTTTACCCCACATAAGCAAATCGTAGGCGCTTCATATGTTACGAATAAATATACCTACCCTAATACGCAACCGGCAACCACCTTATGGTTTCATGAACATTCACTCGGCATTACGCGCTTGAGTGTATTTGCGGGCCTTGCAGGCTTTTATTTTATTCGCGGCGAACCTGAAACTTCGGTAACGCCACATTTGCCTGATGGGGATTTTGAGATTGAGATGCTGATTGCCGATCGACAATTTGATACCAATGGCCAGTTATTCTTCCCCGATGGCAATCCATTGACTGCGGGATTGAATGGTCCACCGGGAAATCCAGATATTAATGCGTATGCTATTCCGGAATTTTTCGGCGATGTCATGGTGGTTAATGGAAAGAGTTGGCCCTATTTGGAAGTTGAGCCGCGGCGCTATCGCTTTCGTTTAGTGAACGGTTGCAACGCGAGAATGCTCGGCCTTTTCCTAAGCACGGATTTGGGAACAACACCAACAATCTATCAAATTGGCACTGATGGTGGCTTACTTGATGCCCCGGTCAACATTAACAGCTTTGTACCATTTACGTACAATCCATCAAATTTGTGTCCACCTTCAGATCCGAATTTAGGCCCTGTATTTACGGAGCCGACCTTGTTCTTTGCTCCTGGCGAGCGCATGGATATTATTATCGACTTTGCCGGGTGTGATGGACAAACCATCACCATAAATAACGATGCACCAGCGCCATTTCCCTCTGGTGGCACACAGATGGATCCGAATGTACAAGGCTTAATATTACAGTTCAGAGTAACAAAGCCATTATCATCGCCAGATACCAGCTTCAATCCTGCTCGACCGGGCGCAACATTACGCGCTGGTGCTCAATCGATTGTCAGATTAGCCGATGGCAGTGGGCAGCTTGCGCCCGACGTTGTGCCAACCTTAACCAGAAGTTTGGTGTTGATCGAACAAGAAGATCCGTATTCTACTGCTCCCGTGGTAGTCATGTGCAATAACACCAGCTACAACGGCATTAATCCGTACACCAATCAACCGTTGCAAGATTCGGTGCCGTACAATAATAATTCGGTCTATGTAACTGAATTGCCGCAAGTCGGTTCAACAGAAATTTGGGAAATTGTTAATCTCACACCAGATGCTCACCCGATTCATATTCATTTAATTCAATTCCAAATCATCAGCCGGCAGGTCTTCTATTTAGGAAATATTGTGCCACCATTTAACTGCCCGGCATCGTATCGAGATCTATACGAAGCGGCATGGCCAACAACGCCACCATTTTCATTCCCGGCAGTACCGCCAGGCACCATATACAGCTACGGCCCGCCATTTCCTTATTTGAGCACCCCAAAACTGGGAGGCAATCCTGATGTCACACCATTTCTTAGGGGCCAGCCATTCGGCGGTGATCCAAATGAATTTGGGTGGAAAGACACGGTAAAAATGATGCCATGCACCGTCACACGATTAGCCGTGCGATGGTCGCCGCAAGATATTCCCGTGGGCAATATACAACCTGGCGAAAATAGATTCGCCTTTGATCCAACTGCCACGCTTGGCGTGAAGAATGATGGCTTTGGCTATCCTGGCGGCAGTGGCTACGTATGGCATTGCCATATCATAGACCATGAGGATAATATGATGATGAGACCACTCATGGTTCGCAACATTTCGCAACAATAAATAGCGAAAACTAAAAGGGCATTATTACGATATTATTAAAGATTGCCGGTGCAGTAGTCATCGTTTAGAAACAGTTGAATCAACGTTCAAGCTCAATTCTTTGCCAATTACCGCAGCTGCTCTACTGATAGTAAGCAAGGTTGAGGAGAAATTATTGGGATCAAGCAATCTTTTTAAAGCAGAACGACTTGTATGTAATTTTTGTGCCATTGCTTCTTGAGTTATATGTTCTTGCTCCATTTGTTTCTGCAGCTGATACGCAATGACTCGTTTGATAGCAACAGCAGTAGCCTCTTCAAGAATTCCTTCGTCTCTTAAAAAGTCTTCAAAATCTGATCCCACATGCTTATTTTTTGCTACCTTTGGCGCTAACCGAGCAACCCTTTTTGCTCGGAGACCTTTATTCATGCTAACTTTCTTCTTAATCATGGTACCCTTACTATTTCTTTGAGCCGTCTTTTGGCTAATGCTAAATCATTAGAATCTGTTTTTTGTGTCTTTTTTACAAATGCATGTAATAAAATTATTTGTCCATCATGGATAGTGAAAAAGACACGAGATATTTTATTTTGCAAATTAGATCGCATTTCCCATAGCTTAAGGCTCATCGGTCGCACCAGCGGCATGCCCAATGGCCAACCGAACTGCAATGTTCTTAAATCATGCCCGATTATACGACGCTCTTCTCTTTGTAGACTTTTTATCCAGTCATAAACAGGCTCTCGGCCTTGTTCTGTCCTATAAAAAGCAATATTAAATGGTTGCAATCGTTGAAACACGTCACCCCTTTAAATTGTACCATATTTGGATCATATATCGAGGAAATTCATCTATGCAATCATTAATGTAAAAAAATGTGATTTCAGGCATCATTCATGATTTACCGACTTGATAAATCAACTTCTTGCATGTAAAAACAGGCATCTTGATACAGCATCGAATGGAGCATTTTTAGCGTCATCAAAAATGTTGGGAGTGATTTTTGCTGCTTTACACCAAAATAGTAGTCGATTGTTTTACGCACGTGCACGCGTAGAGGATCTGTCGGTGGGTTAGAAATTTTTAGCCAAGCAGTGACAAGCTCTTGATGCATAATGCTTAAGGCATGGTGCGAGCCCGCAATACCGTCAAGCTCTTGGAGCATCCAGGAAACTTTTTCAAATTCGTTTTTCTCCATTCGACTACGCAAATAATGCAAGGTGGTTTCAGTCATGCGTGTTTTGGCTTTTTGGCCCTGTTCAACCGTTGGCATGATATTTAATAATTCCACCAACACCCGCAGCTGCTCTTGGGTGGTTGGCTCGAGCATAATCAAATGCTCGTAGATGGCAGCCGCTTCGGCATATTTACTCGTATCGACGTAAAGCATAGCCGCCTTGGCATAGTGCTCAAATGCTGCCTCATCATGAAATGCTAAAAGGATGTCTGCTTCTAATTGTTGAACAAAGGCTTGGTCATCAATGGTATGCGCCAATAAGCGATAGACGGCTAAAGCGCGCTCTTTTTCACCGCGAGACACAAACTCTGCAATTTTAAACCAAGCAACGACATTTTTTGCGATTGTTTGCTGCTTCATTTCTCTTCTCTCTCAAATAGACTCTCAAACAAATTCAATATTAAGTAATACCAATAAGGAAAGGTAAATGCAAGAGTAAATAGGATCGGCAATTGAATAAAGATGGTGCCGGGAGCCGGAATTGAACCAGCGACACAAAGCTCTTCAGGCTTCTGCTCTACCACTGAGCTACCCCGGCATATGTCATAGATTTGTGGGGTGCAATTGTGCCCAATGCAAGACACTTTGTCAATCGTATGGGATACCGGTATGCTTCCCAGCACCGAAGCTCTAGATTTTGAAAGAATAATTGTGACTACTAATTCGCTAGATACTCAGATTGCCTCAATACAAACCCAGTGCCTTACCGCCATCGAGCAAGCACACACCACGCAACAGTTGGAATCAGCACGCGTAACCTTCCTTGGGCGCCAGGGCGAGATCGCCAAGCTTATGGATGCGCTTAAAGGCATGAGCGTTGAGCAAAAAAAAGAGTTTGGCCCAAAGCTTAATACGCTCAAGCAGAACTGCCAGGCAGCCTTTGATGAAAAACAGAGTGGCATCGATCAAAAGCAGCTTTTGGCGGCAGCGCAACGTGAGCAAAACTTTGATGTAAGTGCCTATATTCCCAATCAACTGACCGGCACTATTCACCCGTACACACAAATTATTGAACATATCGAAAACATCTTCAATTCAATGGGCTTTACGATCACTGACGGCCCTGAGATTGAGACCGATTTTTATAATTTTACGGCATTAAACATACCACCTGACCACCCTGCTCGAGATTTGCATGATACCTTCTGGCTGGCTCATGAAAAAAATTTATTACTGCGCACTCACACCTCAACGGCCCAAATTCGTGCCATGCAAACACAAAAGCCGCCAATTGCGCTGTGCGTAAATGGTCGTGTGTATCGCCATGAGGCTACCGATGCCACCCATGATTTTCAGTTCATGCAAACAGAATGCATGGTTATTGATAAGGGGATTTCTATGGCCAACCTCTTGGCTGGCACCCAATCAATTTTGCGCGCTCTATTTGAGCAAAGTAATTTAGAAATTCGTGTCCGACCAGGATATTTTCCCTTTGTCGAGCCAGGCATTGAAGTTGATATTACCTGCCCATTTTGCCAGGGCAAAGGGTGCTCAACCTGCAAACGCACCGGTTGGATTGAAGCAGGCGGCGCGGGATTAATTCATCCCAATGTATTAAAAAGTGGTGGCATTGATCCAAATATTTATAGTGGATGGGCGCTTGGTTTTGGATTAACTCGTTTGGTCATGTTGAAATATGGCATACCAGATATACGGCTGCTGCACGGCAATTCATTGAACTTTTTAAAGCAATTCTAGCTGCGCAAACGTATCGTATTGCACAAGATTGCCAGCACCAATTACATAATGGGATGCATTGTTAGATGCTACTTGCCCTTCATTACAATGTGCGATAGTATCCTTCTGCATGAAATACATCGGTATTCACTGCAATGCGAAAGTAATGATGGATATTATTAAAACGATTATCCCTGCCGCAGGCTTAGGTACACGCTTTCTTCCCTATTCAGCGCTTGTTCCTCAAGAGCTTTTGCCAATCCTCAATAAGCCTGCACTTCAATATGTTGTGGAAGAATCTATACAGTCTGGCACACCCCACATCATACTCATTACGACCAAAGGGAAGGAGAAATGTGCAGAGTTATTTTCCCCATCAGCCGAATTACAAATGTTGCTGGAAGAGCGTGGTAAACAATGCATGCTTGCAGATTTACAAAAAATCGCACGCTCGGCCCAGGTTACCTATCTGAATCAGCCAGAACCGCTTGGTCTTGGCCACGCCATTTATATGGCTCGGCATATCATTCATAAAGAATATTTCGCCGTAGCATTGCCTGATGATCTGATTATCCCCCATCGTGGTGAAATGCCCGCCCTTGCTCAAATGATTCGTATTGCCCGACAAGAAAATGCTTCAGTCGTTGCCGTGCAAGAGGTGCCGGAATCTGAAATTTCAAACTATGGCTGTGTTGGCATCAAAAAAACATTGGCTAATGGGTTGGTTCATATCTCAAACTTAGTTGAAAAACCAGATGCAAAATCTGCTCCATCAAATTTGGCCATTGTTGGCAGATATGTGCTCGCACCAAAGATATTTAAATCACTCGCTGATGTTGGCGGCTATGCAACAGGTGAATTGCAACTCACCGATGCCATTGCCCACATGCTCAAACATACCAACGAAAAGGTGGTCGGCTACAAGATACAAGGCACGCGCTACGACATTGGCACCCCAGGCGGTTGGATCAAAGCCGTTTTGGGAATGGGTATCCAAGATCCCGTGCTTGGGCCGCACATTCAACAATTTATGCAAACACACTCATTTATTAATAAAACAACTACTGCTACTTTTGTAAAAAAGCAATAACTTCTCATTCATTATCCAATAAGAATATGTAGCAACATCAGACTTCACTTATTTTTTGCTTACCTGCCAACAATAAACCAAACAGCGTTCATTAAAGCATTTCTTAATATCAATACCCACACATATTGCTATCTGAAATCCAATTTGTATATGCTTAATCATGAATAAAGTAGCTTGATACAAGCAAAAACTACTTCAAGGAGAGACCATGAATAATCTCGTTACATTATTCTCACTATTATGTATCCCTGCAGCGATGCAGGCATGCCCAACCTGTTATAGCGCTTTGACCGAACAGTCTCCCCCATTCTTCAGCCAAGAGGCATACAAACCATTTACCACCGCGTCCAACGAAACGGTTCAGCAACAAGCAGAAAAATCAGACGTTACTAAAAAGATCAGGGATGTAGCTCATGAAGAACAAAATAGTATTAGTGCTGTGCAGCCTCAATAGCTCGCTCAGTTTTGCAGCAATCGGCTGTATTGACCGCACCTATCATGGATCAAAAGATGTTTTTTATCATCAAATCGATCCCAGTTTGCGCGACACCATGAATTTATACCGCGACGAACTGGATTATCCAAATGATCCAAAAGTATGGCACAGTGTTTCATGCACCTGCCATTGCAACAAATATTTGGCGAGCTATCACAGCAATAAAATTGATGCCGGTGGCTTATGCCCGCAATGTGGTCATCGCGGAAACGTTGGTAGATCTAACCAAGAGAAAAATCAATTTCCGCTACAACAGATTTCTACAGTTCAGGCTGGCTAACCTTACGCCCATACGGCATTTCAAATTCATGTTCGATGAATTGCTGCTTAACTGGGGGTTTCGTGTGAAGCGCAATTTTAGGCTGTGGCTCAGCGGTAAAGCTGAGCGTGCGCCCGTCTTCAGATAAGAAAAGATCAATGTATGAAGAACCTTTTACCGCAACCGACTGAACAACATCGGGAAAATCGTCGTTGGCGGTGCCACACTTTTCATTGGCAATGATTGAACAGTTTTCGCGCTTTTTCAGCTTTATTGCATGCCTATCAATCAGCAAACAATATTTACGGCACGATACACCATCCACATGTTCCCGCACCATAATATATTTATAGGCACCCGCGCCCCAGTTGGTAAGGACACGAGTAGGCTTATCCTCGTGATATTTCTTTGGCTTGATAGCCCAGCCATATCCTTCACTTGAGACATATCGTTGAGCACCAATTAATTTTTTTGGCTGCTCAACATCCATGACGATAATATCGGCATTCGTTGAGTTGTTGCTTATACTCCGAATGATAGCACCTGCCTGCAACGATCCTGTCAGACCAAACATGATAAGCATTAACTTCTTCATACAAACTCCCCTTTTTTTAAACACAATCTACTTTTTTTCGAAAGAAATAGAGCGCAAGCATCGAACATAGCACACCGGCAATGGCAAGCATCACGGCACAGCGACCCACGCCAAAAAATTCCGGCATACCAAGCAATGCACTGCGCAAACCTTCGGTGATATATAAAACTGGATTGAACAAAGTGATCATGCCCAGCTTTGAAGAATAGGCATTCATAACACGCCAGGGTATCAAAAAGCCGCCGAGCATCACCATCGGATAATTAATACGTCGCCAAAAATGACGAATACTTTTGCGTGATTGCGTAACACAGGTCAATAGCATTTGCATCGATGCCATAAAGAACGCTGCTAAAAGCAAAATCAGGTATGCCCCAACAAGGTTGGCCTTTGATAGATCAAAATCGTTATAAAAAATAAGTTTGAGCGTGGGAATATATAAGGCAGCGCTACAAAAATTGAAGAAAGTATTGAAAAATATTTTCTGGGCAAGAATTGCAGTCGGCGGCACGAGCGTGAGTTGAAAATCAATCAGACGATCACGTTCGAAATCAAGCAGAAATTCGGCATTTGTGCTAAATGAGATGACCGACAACGCATAGAGAATAGGGCCAATTAAAAATACTGGCACATCCATAGTTGCCTGGGAACTCAACCCAATCTTTGGCAATAAATACCCAAAACACAAGCCATACATTACCGCATATTGCACTGAAAATGAGAGGATAAAAACAGGCAAGCGAGATGCATATACCTTTACATCGCGCTGAAAAAAAGCGTACATAACAGATAATGAATGCATACTACTACCTCCAGACCGGATCAAAACGTTTGCGCAACGAGTGCACCAGTAAAATGCTCATTGCCACACAATACACCGTCAGCTGAGCAATGCAGACACCTGCTGATAAAAATGTTGGCCCACCGATCAATGATGAGCGCATCCCCTCAACAATGGCGGTCGTGGGCAAAAAACGCATAAAAACGCTCAACCAAGGAGCCACATGCGTGACACTTTTAAAGGGATAATAGAGTGATCCTAAAAGAGTCATAGGCAATAATACATATGGCCAGGTGCGATAAGAAAACCACTGCAAAGGCTTGGCAAGCGCGACGGTGAAGAGCAGCAATGAGACAAAGATCATGCCCAACAGTGCAACAATGGTAAAGAGAAACCAATTACCACGATCAAAGTGAAGCAACGGACCATATAAAAAATAAGACATGATAAAAACCGGGGCTGCTGAAATTATTAAATCAATGATATAGCTCACCATATATTTAATGGCCAGCATCCAT
>DAIDHG010000028.1 GCA_027452085.1 bacterium
GAAAAGGGACCCCAGCTGGGCACTAAGATTCATTCGACCAGCACGAATCTTTAAGGGTTTTTATGCGTAAGTCCTGTTTATAATTTAAACCGCCATTTGTCACCGTAAAACCAGTAATAGCACCGCCAGATATTTGTGCCGTTGCCGTTGCACCTGTGCCTGAGCCAAGGATAGTGACTGATGGATTTGAATAATTTGAACCACCATTGACCGTGAAGATACCACGAACCACACCATTCGAGACTGCGGCTAAACCTTGCGCACCGGAACCGGTTGCATCGGTAATAATGACAGGGTTAAAGGTTGCCGGATTTGCAGGACTGAAAACAACGTCTTCAGCCAAACAATAGTGGCCAGGCTCATCAATTACATACCCGCTTGTGCCGATATCTTTTTGTGTTATTGCAATGACATTGTCGCAATTATTGTATTTATTGCATTTTCGAGGCCTGCAATTATCAAATTCGCGGGCCGATAATGGGGCCACGAACATCACCAGGCTCAAGGTTATACCAATATATCTTTTCATAGACATTCCTTGGGGGGTTGAAGATGATGAGAATTGGAAAGCGCAATAGTGCGAAAAGGTGCACATGAAATAAGAAATGAAAGATTTCATTATTGACACACCTTTTTGGCATACTTATCTGCTTTTTTGAGCTCAACGCCGTATCGAGCTCAGACAACTACACCCTGAACTTACTACGGATTTAAAAAAAAGATCAAGCAATAATTACTTTACTCGTCGTTTTCGCTCACGCGAATATCATTATCGATGATTTGAATGCGTTCTATTGCAATTGCCTTGCCTGATTGGGTATCAAGCTCAACAACAACACCGCACAAAATTGCCGGGCCCTGTGTTTCAACTTCAAACCGATGCGGCATTGCGGTCAGCATGTTGGCCAATATTGGCTCGGGCTTCATGCCAATCATCGAGTTGCGCGCACCGGCCATACCAAGATCGGTAATGAAGGCGGTGCCCTTAGGCAATATTCGCTCATCAGATGTTTGCACATGCGTATGCGTGCCGACAACAGCAGAAACACGGCCATCTAAATAGATACCCATGCCCGCTTTTTCTGCAGTGGTTTCAGCATGGAAGTCGACGATGATAGTTTTTGTTTTCGTGCGTAGAAAGGTAAGCGCTGTATCAGCTGCCCGAAATGGGCAATCGATATGCTGGCTCATAAAGACCCGGCCTTGAATATTTAAAACGCCAATGACTGTGCCATCAGCAGTGGTAAATGTGGTCACCCCAGTGCCTGGGCAGCCGCTGGGGAAATTCGCTGGTCGTAGAAGATCTTTGTGATCGGTGATGTATTGATAAACCTCACGCTTTGCCCAGATATGGTTGCCTGAGGTTATTACATCGACACCAAGATGTTTAAAGAACTGTACGTTTCGCGAGGTAATACCGCGTCCGTCACCAGTGCTGTTTTCACCGTTGACGATAACACCCTGAACGCGGTATTTATCTCGCATATGTTGTAAATGTTTTTGTACCATTGCACGGCCAAGTTGACCGACAACATCACCGAGTAAGAGGATGCGTACACTACCTTGCATATTCGATTACACGCTTTTCACGAATAACGTTCACTTTTATCTGGCCAGGGAACGACATTTCGCGCTCAATCTTGCGGGCCACTTCACGAGCAAGCACCAGTGAACGATCATCATCCAATGAATCTTCTTCAACAATGATGCGCACTTCACGGCCAGCTTGCAACGCATAGGCCTTCTTCACCCCATCAAACGAAATCGCAATCTCTTCGAGCTTTTCAAGGCGTTTCATGTATGCCGTTAGGGTTTCTCGGCGAGCGCCAGGTCGTGACGCTGACATCGTGTCGGCGATCACCACAATCGGACCATAGATTGAAGTAAATGGCACCTCTTCATGGTGGGCGGCAATGGCGTTTACAATGATTGGATTTTCGCCGCATCGTTTTGCAATGTCACCACCGATCATCGCATGCGGCCCCTCAACTTCAGCCGTTACTGCCTTACCAATATCGTGCAGCAAGCCAGCTCGCTGAGCAATAGCGCCATCAAGACCAAGTTCATCAGCTATGATGCGAGCAAACATGCCCACTTCTTTTGAGTGAACCAACACATTTTGGCTAAAGCTGGTGCGAAAATGTAATTTACCAAGCAAGGTGACAATCTCTGGATGAATACCTTGCAGGTTGAAATCAAGCACTGCCTGACGACCATACTCTTGAATAGTATCTTCGATCTCTTTTTCACATTGCGCGACGGTTTCTTCAATACGCGTTGGATTAATGCGGCCGTCCAGGATTAATTTTTCCAAGGTGCGCTTAGCTACTTCTCGGCGAATAGGATTAAAGCCAGAGATAATGATCGATTCCGGTGCTTCACCAATCACAAATTCCATGCCCGTTGCCATTTCAAGAGATTTAATATTTCTGCCTTCCTTACCAATAATGCGGCCTTTCATCTCCTCATTTGGTAAGTGCACCACCCCAGCTGCATGTTGGCTTACATGCTCAGAGGTGTAGCGTTGCATGGCGCCAATAACGATATTGGCTGAACGATCTTTGGCAACTTCTCTCGCTTCTTCTTCTACCTTTTGCACCCATTTTTCAGTTGAAAGCTTTACTTCATGCTCAATGGTTTCATACAAAGCAGCGCGCGCATCGTCAACGGTCATGCCGCTGATGCGCTCAAGCTTGGTAACCAGTTCAGAATAAAGTGATTTTAATTTCGCTTCATTTGCCCGAAGCTGGTCAGATAGTCTCGTTAGATTTCGCTCCTTCTGCTGGAGCTCAAGTTTTAACTCTTCGCAGCGCTGCTCTTTTTTTTCTATAGTTTCGTTTTTCTCATTCAGCCTACTTTGCATGCGCTCTATTTCAAGTCGCTCACGCTTCAATTCTGCTTCAAACTCTTGGCGTTTTTTATGGAACTCATCCTTGAGCTTGAGCGTGGTATCACGTTTTTCAATTTCAATGTCACGACGAGCATTTACCAACGCTTGCCGTGCTTCCTCGCCCATCTTTTGCGCCTGCCAGAGTCGGCGCTGAATATAAAATGCAAAGGCTATCGCCGCCGCAATTGCGCACAAAGCAAACAATGCAGACGACCAGGTCGCCATGCTAATTGCAATCATGAAAATCCTAATCTTTATATCGAATCAATAAGGGTATCGATTGATGATAGTAGTTTTTTCTCTACCATTCTCTTTTGACTGACACATTGCAATGCCGCAAGAACAGCTACTTTGCGCGTATCAATAATGCCCGATCGTCGAGCAATATCACCCATTAAAATATCGACCTCATCTGCAGCAGATTGAACCTGATCCTCAGATTCATCGCTCAGCAACGTATAAAGCTCACCTGCAATAGTAACTTTAATGCGTCGTGCAATGTTTTTTTCCATCTGCACACCTATTTAGCAGGTTGCTCAACCAGCTGGTCAATATTTTTAATAAGATCTGCAACGAACAACTTGGTCTTCTCTTTTTCCGAGCTCAAATTTTCGATACTTGCTTGCTCCTCAAGAAGATCGTCTTCCAAGGAAGAAATGCGCTTTTTCAAATTCGCAATCTCTTTTTTGTATCCTTCATTCTCGGACTTCAGTCGCGCTAAAGATTGTGCGACAAGATCAAGTTTATTTTGTAATAGTTCAAAAGTTTCCATAGTCACCTTTCACATTTTTCAGAAGTTTTTTTACCTCTAAAATATTTACTTCAATGTCAAAACTAAGCATGCCAATTTGTTTACGATGCTTAGTTTTATGTGAGCATTTTTACACTCACATCAAGAGTGTATGAAGATACTCTTTGGAATTTCAAGAACTATTGGCAATAATGCGCAAATTCGTTGTTCTGCCAACACTTTTGCAAGCATATTTCACCACGAGCAACGGTTTTTTACATCGTTGCTCGTGCCGCATGCGAGCATGGTTGGTCTACCATTTATGCTCATGCCGTTTTTTGCTTGCTTATGCTGCCTTGGCAAGGCTTGCAATCTTAGAGAATACCGCCGGTTCATGAATAGCAATTTGGCTGAGCATTTTGCGATTCAATTCAACGTGCGCCTTCTTAAGACCGTTGATCAATTCATTATATGACATGCCTTCAGTGCGGGCAGCTGCGCCAATACGGGTAATAAAGAGAGAACGCATATCGCGCTTCTTTAACTTACGGCCTTTGGTAGCAAATGCCATTGCACGAAGTAAGGTTTCTTTCGCACGCTTAAAGACGTTCTTTCGTTGGCCCCAGAAGCCTTTGGTGCGTTTGAGTAATCTTTTGTGTCTTTTTTTGGTTATTACACCGCGTTTAATTCTCGTCATGTCAAAGTCCTAGTTAGGTAGTAGATGAATTAAGTGAATCTTATCAACCGCAGCGACATGGCCTGCTTGCTTCATCTTCCTTTTTCTTTTCGCAGACTTGCCCGTAAGCAGGTGGCGATGAAAAGCCTTGGTAATCTTAATTGCACCGCTCTTACGCTTTTTGAATCGTTTTTTGGCCCCTGAGTGGGTTTTCATTTTCGGCATATTAAATCCTTAGTTGTTACTTCTTAATGTAGTACATACGAGTCCAAGCCGGACCCATACGAACTTCTTTTTCCATAGCAAGATGCTGGATACCAGCCTCTTCTAAAGCCTTTTGAATGCGATCAAACATTTCGACACCACGCGCTTGTTGCATTGCCATTTCTCGGCCTCGAAACATGAGAGTAATTTTCAAACGCATGCCTTCTTGCAAAAAACCAACCGCCTGATTGATCTTGGTTTGAAAATCATGCTCACCAATTTTTGGTCGCAACTTAATTTCTTTTATCTGAATCACCTTAGCATGTTTCTTGGCTTGCGCTTGCTTCTTTTTCTTCGCATACATTGCCTTGCCATAATCCATTATTTTGGCGACCGGCACACCTTCGCTGCCTTGCTCGGCAATAATCACCAGGTCCAAGTGCGCTAGCTGCGCTTTAGCTAAAGCCTCAGCACGAGTAACGACGCCAAGATTTTGACCATCGTCCAAAATAAGCTGCATTCGCGGATAACGAATTTGCTCATTAATAGGTTGGCCACGAGATTGGCTCTGCTCTCTTTTATTGTCTCTTGGGCTTCTATCGTATGGGTGATTATTCATAGTGTTTATGGTTTTTCCTTAAGTGCCTGTAGAACTGCTTGCTCAATCTTGGCAGCCGTATCCGGATGCTCTTTCAAGTAAGCAAGGGCTTGATCACGACCTTGAGCTATTTTGGTTTTCTCAAATGAGAACCAAGAGCCATTTTGCTCAACAACTTCTGTTTGCAATGCAGCATCTAATAGATCAAGCTCATGTGAAATGCCTTCGTTAAATAATAGGTCAAGTTCAACTTTCTTAAACGGTGGCGCCACCTTATTTTTAACCACTTTCACTACAATGCGGTTGCCAAATTGAACATCATCCTTTTTCAAGCTGGCAATGCGGCGCACATCCAAGCGCAATGAAGCATAAAACTTCAGCGCGTTACCACCAGTCGTCGTCTCTTTATTGGCAAACGGCATAGAATTGATGGTATGGCGAATTTGGTTTATGAAAATAAGAACGGTTTTTGATTTATGTACTACCGGCGTGAGCTTACGTAATGCCTGGGACATCAAACGGGCCTGCAAGCCCACATGGGCATCGCCCATCTCGCCTTCAAGCTCAGCCTTTGGAACCAAGGCGGCTACCGAGTCGATGACCACCATATCAATGGCGCCAGAGCGAACCAGCATCTCCGCAATATCCAAGGCCTGCTCACCGTAATCCGGTTGAGAAATAATAAGATTTTCTACATCTACCCCGAGCTTTGCTGCATGGGTAGAATCAAGGGCGTGTTCAGCATCAATAAATGCACAGATGCCACCGCGGCGTTGTGCCTGCGCAATAGCATGCATTGCTAAGGTTGTTTTACCTGATGCTTCAGGCCCAAAGATTTCAATAATACGGCCGCGAGGATATCCTCCCACGCCTAATGCATGGTCGATGAGGATGGAGCCGGTAGGAACGGTGTCTATGTTGGTGCTTTTTGCATCGCCCAACAACATAACGGCGCCTTTGCCGTATTGCTTATCGATTTGTGTAAAAGTTACTTCTAACGCTTTTTTGCGAGAGGCTAAGGTTTCTCTCGTTTCCGCAGCTGATTGCTCGCGGTTCTTTTCTTTTTCCACCAGGATCCTTTAGATCTCATCGATCGGGTAGTAAGGTTGGGAATCTGCTTGTTCTTCTTGATTGATGCTCAGTGTAGCAGAGCGCTCTAAAGAGGCAATAAAGCCCTGGATAAGGCGACCATGAAGCTCCCGTTCTACCGAGCCGGTAAAGGCAGCTTTTTTCGCCTCAAAATCCTTGGCATTAAATGGCTCAATTGCATCGAGCTTGACGACTAATCCGTTATGTTGTTCATCCACGTTGGTCACCGCTGAACCAGTTCGCTCCATTGGCAACATTTGACTAATAGGCAATCCTTCAGCCGCCAACTTCTTCACGCGGTCGGTTTCATCCCCTTTTAACGAATCAATATTCCGCAGGGTGCCATGAAACTCTTGGGCCAGCTCGCTCATAGGTCGTTTATTTACCTGCTGTTTGACCTCAGCCAACAGCACACGCATTCGATTATCTGCTTTTTTGCGATACAGGGCAGACGTCACCTTTTCCTTAATTTGGTCAAATGGTGGCACAAAGCTCTTGGCTATTTTGGTCAGCTCAATCACGGTGGCCGAGCCGCCATCTTTGGCCACTGGCATAATCGATAGTTCGCCTACCTCCTGGATTTTGAATAAGCGCTCAACCTGAGCATTTGAATCCTTGCCGAGCTTTGCAGAGGCTAGATCAACACGCTTGGCCCCTTTTGTTTGGGCAAACTGCTCAAGCGCTTTGGGATTTTGCTTCATTTCATGTTGGATGCGTTCCATATCAGCCGCAAATATACGATTGAATAACGTTTGTCGCACCGCTTTTTCTACTTCGGCACGAACTGCAGATAGTGGTTTATATGATGCGGCTTTGCGAGAAACGCGTTGCACAATCTCAATACCATCTTTTGTTTGGAATGGTTGCGATATTTCGCCATCATTTTTAAGCTTGAAGGCTACTTGCTCAAATTCCGCATCCCGCGTGCCGCGAGCAACAAGACCAATCAAGCCGCCATCTTTGGCCGTTGCCTTATCATCGGAAATTTCTTTTGCTTTTTGCGCAAAGGATGCCGGCTCGCGCACGAGCTCTTGGTGCACCGCCTCGGCGTGCGCCGCCACGGTTGGGAAATCTTCCGGCTTTTCAACTTTGAAAAGAATATGACGCACCTCTACCTGCGCAGGATTTTGCGTGTATGAAGCTTTATGAGCCTCATAATAATGCTCAACATCCTTCTCTGATGGTGTTATGGCATAGCGCGCCGGATCAAATTCCCATGCTACACCGGTGCGTGTTTCTGGCACAGTAAATTGCTTTTTCGATTGCTCGTAAAACTTTTTAAGTTCATCATCTGAAAGCACTGATGCACGTTCGCGTGCGAGCAACTGCTCATAAGGAATGGTAAGCACGGTATATTTTTTGCCTGCAAATTGCTGCATGTATTGTGCTTTAAGCAAGAATTGCGGCACATATAAGGAAGCGGCGATCAACTCTTTTACCTGCTGAAGCTTCAAATGTTCTTCCACGTGCCGTTCAAAATCGGCCACCGACAAGCCTTGGCCCCGCAGAATGCGTGAGATATTATTAAAATCTAAACCGTGTTGGCTTGCGAGTAAATATGGTGGAATATAATCACTCATCTCTTGGAATAGGAAATTTGGATCAGTAATTTTGCTAGCTACATAGTCATAGCCAAGACGAATATTCAAATCGTTTGCAACTTCGTCAAGCAATGCATCTGATATTAAACTTTGGATTGCCGCTTGTTTCAAATCGATGCCAAGCATTTTACTATCAAATGGAATGCCTGCTTGCGCAAACTGCATCCGCAGGAGCTCTAGTCTGCGCTCTTGGGCAGACATACGTCTGCGAAAATCTGCTTGGCTCACCTCGTGATGATTAACCGTCAGAAAGCTGCGCCGGCTTCGCGTTCGCAACAAAATAAAAATACCACCAGTGAGCGCCATTGATGCGACGGTAATCAAGGCGACTGCGGTAAACACACGTCGATATGAACGATTGCTAAAAACATTAATCATCTGATTTGATACTCCGTTTAACTTATGGCTGCAATTGATACGTCATGTAATTTTTCAAATTTCTTAATCTGCGCAACGATGCCCTCGAGCTGTGAGCGATCTGCCATCGGTGCGGTAACTGCTTGATACCAAGCCACCGATTTTCCTTGTTTGGTGCGGCTATGCCGTGTGACGATGGCTACATCAAAGCCGCGTCGTTTTAATCGTTGCACCATTTGGTTTGCCATCTTTTCAGTGCTAAATCCGGCAAGGATACCCTTATAGAATGTTGATGGCTTTTGTTCTACGCTCGCCTGCACAACAGGCTCTGTTTCAGCTGATTGTTGTGCTATTGGTTGAGGGTGTGTTGCGTGTATATCGTTTGGTGTTGCCGCTTGAGAATTTGTTGCATCAACATTTTGTGCCGGTAATGCTTCATCATCTGCCGATTCTTCGTCGCCACGCTCAGTTGCAGACATTGCGTAATACACTTGGTCTGCAAAAGAATCGCGCTCAACCATGGTGAGCAATTGTTCGGCTGCCGTATGTTGGCCCCAAAAGTAGCCAGCAATAAAAATGAAGAGTGAAGTAAGCAACAGCAATACGATGGTGCGATTTAAATGCTGTTTATTTAAGTAGAGTCCATCGCCGCGCGGCTGATGAGGCGGCGAATCGTGTGTAGTTTGTTCGTGTGTGTCGACGCTTAATGCGCCGATGTTGGTTCGAAACCAGTCAAATATCTTTTTCATAGTACTCACCTGTGTGGTAGGTTCAAGATAATTGGATGATAGTTTGCTGTTGATGACGCCCGTGCCTAACAGTACCAAACTTTTGGCTTCGGAGAGCGAGGCTCAACTCGCCTGCAAGTTTGTATTGTTTAGTCGCTATCATTTTCTCTTCCAATTAATATCGCTTGGTATCAATATCACTAGCAATACCATTTTTTTAGTCCCCCGATCATCCTGAGCCTGTCGAAGGATGGCCTTGAGGGCCTGAGGTCGCCTCTAGTTTGTATCGCTTAGTCGCTCGCTTAACCTCTCTTCATTACACCCTCATTCCAAAAAATTATAAAATGCGCTTACTCTGAAACGAAACTGCATATAAGTTCGAGAGAAAATAATTCTATAACGCAGCTTCAGATAAACTCAACTCTGGTAAGGCTTGGTAACAAACCGGGAAATTTCAGCCCGAGCGACAGCCGCAAACATATCAATGAACTATTTTGGTTCGCGAGAATATAGCACACCATCCGGTGTTTGCAAAACTATTTGCTGAATTTTCTGCGCAATATCATCAGTAGATTGATTCGTCATAGTAATAGTGTGAGTCTGTTCAGATGGCAGTTGCTCGAGCAGGGATCGAAAAAAAGTGAGTTGGCGTTTTGCGTAACGACGCGTATCGCGCTGGATTGTAGCAATCACGGTGTTGGTAATTTCAGATGCTTGTAACAACTCACAATAACCAATAATTTTTTTTCGGCACAAAAAATCCTGCCATGTCGTTTTTCGGAGACTTTGCACCTCCTCAAGCCAAGCAGGCAACATTTCGTGCACACGCGTATCAATGCGCTCATACAACTCTGCACGATCACGAGTTAATAAAAAAAGTTGAAAATGATTCGAAATTGGATCATACACCGGTGCACGCGATGAAGGCAATTGGCCGGTTTCTTGCCATAAATTGAGTGCGCGCTCAATGCGATACCTATCATGCGGATGGATCTTTGCTGCGCGTGCAGGATCAATTGCGTTGAGCCGTTCCCACAATTCCTGCGTCGATACGTTTGTAAAATTTTCCAATGCGGCTGAAGCTTGGTGTGCTCCGGCGCTCTGAGCATCAGCAGCAGGATAAAATAATGACCGAATATAGAAACCTGAGCCACCAACAATAACGGGAATATTATTGCGCGACCAGATATCACATATCACAGCGTAAACGCGAGATCGATACTGCGCCACCGTAAAATTAATTGGTTCATCAAGCAGATCAAAAAGATGATGAGGCACCAACATGCGCTCGAATGGTGTTGGTTTTGCCGTGCCTATGTTGAGTGGCGTATACAACTGCCCCATATCGCCATTTACAATTTCAATTGGAAGATGATGCGCAAGCTCGAGAGCAACAGCCGATTTACCCGTGCCAGTGGGACCAGTAATTACGAGAAAGAAATGATGCATATAAGCTTATCCCACACCGGCGAAAAAGTGAGTCGCTCAAGAATCAGCAACCAGTCACACGATGCAATGAAAACGAATGTCATCGGGCGTGACATTGCTCCTTGCGCAACATTGCGAGCGCATCGCCAGCGGTGCAACGTTCTACAATAGCAACCTCTTCAATAAGCAGAGTTTCAATTTGCATCGCAAACGCTTTCTCGCCAAATGACAACTCTTTATATTTGCTCACATTACGCAAATCGCGATAAATCTCTGCAAGCTCAAGCAAATCGCCACGCGCTATTTTGCTCGTAAATTCACGATTGCGTCTTCCCCAGCTGGCACCCATTACCAAAACGGGCTTGCCTGGCTGCGCAAGCAGATTAAACATTTCCTTTACCACAGCTTTACTACTCACTGGCCTAATTCCCACCGCAGCAAAATTATCTGCCGGTACGAGCACGGTAACTCCCTTTTGAATCAATTTGAGCTCGTAAAAATTTAATTGCTCTTTTCCCACATTTTTTTGAACCATACGACTTATTTGTGCAACACCGTGACCGGGATACACAACAAAATCATTTACATCGAATAACGATGCACCAAGGTGTTTTGAAAGCGATGATTTTGATTTATTTGCAGAGACGACAGTCATGAGCGGATTCTCCGGAATCAACTCGACATACAAACCCATGACCGCGGGAATATACCATATATTTTTACAATTAACAGCCCAACTGTTGCATCTCGTATCACGTATTGTTTATGGTCATGCTGTATATTAACAGCGGTCACTCAAAGGAGTAACGATGAGTCGTAATCTATTTCTGGCCTGCGCAATGGTGGCGTTATCAAATGCCAAGATGTTTGGTAACGGCATGCAAGCAATTCAACGCCAATTCATTAATGTTTTGCACAGTGTTGGGCTTCCTGTACCATCTAAAGATGAAATTAACAGCGTGCATAAGGTAGCGGGCAAACAAGGCTCTGAGGCACAGTTTTATAAAGTGCGCAGCGACCTTAATTCCTTATTAATGCAACCGTCAGTAAACGAAGACAAAGTGCGGGAAAAAATTAAAAAGTTGGGACAGTTAAATCCTGCGCGTTGGCCACGGCCGGAAGATTATATACAGGTGTTAAATGCAAAACTTGGTGAAATGAAAGGCTCGGTTGCAAAATCGGTAGACAAATCAACCGAAATAAAAGCCGCGGGGGCAAAAAAGGTTGAAAAATCTGTCGTGCCAAGCCATGCAGAGCTTCAACAGCAGTTCCTTGAGCTTGAACGAGGCGTAGGCATTGTAACTCCTCAATCAGAAATAAATGCCGTACGCAGAGTTCGTGGCC
>DAIDHG010000029.1:0-324 GCA_027452085.1 bacterium
CGCCTTGGGCAAATAGAATGTTTTGGGATGGGGCCATCTGGCCTTAATTGGCAGAGATATGAAGCGGGCCGTAAGCACCTGGGGGCCGCTATAAATCAAGATATAAATAGCTATGCCACAGTGCTTGCGTGGCTATATGATCATTGCTTATTGGCACATGGCGAAGGTCTGGTGATGTGGCTTAAAGAATTGCCCAAGGTTGAAAATCCATCGCCTGAAATACGCATCTTACAAAATTTAAAAGAGATTCTGCCCACATTAGTAAGATGCACCTTGGTTGACCAACTTCATAGACAATTTCAAGCTCTGGACGCGCTGACAGCA
>DAIDHG010000029.1:334-11575 GCA_027452085.1 bacterium
TTTGTCTTTTGCGGAACAATCGCATAGCCGGTTTGGCTTCTGCAAGGATTATGCCAACTTGATGCATTCAATGGTCACCAACCAAGAAATAATGCCATACCTGAAATGTTGGGCTTTTGCTCATAAAATTGGTCAACGATGCCGTTTGGGAAGCCCTCAAGAGATGTTTAGAGCCGTCATGGATCTCCAGCACCTTCATAGAACACAACCAATCGCGATTCGATCAGCATGTGCATGGCTTTTTGTGGGTAGAGATTGGTCTGATTTACAGGAGATTGAATCGCAATTTTTATTAGAAATATTTGACGGTGCATATGAAGCGTTGTCACATACCGATGCACAGCTAAAACATAGAGCCTGGGGGCTGTATTCATTGGCGCGTAGATACGAAGAACAATATAGACAGAGAGTTGGAAACAATACCGTGTTCTTCCGGCGAGCAATAGACTGCCTCAACAAGGCACTTGCTAGCCCACAGCTGCTGCTAGAATTTGAAGCGCAGCCTGAGAATTTCGGCAGTATTAACGCAATAACACAAGAATTTGCGCCCACGCTTAGCAACTCACCCGGCAGATTTGCGCACGCCCTGCGTAATCTGCGCGATCAATGGCAGCAGGAGCTTGATCAGTTAATTGAACCGATCCAGGCGTTACCCGACCTCTAAAACGTGAAGCTCTTACCCCGTATTTGCCAGGTTGGGTGAAAATGCCTACAATAAGTGACTCCAATTGGTAAACCCTATAAAAAGCTAAGGACGGTTACAAACCTTATGAATCGTAACAGAAAAGCCAACATCGTTATCCCAGTTCATGACAATGTTGATCGCGCATTGCGCCAACTCAAGAAGAAAATCGAACGTGAAGGTGTATCTCGTGATATGAAGCGTTCAGTCTACTTTGAGCCTGCATCTCAAAAGAAGCGCAAACGCCTTATCCGCGCGGTTAAGCAAAATCTCCTGCGTATGGCTACCCAAGGCCTTATTGATATCTCAAAGCACACCCTTCCCTCATAATCCTTATTGGCATTCTTCTGCCGTAGGGAAATTCGGTCTTGCCACTCAGGGTGAGCGGCATCGGAGCTCATAGCTATGTCATCAAATCGCTCACAATATCGCTCGGTCAGACAAGCGCAAAAAGAGTCGCTTCTGTATCGCGAAGTGGCCGAGCTCTTCAGGCAGCATGCCCAAGATGAACCCGCATTACAGGATCTGTATGTAACGCGCGTTGATCTCGCGCCTGATCTGAGCACCTGCACGGTTTTCTTCTTCTCGCCAAAAGGTGAAGCGTATTTTAAGCAGCAACTCAAGCAGCTGATCTTATATAAACCATCATTGCGGCGGGCCATAGCTCACAAAGTGGCGCTCCGGCGCACCCCTGATTTTGTTTTTAAATTTGATGAGACTGTTGAAAAACAGCATCGCCTGGATGAGCTTTTTGAGAAAATTAAACCGCACACAGATGATTCAGACTAGAGGCTGCAGAGTATGCTAGCTGCCGCTCTCTATCTCTTTATTGTTTATCTTTGTTGGGGCTCGTATCTGAATGTGGTCGGCTATCGGCTCATACATGAGGTAACACCCTGGCAGCGTTCTCATTGCCCAGCCTGTGGTAATGAGTTGGCTTGGTATGATCTTATACCCGTCGTTTCATGGTTCATGTTACGAGGCAAATGCCGATTCTGCCACGCGTCAATCTCCTTGCTTTATCCTTTTATTGAATTATATACTGCGGCGATGCTCACCTTACTTTGGTTTTTTGCAGATCCGCAATTTTTCTTGCCATACTTTTTTTTCTTTTCCGCCCTCATCGTGGTGACCAGAACCGATCTGGAAACCATGCTCATTTCACGCGCGACAACTTTATTACTCGTGCCGCTTGGCACCCTTTTGGCCGCCATTGAGCTGCTGCCAATTTCTGCAGGAGCTAGTTTGTGTGGGGCATTATTTGGTTATGGCCTGCTATGGCTCGTGCGCACGGTTTTTTATCGAGCCACCGGCAAGGAAGGTTTGGGATTAGGTGATGTTGAGTTGCTTGCCATGATTGGTGCATTTACCGGCATCATTGGTGCCTGGTTTTCTTTATTCGCTGGCTCTGTTTTAGGCACCCTTTTTGGCACCGCCTATATGTTGATTACCAAAGATCGCAAAATTCCATTTGGCCCATTTTTGGCCTTTGGCGCCATACTCTACGTATTAATTACACCCTTCATTCATGCCTTTTTCATCCCTTGATCAATAAATTATTGACCTGAAGCTCTGTTCTGTGATCTGCTATACCTACTGATAATAGGAGAAGCAAATGATCAATGGCAAACGAACTGGTTTTACCCTCTTTGAACTCATGGTGGTAGTGGCGATTATCGCTTTCATATCGCTCATTGCTATACCAAACGTGATGCGCTATTTGGCCAAATCAAAACGCGCTGAGGCTTATATTCATCTTGGCTCCATTTATACTGCTGAAAAAATCTATTGGTCTGAACATGGCACCTATACTAACAAGCTTCGCGGAAAGGATGGTGCCGGTTGGTCACCTGAGGGCGTTACCCATTACACATATGGTTTTGCTGGCCAAGAAGGTGAAAATTTTGTCGTTGGTAAATTGGGTGCGGGCGCTGATCAACTGCATAAAAGTTACGCTAATAAAAATGGCTTTTTAATCATTGCAGCTGCTGACATTGATGGCGATGGCAAATGCGATGTTATTGGCATTAATGAGAAGCATGAAATTATTATTTTGGAAGATGATTTGGATTAGATTGGGTGCAATCGGGTACTGCTATAAAGATACCAGAAAGTCTTATTTGCAATCGACGCTCCTACAAAATATCAAACTCTAGGCGTCGGAGAGCCGAGGGCTCAACTAGCCTGCGAGTTTATATTTTGCTAGTCGCTTAATCTCGATGATCATTACATCTTAATCCGTAAGAAAAGGTATCATTGAACATAGAGTGCGGCAGATAGAGATTTAGATGAAAACTTAAATGCAAATATGATTAATTCTCTTTTTAAAGTGACAGCGATGTAAAAATATAATTCACCAGACAACCTCAGGCCCTCAAGGCCGTCCCTCGATACGTTCCCTGTCCTGAGTGTTTTGCGAATGCAAAATGTATCGCCCCTCGATATGCCTTCGGCTACTCGGGATGAGCGAGATCGGGATGATCGGTTGATTGTGTTGATATTTTATGAGCGCAATAATCTCAACTGTATCTTTTATCATTAACCATCACATTCTCTATTATTAAGTTCGTTTTTCACGAGCGCAGTAGCCTCTCAATCGCATCTTTTTTAATGGCACCTTCTCTCAAAATCTTAATCTCATCCCCGGAACAATCCACGATGGTAGACGGTATAACCGGGTAATGTTTGCCATCACCATTAATAATGGCCGCGACGGCAGAAATAATTGCGGGATCTACATCCTCAAGACGCTCAGGTATTGGTTGGCCAGAAATATTGGCGCTCGTTGAATACAATGGGCCAGTTATGGCCAGCAGTTTTAATAAGCCTTCATGCCGGGGAACGCGAACTGCGATGGTTGGTGAGCCAAAATTCGATTGTGCGGGGAGTACGAGGGTCATAGGACCAGGCCAAAAATGTTCCATAAGTCGTTGAATAACCCCGTTCGTCTTGAGCTTATCAAAGGATTCCATTTGTGTTGATTTGAATAAACCAACCATGTTTAAAGCTTGCTCTTGGGAAACCGCCAGCATGAGATACGGTTTTTCGTTCCTTTGTTTCACATGGTCAAGAGCCGTATGACCTAAATTATTTGCTGCGGCCAGCAGCCCAAGCACCGTATCCGAACTACCCAAAACAACCTTGTTTTGAGCAATGAGAGCAGCAATTGCTGCAATATCATCATCTGACTTCCAGCTCATAATGTTATACATAAAAAATCCTTTTACTTTCCAATAGGAAGGATAAGCTACTGTCTGACAATATGAAAATAATTTTGCCATTATAAGGCGGATGCAATTTCAAAATATACATGCTTTACTAAATCCATGATTTTTAATGTCTAATCGACAGAAATCTAATGCCAAGGGAAGTTATAAGAAATATATAAAAACTTATTGTTATATGAAACGCTCTTTATGGGGTGATATATGATACAAAATCAAAAAAATACCATACGTGACTCGGCGCTGCAGGGCGGCTTGCCGCATTCCTATCAGGATATTATTGCATTCCTTGATAATAACTGGGCAACTGACGGCTCACTGGAGCGTATTAAAGCGCTTGATACAGCTCTTGGCTCGCCTTCCAAATCGGTGAATGCAATTTTTGTCGCCGGTACCAATGGCAAAAGCTTAACGGTATCATTTGCCACCAAGCTACTTCATGCTGAAGGTCTTATGGTTGGCTGCTTACGTGAACCGCACATTGTATCATATCAAGAGCGAATCGCTGTTAATGGCGCCTCGATTTCACAAAATGCTTTTACCGATCTTGCACAACAGGTATTAACAACTGCCAGCACCCATTCAATTACTATCACCAGCGGCGAACTATTAACCATGATCGCCCTGCTTCATTTCAAGCAACAAAATACCGATGTTGCCATCCTTGAAGTTGGTGAACTGAACAGCCAAGATCCAATCAATATTTGTAGCCCCAAGGTATTGGCCATTACACGAATTACCGATCGTAGCTGCGCATTACCTGCGGCCGACTCTAAAAGCAGTGAAGCATCTGAAGAAACGGCAACCGAATCCAAGTGGCGAACGATGGATGAATTACCATCAAAACCATTTGTTGATGCAATTATGAAACTTATACACGCAGAATCGTGGGTGGTATCTGCAGATCAAAGCAAAATTCATCTGCAATATATGGAAGATATTTGCAAAGAGCGTGGCGCCCATTTTGCAATGCCGGTGCGCAAGCTGGCAACACTGCCATATCCATTTGAGCAATTACACGGTCGTAACGCTGCATTGGCAGAACGGTTGGCTCAGTTATACGTAGAAAAGTTTGTTGCAAAAGATGCTGCCTACATGGCACAGAGCTTGCTTACCAAGCCAAAAGGTAGCCGCGGCCGCCCACCTATTAATAAGGATGCTGCGCCAAAACGAACCTTGGCACAATTCTGGCAAGAGCAGACCATTGAATCACCAGGCAGATTCCAGGTGCTGCCGCTGGAGAAGCCAAATGTGGTGCTTGATAATGCAAGCAACATAGATGCGATCAAAAATCTATTACTTGGCGTGCGCTTATTACAGTATAAGCAACTAGTTAAAGGAGTGGCGCTCATTCTCGCAGCCCATGAAGACACCTTCGATCACATTGAGCTTGAAAAACAGCTAAAATATTTCTTCAAGCGAACATCTGGCACGGTTATTGTGTGCCCGGTGGAACGTGCCGAGCTGGCACCAACGCAACGGCCAAGCTGGAACACAACTGATATTGCAGAGCAACTGCGTGATGCAAAAATTAAAGTGCGCAACGTCAAAAATTTTGCCGATGCGCTTGAGCTCGCAAAGAAATCAGTTGATGAACAGCACGGATTAATTGTGGTGACCGGTTCGCAAAACATCATCAGTCAATATCATCAACTACTCTCCAAATAAATTTGCAATCACACGCCTGCCAGCCTATACTCACCTCATCTTTATCAGGATGATCAAACTATTGGTTGCGCATGGAATTGCACGTACTTACCTATGAACCGTGGTATCCGCTGAGTGCATTTGGTCTTACATCCCCGATGTGGATCTTGCATCGTGATACGCTCATTGCCACCTGGGTGGTCTTATTGCTCTTAGTCGGCTTCACATTACTGGTGCGCATGGGCTTACGCCAACAGGATTCGATTGCTCGCTATGCAATACTTTCTGGATCAAGAGTATTTGTCAATTTCACCACACAAACGCTTGGTGCTTTCAACCTACAACATTTCTCATTTGTAACCGCGCTTTTTCTCTTCATTCTTTTTTGCAATCTTATTACTACCTTCATTCCATGGCTCCATGAACCAACCAGCGATTTAAATACCACACTTGCTCTCGGCATAACACAATTTATCTACGTACAAGCAAGTGCTATCAAAGCGCATGGCTGGGGAGAATATTTTAAGGAGCTGGCCACCCCATGGTTTTTATTGCCGTTGCATATTACCGGCAAACTCGCACAAATAATTTCAATTTCATTTCGCTTGTTTGGCAATATTTTCGGCGGCACGATCATTGTGCAAATTTTACAGATGCTCAAAGGAGGCGTGTGGTATCTGGAAACCCTCACCACCATCACGGGCATCAATTTGGTTGTCGCCCTCTTTTTTGGCGTGTTTGAAGGGCTTATTCAGGCCTTTGTCTTTTATATGCTATCACTCACATATTTGGCTATTGGCATTCAGCCGCCACCTGAGCATGGGCCAAAACATCAAGAAGCAGCAGAGGCGGTGTAAAAATGGATATTGGTTACATTCTCAACATTATCACGATCATCGCCGTGATTGCACTACCAGCAATGGGCATTGCAATCGGGCAAAGCCGCTCTGCTATGCGCGCTATTATGGCGATCGACACACAGCCGGCAGCTCGCGGCTCCATTATGAAGATGGTAATTTTGGGCATGGCACTCATGGAAACGGCAGGCGTGCTTGGCGTTGCTTTTGCCGTTATGCTTATTCTCGATCTTTTTTCTGCAACTGGTTCAACCGCTTCTGGCCTTGCCTGGCTTGGCATTGCCTGCTCACTTGGCATTCCAGGCTTTGTAAGCGGCATCACATCTGCATGGCCCACCCATGAAGCGTGTGACGCAGTGGCTCGTCAGCCTTTTTTTAGTGCAAAAATTTTAAATGTGTTGCTGCTTTCGCTTACCTTATTGCAAACACCAGTGGTGCTTGGGTTCATCGTTGCATGGATGATTAAGAGTCAGGCAAGCGGCATCACCAACATCCTTGATGGCATTCGTTTATTTTCGGCAGGTCTGGTGGTTGGCCTTGGCAGCATTGGGCCATTAATTGGCATCGGCTCTTTTGCACGCCAATGTGTGCACGGCCTTGGCCTGAATCGCCATGCATATACGCAATTATTTACCTTCACCTTCATCAGCGAAGCAATCATTGAAACACCGTTACTTTTTGCCTTTGTGGTTGGCTTAATGTTACTGTATGCCGCCAATGAAGGGCATGCAGTATTAGTGCGCGGCGCGGTATATCTTGGCGCTGCGGCATGCACCGGCATTGCAGCAATTTTGCCGAGTGTAAGCTCAGGGCGCGTTGCCAGTGCCGCAAGCAAGGCAATTGCGCAAACACCCGAACGATACAGCCTTATTGCACGCTCAAGCATGTTGGTGCAAGCATTATTGGATACCTTTATTGTATATGCCACCCTGGTATCAATGATGATGATCTTTATGGTTAAGTAACAGGCGCGCAAGGCGGTCAAATTGATCATAAATGATGGCCGAAGGAGAGAAAAGAGATGCAAGAAAAAAAATTAACGGTCGTACATATCATCACGAAATTGGATCTTGGCGGTGCACAAAAAGCTTGTCTATTACTGCTCAACGGCATTCGCAAACACGGTGACACAGCAATCCTTATATCAGGAGCTCAAGGCGAGCTGGTCGGCGCTGTTGAAGGTGATCAACAAGTAATTTTATTAGATACCTTTAAACGCGAAGCGGGGCTTTGGCTACTATGGGCTGATTTAAAATCAGCAATCAAAATGATTCGCACATTGCGAGCGATAAGAAAAAATGTTGAGGCTGCCGGAACCACGCTCGTGGTGCACACCCATTGCCCCAAAGCAGGTATCATGGGGCGCTGGGCTGCATTTTTTGCTGGTGTGAAAACGCGTGTGCATACTGTACATGGCCCGTCGTTGCATGAGCATCAATCATGGCTCGTTTGGCTGCCCATTTATGCATTAGAGTTGATCACCAGTTTAATCACAACGCATTATGTTTGCGTTGCTTCATCAGACGTTGCCGCGGGGAAAAAATTATTTCCACGCTTTGGCAAAAAAAATTCAATCATACGTGCTGCCGTGGATTGGGATAGATTTGGCGACGCACACATCCTGAACGGTTCGCAAACCGAAAAGATGGTAAACAACCTCCCGACTGTTTCGCAAAGCGAAAAGATTAAAAACAACCCGCTCATCCCGAGTGTTTCACAAAGCGAAATGTATCGAGGGACCAATCAAGGGCCTCAGCCCTTTGTATTTGGCACCGTCGCCTGCTTTAAACCACCAAAAAATTTATTTGATCTGATTAAGGCGTTTGCTTATGTGCATACACAACACCCGCATACCAGGCTCGAGATTGTTGGTGATGGTGCGTTGCGGCCACAGATCGAGGCATGTATTGCCGAGCATAGAGTAACCGATGCGGTAACCTTGCATGGATGGCAGCACAATGTGATTCCCATTATGAAACGTTGGCATGCCTTTGCGTTCAGCTCATTGTGGGAAGGCTTGCCGTGCGCAGTTGTAGAAGCACGCTTGCTCAAACTACCGGTCGTCAGTTACACTACGGGTGGTGTGCCAGATGTTATTCAACACGGTCGTAATGGTTTGTTGTATGCTCAAAAAGATTGGCGTGCATTGGCTGATGGCATGCTGCAATTGGTAACATCGCCCCAGCTGCGTGATCAGCTTGGCAATCATACGGATGATTTAAGCGATTTTAATCATGCAACCATGGTCAAACAACATATACAGTTATATAAAACCTTAGCGAAATAACGATGCTTACTGTTTTTACCATTCTCACGGCAGTATCAATTTTTGTAGAATCACCAATGCCTACGAGCAACGTTGATTCAAATGTTGAGCTCCAAGAAAAATTCTCTATCAAAGATGATGGCAATGAAATAGGCTTTGTGAATTGGAATAGTTATTATTCTGATCCATCCGTGGCCGGTATTTATAGCCTCTATCTCAAACCAGAATTTCGCAACAAAGGCTATGGCAAACAACTGATGCACCATGCCATCGATGTGATTGCGAAGCGTGGCTATAGTTCAATTTTATTAATCCCTGGCGCCATGGAAATGAGAGATGGAAAACTTACTGATTTATCAGGCCAAGAGCTTGAAGCGTTGCTGCCGCAACGACTTGCCTTCTATCGCAGTCTAGGCTTTGTAACTGATCCGCATAGTGCAAAGCAGCTGGTGTATTACATTGGCAAAACAAAACAACCGCTACCTGCAACACCTTCAATACCATCAATGCCATGTTCAATCACGGTTGGTATTGTTACACTCATCGTGCTCGCCATTGTGGTGGCATGGTTTTGGAAACGAAAAAAAAGATAATTTTACGCGCCCAGTTGCTATACATTAAGGCAAACAAAGGATACAACATGCATATCGATACCGAAAAAAATAACGCTACCCAACAACGCCCATTACAAAATTTACCCGATCTCCTTGCGGCCATTGGCCACACACCGATGATCCGCGTTGATTTTGATGTGCCAGCAACCGTGCTGGCCAAGCTCGAATATTTAAGCCCGGGCGGCAGCCTGAAAGATCGCTCAGCTTTATACATGATCGAACACGCTGAACGCACTGGCCAACTACAACCAGGCGGCACGGTGATTGAAGCAAGCTCAGGCAACCAAGGCATTGCAGCTGCCATGATTGGTGCGGTAAAAGGATATCGCGTAATTGTTACAGCATCTGAAAAAGCGAGCAAAGAAAAAATTAATACGATTAAGGCCTATGGCGCAGAAGTAATTTTGTGCCCTCCAATGCCAGGCTTTACTGATCCAGGAAGTTACCATTCAGTTGCTATGGAAATTCATCGCAACACGCCAAACTCGATTATGCTCAATCAGTATTTTAACCATACAAATAGCTTGGCTCATTATTACTCACTCGGGCCTGAAGTTTGGAAACAGACTGATGGCTTAATCACCCACTATATTGCAGCGGCCGGCAGCTGCGGGCATAGCAATGGCGCAGGACGATACCTCAAGGAAAAAAATCCAAACATCAAAGTGCTTCCGGTTGATAGCATCAACTCATGGCGCGCGCGCAATGGCGACCCCAAACCATACAAGCTCGAAGGCATTGGCGTGGATTTTGAAGCACCGTTATATGATCCAAACGTAACGAATGAATTTTTAAATGTGACCGATGAAGATTCAATTGCAATGCTCAAAACAATGGCACGCAAACACGGCCTTCTTATCGGCCCAAGCAGCGGCGCCGTAGCTTATGCGGCCTACGAGTATGCCAAAAACCTTACGCCTTCAGACGTGGTGGTTATGATTTTTGGCGATTCAGGTAGAGCCTATTTATCTAAGGATTTTTATAATGATTGATACACATTATTAAGAGGGGCGAATCGTTAAACAGAAAACCAGTAAGTCCGTTAAACCAGAATTTTCGACTACCGAGAAAGCAAGCCGTTTGCCAAGTGGTTACAAAGGAAAATCAAAACACACCCATTACTCAGGTGGATATAATCTTTGCAGAGGCTTAAAACCTCTCTGACTTCTTCTTCTTCTATCTTTTTTTCTTTGCTTCTTTTTGGGGAGCCGGTGCAATGGCGTCATAATATTATCGTGGCCAAAAGTTAAAAGTATCCCAGTGTATTAAGGCATCAAAACTTTGACGTGGTTTATTTTTTTAAAATCAGCATCAATCGTTAATATGGTAGCTTTTTCACGTTCGGCCAAGGCGACCACAAAAGCATCGCCAAGATTGATATGAAATTTTACTCGAATTTCGGCAGCGCGCTTTGCAAGCTCAAGGTCTGCAGGCACAAAATTAATATCTGCACTCATAAACTTCTTTTCAAATAGATGAAATTTATGGGGCACGTCCCGGTAGAATTTAATTAATACTTCTGTGGCATTAACCGTGCACATGCTCAATTTGCCAGGATAGCTACTTAGTTGATCTGCCACCCAGCCAAGATGTCGCTCTTCAAACGCAACGGCCAACATCGGAGATGCATCAAGAATGAGTTGCGAGCCCATTAGTCGCCCCAGATAATGTCTTTGTCGGGTTTCTTTGTACGCTTCGGTCGCTTACCATTAACAAGACCAATACCGATGAGCGCACGCCAACCATAAGGGCTTTTTGTATCTTTTTTGAGCTCTTCAATTTTTTTTTGAGTTAATTTGGAAGTAGCAGATTTTTTTGTTGCTGTTTTCTTTTGAGTAACTCGTTTTTTTGTTACTGTTTTCATGATAACAATCCTAGGCAGTATCGACATTTAGATCAACCATAAATATGAACAAGCCAGATAAATCAGTGCTTCAAAGTTGATCCGTAT
>DAIDHG010000030.1:0-3968 GCA_027452085.1 bacterium
CCTTTGCGATGGCTTTTGATATCGTTGAGATGCTGGAAGGTTTTTTTAAGCCAAATATTAAGCTGTACAAAATTGCTCGACGTGCGTTTGTTTGCAATGTTGAAAATAGTTTTTTCAGCATCATCAAGCACTCCTTCGATTTCAGTGTCATCTTGTTGTTGGTAACAGCTGGTTATGATCTTTGTAGCCGAGGCAATAAGGTCGCGCAAAACTGACTTTTCTTTAATAATGCGAGCATGGGCCTCAATCATACCAATCGATGGGAGTTCTTCCTGCAGGGATAAAAGATATGATAAGCCACCAACTGCCTCTAAGCTGCCCTTTTTATTTAAGGCATCTTGGAGCGTTACCAAATCAACTCGGTGAAACTTCTCTGAAATCTCAAAGATTGTTTCATAGATAACCTTGTGGCCCGCCGTATAAAAATCGGTTGGCAACAAAAAGTCGCTCACGGTTTGCAAGGTTTGGTTGTCCAAAAGCAGTGATCCGAGCACTGATTTTTCAGCCTCTACACTAAATGGCAACTGCTTGCCCAGAATTTTTTCTGGGTCTATGGATTGTTGCTGGTAACGATTTTTGTTGTTTGAACGAGCTGTTTCAGCCATCTAAGTTCCAATGTGAATCCGACTGACAAAATATATTCAGGCAAGTAGAGCTCTGCTCCCCTCACCCCGAGTGTTTTGCAATGCAAAATGTACCCAGGGTGCCCAGAGGTTGGTATTTTAACAAGAACGTTGACTACTATTCAGAAATGATTTTTAACTGAAATTTGGGCTGCAGTTTTGATGTTAATTTAACGGTAACTTCATAGGTGCCAACTTCTTTAATTGATTTATCAGTTATGATCTGATTCTTGGCAATCTTCACGCCATGATCGGCAAGCGCATCAGCAATTTCAGAAGTTGAAATTGAACCATAAAGCTTAACTTTATCATGCGTTTTGCGGCGCATCGTAATTTTTAATGCTTTAATATGCTCAGCGAGCATGGATGTTTTTGAAGCGATAACTTCTTTCTTCACTTCAGCTGAATGCATCAACTTTTTAAATGCTTCATCGTTATCTGGCACGGCAACGGCAAATTTTTTCGGGAAAAGGAAGTTGGCGGCATAGCCATCAGAAACATTCACTACCGTGCCGCGCATGCCAACTGATTCAACGTCTTTTAATAGATATACTTTCATGTGACCCCTGCAAATTAATCAAGAGAATTATTAATCACGATTTTCGTACAATATATCCTACTTTGTCCTATTTAGCGAAGCCAATTGCCTGAGCAAAGCGGCGTAGAAGGCCTGCTTTCTTTTTTGATCGCTTATTCAGATCTTCGGCCAATGAACTAATAAATTGTTCATAGTGCTTGAATGATTCTTCTAACCAATAGCATTGGGCTGCAAATGCTTTTGGATCATCATTATCATTCAGGATGGCTAGAGCCCGTATGCCCTGCAAACGTTTCTTTTGAGCTTCATAACTTTGTCGTTGCTTGGAAAGATTGAATTTAAAAAATTCAAGAACACATTGATCGATTTCATATTCAAGTTTTGATTGGTCGTTCGATTGAGATCTGAGCAGCTCAGAAAGGAGCGAAGAAAATTTATTGATCTGTGCCGCATCTGGGTAATCTTGGAGCAAATCTGCCCATATTGCCGTATTGCCGGCTAATGTTTGGTTACGCATATGGGTAAAAAATTCAGTCGCTGATGGCATCGGCTGAAGGTCATTCTTTATTTGATCCTTTTCAAATGGCGTTAGCTTGTATGGTCGATGAAATACATCCATTTTAAGATCTTCTACTGCCTGTACAGCCGCCTGGCCAACGATATCGCCCATTTCAGAGATAAATCCATTAATCATTTCGGTCAAAAACGCTCGCTTACCCATTTGCAGGCGAAAGCTATCTTCTTCAAGAGTGCCCGCTCTAAACTTTTCAATCGCATCGGCATGGGGAAGATTGTGCAACATCATTTGCTGAATAACCACCACCAGCTGCGAATCAAAAAGGCAGGCATATTTTGCTTTTTCCGTTTGCGTAGCATTGTTTAATTGAATGCGGGCTTTTTCCAGAAATTCGATTTCTGTTAAGGCCTCTTGGTTGAGAACACGAGTACGAATCTCAGTCAAAAACTCCACTGGTGAAAAATGATAAATTTCTTGGTGCGCTTGATGGGCGAGTTGCGCCGCTTCGGCATCACTCAACTCAAGGGTATACGACCACGTGACCGGTCCATAAGGCTCATCACGCTGCTGTAATTCGATCTTTAATCCAGCATGTGCAGTCGTTAGAAACAAAAAGGCCGATAAAAAGAATGATATTTTATTCATATAAAATCCTTCATAGGTGATGCAAAAGATGGAAGGATTGTATCGTGTTTAATTGGATTCACAATATCACTCAAGAATGATTTCGCCCGCTGCCCCATCCAACCACCAGGCGCCGGTATAAGCTCGGCCGATTATTTTTTGCTCAGAGGTTCTTGCTCTTCAAGCTTTTTGATCTGTGCATTGAGATAGCGTATTTCCATTACGGCTTTTCTGGCAGCGTCACCGCCAGATCGCACGGCCATCTGGGCTTGCGCAAGCTCATGGCGAAGCGATTCTAGATCGGTGCCAGATGCGATCTCTTTTCTCACCATCGCTTTTTCTTGTTCAGGTTGAGTTTCTGGCTTGGTAAGTTTTTTTTCTTTAGGTTGCTAATTCTTGAGCATCGTGTTGCACCTCACATGCAACAAAAAAAAGAATATTTACCACTTCATTCCTGCTCCTGTTTTGCTTCACGCTCTTTCATTATTCGAGCGCGCTGCGCAGTCATTCGTTTGCTTATCTCTTCCCCACTCGGGCCTTCTTTTGTTTCTGCAGTTTCCTGATTTTCTAACGCGCGGCTTTTGATTGCAAATCGTGGCATCGGTTTTCCCGATTCCTTTGGCTTCAGCTGCCATAAAATTGCCTGCACAATACCGCTATCAGCACTAAGTTGACCAATAGCTAGCTGAATTACATCCTGTCCAGACTTGTTGCGGGTGAGCAACATATCCTGAACCTTGGGACCACCAAACTGAGTTAATATCATGAAAATCTTCGCGTAGCCTTTATCGGCAATATTTAAAGCTCTTTGTCTTTGCCCTTCATTGGCAAATTTTGTGCTCTTACTTATTTGCTGCCTTTTCTTTGCAAGGTTCGTTACGGTCAAATGCAACAAGTTCTTGCCTTGTTCGTCGCGGATTTTGGCGATGTTAATGTTGTGAGATTCTGGCCCGCGTATTTTACCGATCATATTACTATTAAATAAACCACACACTGCATGTGCATCACCATTATTGATGGATCTAATGATATCTTGTTCGGCCTGTTCCTGTTGAGGCGTTTTAAACGTGATTCTGACATTGTCCGGCAATCCCAGATATTTACGCAATTGCTGATTATTAAAAGACATCAGGTTGTTTTCGAGATAAAGATTTTGAATCGCTGTCAGACCATCGAAAATATTATCAGGTAATGTACTGAATGCATTGTTAGAGAGATAGAGTTCTTTAAGCGCTTTCAGCCCATGAAAGATAGTTTCTGGCAGCACAGTTAACTGATTGTTATGGAGATAAAGCCGTTCAAGTCTCGTCAAGCCATGGAAGATGTTTACTGAAAATACTGTCAGTGTGTTGCTAGAGAGATAAAGTTCTTGAATCGCCGTCAGACCATGGAAGATATTATCAGGCAATGCAGTCAGCTGATTATGAGAAAGATACAGCACTTCAAGTGTAGTCAGACCATGGAAGATGTTTTCCGGCAATGCAGTCAGTAGATTGCTAGAGAGATAGAGCCGGCGAATCGCTGTCATGCCTTGGAAGATATTCTCAGGCAATGCAGTCAGCTGATTACCAGAAAGACTCAGCGATTCAAGCGCTACCAGGCCTTTGAAAATATCAGCCCGCAATGCAGTCAGCTGGTTGTTAGAGAGATTAAGAAATCGAAGAGC
>DAIDHG010000030.1:3978-11335 GCA_027452085.1 bacterium
CCAGGAACATGCGCTTGATCAAGATCGGTTAAGTCCTTTAAATTTTTGCCTCTTAAATCAAGGTCTCGATTTGCTACCTCTTTATCAACAGCAGATTTATTCAAACGATAGTAATCACGGAACGATATTCCCTCAGCGCGCACCTTCTCCTCGGCTTCACTCTTTGCCTTATTTTCATGCTCAGATCGGTTGGCTACATTGCCTCTCGTGATGCGCGACCAAAGTGAACTAAAAATTCCAGCTTTTCCCGTTGTGCTCGTGGCCTCTAGGCTGGTAGCCAATAATAAAGCAATAAATAAGTAATTATTGTTGATGTCTACTCCTTTTAGGCTGGTGTCATGAGCTTAGGTTATTTGGATAGCAGGAAACAAGGTATTTTGGCGTCTGACTAACAGAATCTAACAGCTCTAGCTAGAATCGCAATACGTTAAAAAAGCAATATCTGATTGAGTCAAGGAGCCGGCAGTGATACACTAGCCCGCCGTTTGAACTAGCTGAGGAGCGGGATGAGCCTGATACAATTTAAAGATAGAGTACATGATATTGACGTATTAAAGTCAAAAATTAATGCATATCGCCCTATTCCGCAGGAGGTAAGCGCACAACTCAAGGAAAAGTTTCGCATACTCAATACCTATGCAAGCTGTGCACTGGATGGGGTAAGCTTTGACGAATCTGAAATACGTTTGGTATTGGAACAAGGGAAAGCAGTTGGCGGCAAAACCGTTCGTGAACATTTAGAAGTTTTAGGCCATAGTGAGGCACAAGATTTTCTGTGGGAAGCTTCCCGCCGAAGCCCAAGCCATATCACCCTTGATGATCTTCTTAAATTTCATCAGCTTTTTTATTATCGCATTAACAAAGTGCAATCGGGTAAATTGCGCAAGGGGAAAGCAATTGGGAATCAGGCTGAAGGTGAGTCGGCAGCTTCGGAACAAATTACTACATTATTGGAAGAGTTTATTTCCTCATTGCCAGATCTGGCAGCTACCCGCCATCCAGTTAGCCTTGCGGCACTCCTTTATCTGCGCCTCATGAATATTCAGCCATTTATTGAAGGTAATGGGCGCGTTGCGCGACTATTAATGAATCTCTCATTAATGCAGCATGGCTATTGCCCTATCATTATCAAACCTGAAATGAGGCACGACTATATCACTGCTATGCGAGTGGCCAATAAAGGCGGCGACGCACAGCCCTTTTTAAAATTTATTTCTCAGATGGCCTATGAAAGCCATGCGGAATATTTGCGGATGTTGCAGGAATCGATGAGTCACGCAAAGCAAGAATCAACTCAATCGGCGCAATTGAATGTATAATTCTACATTCTCGGCCTATTCTACATTATTTTAACCAGCTCATTGCCCCTCGATACAATTCGCTTACGCGAATCACTCGGCGTGAGCGGGTCGGGTGTGGGCTTATGAGTAGTCAGAAAAAGATGAACCTGCCCCGGGTTGCTTTTTGAGCGAATCGTTAAATGATTGTTGAGATTCTTCGCCACGATTTCTTTTGATAATGATTGGCAATAATGCAAACATCGCGAGCAAGCTGAGTGCCCCAGCAATATTCCACGATATGATACCACTTAATGAATTAACCTGTGCAAATTCTCGGCCAGCAAGCGCCAACACCACCGATCCGGGAATCACCCCAACCGCCATGGTCCATGCAAAAGTGAATAATGAAATGCGCGTTAATCCTGCCACGGGATTTATAATAAAATATGGCATGAATGGCATCAGCCGAATAAATAAAAGATAATGCGCACCATGTTTATTTAATTGCGCATTTAACCAGCTAATCTGCTTTGGATAGCGGCGCTCAATAGATTCTTGCAGCACATAGCGCGCCAAAAGAAATGCAATAATTGCACCAATAGTTGCACCAATACACGCAATAATAGCGGTATTGACCAAGCCTAAAAAGTAGCCCCCGCTCAAAGTGAGGATGCCGCCAAATGGTAATGCGCATGCACACGTAAGAATGTATAGCAGCATAAATACAGTCATGGCATACCAAAATTGATTGGCTATAGTTGTCTTGATCTGCAATTGCTGTTGCTGAAGAAATGCAAGATTGAGGTAGCTGCGACATTGAATGAAGACGGCTGTTGCAACCATCATCATCAAAATAGCGAAGCTAAATCGCATATATTTCTTCATCATAGTACCAGACTTATCTGCTGTTCCGTATTATCCACCCATGCGCTACTTTGGAATTTCCAATCTACCTACACGCACTTTAATCAACCCATCATTATTTAACACGCGATGAGCTGCCTCTTTCACCTCATCAAGCGTAATTGCCTGAATGGTGCTGGCGCGTTGCCGCGCATAATCGTATGGCAAATTATATTTATTCAAGAATAAGAATGTATTTACCATCGATCGATTAGTCGCATACATTTCTGCCATATCATTGAGCACTGCTTGTTTTGCAATAGCAAGTTCATCTTCTCGAATATCATCAATTACGGTAGCAATGGCATGTTCAATCAACTGCTCAGCTTCGGCCAACCGATCGCGTGAAACAATGGTGCTCACGGTGGTCATGCCAGGTTGCTCGCCGGAGCCTGAAATGGTTGATCCGCTGATCGTATAGAAAATGCCATGTTGCTCGCGCAGATGAAATAAGCGGCTATCCATGCCACGGCTAAAGATATGATCAAATAGCAATAATTTATCGTGATCTGGATCTAAACGATCAACAGAAAGCCCCGCATAGGTCAACACAATTTGATCACGCGCCATAAACACATCAATGGTGTTTGCCGTAGTTGGTTGTAATTGCGGATAGATGATATCCGCCAATGCTGGGCCATTCCATGAGCCGAGGATTGATTGCACACTGGCCACAACGGCATCATCATTAATATCGCCCACGATGATCAACTTCGCTTGCTGAGGCGTCATCCATGCATTATACATGGCCACAATGTCATCACGCGTAATTTTGGCAAGGGTATCTGGATCGGCAATATCGCTAATTGCATAGGGATGATTTTTGTACACGATTTCGCGAATCTTTTGCGAAGCAACCGATCGCGGGGTATCAAGATGGCGATACCAATCGGCAGAGGCACGCATTTTAACTTTTTCTATCGCATCATCATCAAATGAGCATTGTGTGACAAGTTCATTTAATAAAGTAAGCCCATATTCAAGTTGCTCAGGCAATAGATCAACCGAAATGCTTCCCGGTGAAATATCAAAATTAATACCATGTTGCTCTGCTGCGCGCGCAAATGTATCGCCAGGATGCGACTGTGTACCTTCATACATTAATGATGTCATGAGGCCACACAGGCCGGGCAGCTCAGGTTGGTTGTATGCTTGATTTGCTTTGAATTTGAGAGTGACACTCATCTTTGGCACCGCATCACGCTGATGCAAATAGAGTTGGAGGCCATTTGGTAGCTGCATCGATTCCGGCACAATCACATGCGGATCACGGGGCTGACGCGTTTCAATGGTATTGGCAAACTGCGGCTCTTCAACGGCTGAATTGCGCTCGCGTTGCTTCAAGAAGGCAACATCTTCTGCATCCCCTTGCGCCATCATTGAGCCCCATACCTGCTTGCCGCGCTCACTCAACGGCAACAATACACCGCGGTGCTGAAATTCTACAAAACAACAAGCACGCACTAATTCTTGAATCTGCTGCCCAAGCTTTTGTGCATCATCATGCATGAAGGTAAATGGATAATTTTCATCACCTCGAGCCAGATATGCCATACCAATTGCACGCGCTTGGGAATTATTATTCTCCAGCATGCTGTAATAGGCTTGCTTCGTTTGCGCCATCACTTTTTGCAGCTCATCATCGCTTAGGCCGTTATCTGCAATGGCATCAAGCTCTTCTTGGATAACATCAATAACCTGTTGCATGGCGGCACGATCCGTTGTTTTTGGTTCACAATAAATGCTCGCAATATCAACATCAAAGTAGTTGAAATTAAAACTCTGAATCCAATTCACCAGCTGCAGATCGTCAACCAAGCGTTTGTATAATCGTGAGCTTTTACCACCTGTTAAGATAAGTGAAAGTGCATCAACGGCAAAACCATCTTGGTGTTTATAGCCGGGAATTTGATAGGAAAGAAGTAGCATCGGCAGCTTTACATCTCGATACAGTACCAGTTCTTGCGATGCAAGTTCACGATTGTGATAGAAATGCTCTTTTTTATATGATGGATCGGCCGCGATTGAACTAAAATTACGTTCAACTTCGGCAAACACCTCATCAGGATTTACATCGCCAACGATAACCAAGGTGGCATTATTTGGCAGATAATGCTTGTGATAAAATTTGAGCAGCTGCTCTTGATTGATCTCCCAAATATCTTGCTTAAAGCCAATGGTTGGATAATGATACGGGTGATCTGCAAAAATTGCTGAATTCAGGCCCAGCACTAATGAGCGCGGATAGTTGTCGCGATTCATCTTGAGCTCTTGAATCACCACCTTGAATTCTGCATTTAACAAATCTTGCTTGAAGGTGCAGTTGCGCATGCAATCTGCAAGAATTGGCAATGTTTGATCATAGTTATGGGCCGGCACATTAAATTCGTAATAGGTCCAATCAGAGCTGGTGTGTGCATTGCACCACCCTGAAAGTTTTTTGGTAATGAGCGCAATATCACTTTCCGAGATGCTTGGCGTACCTTTAAAAATCATATGCTCGAGCAAATGGGCCAGGCCGCGCTCGCCGGTTTTTTCATCCTTAGAACCAACGTAATACCAAAGCTGTATCGACACCTTTTGCGTTGATTCAACTGGCCGCACTAAAACAGTCAGCCCATTGGGTAAAACTTTTTTCAACACCGATGTTGTGTGTGCATGCACATTCAAACTCATCATAACCCCGCAGATCAATAGGATAAGCCGTAATTTCATAGCACTCCTTTTTATCACCCCAGTTTCACCTGCAAAGGAATACGAATCCGGGGTGGCTATAATTTATTTTTCCTCCATCACCAGCTGCAACAATATCGGTAAATTAACCAGAGCGCAAGAAAAGAGGCGCCCCGTTTGGAGCGCCTTTTAA
This sequence comes from bacterium, assembly GCA_027452085.1. Classification (GTDB taxonomy): domain Bacteria; phylum Babelota; class Babeliae; order Babelales; family JABCYS01; genus DAIDHG01. The sequence continues at coordinate 9,028 of DAIDHG010000030.1, forward strand.
AGTTAGAGAAGGTCAAACCGTTTAGTTGCGAGTGACTGAAATATTGTGAATTGGATCAAAGGTTGCTGTTTGGGGGAAGAAGCCACCACCGATGGCGGTGCGTTGGCTAATGCTGCCCGTTAAGGTCGGTACAAAATCAGCTTCTATGCCAGATCCATAGATTACATTATAGTTGCCATTTTCTCCAAGATCCGTGTTGCCAGCCCCGTTGGCGTAGGCACGATTATTTTCAAATAATGAGAAGCTTTGCAGCGGTGCGGCTGAGGTGCCAATAGTAGCAATCGTTACATTATCGCCAATAGCTGGCGCACCAGATAACGCGGGGCTAATTGTTACCGCATAGGTTGGTGCACCGGCATACGATTGCACAACACTGCTTTCAAATGAAACTGGGCTGCTTGGATTGGTAAATACAACTTCATTGCCAACATACGTGCCAGCAATTGGCGATGGCGAGCCTAGCAAGGTAAAGCTGGTAGCCGTTGGATTGCTGACCGTACCAACAAACTCAACAGTTTGCAGACCAAGGTCAGTGTAGCCTTCACCGGTTACGCCATCTGAATAGACGTTGAGATCAGATCGGCAGTTGCGCACGGTGTTATCTAAAGCGTTCTCAAATAAGAAACCATACACATTGCCGGTAGCCTGGCAGTTGTAATAATGGTTGCTATGTGCTGGCTGCCCCGGAATTTGGCCTGTTGATAGAAAGCCTGCTGAGTATGCATTGTTAAAGACACCCGAGATATTAAAGTCGGGCACCACCGGAATACCAGTGTTATATAATGCTTTACAGTTGTTATAAGAAACGACATTTGCTGCATCACCATCGGTGCAACGGTTATACCAGAAGCCGATACCAGCCCCTTGGTTTACACCCGGTGCCGTTGGCACTAATGCATGATTACCTTCGGCAACACAATCTTCAAAGAGAATTGCATTGCAGGCATCGGTAGGAACATTTTGCAGTACCAAGAAGCCGATTGCTAATCCGCCTTGCTCGATGGTAGTACGCGATGCATTGCAACCTTTGTATACGTAGTTTTCTACGTCAAGATCACCACCATTGGTAATGAGGGTAAAGCCAGAAGCAAATGATCCGAAATCAACACTGCCATTGGTAACAGTATTATTTTGCGCATTGCAATTTTCATAGACAATGTTCTTGCCCGTATAATTTACAAAACCAAATGTATACAAAGAGGCAGTTGAATTATTCGCCGTGCAGTTGGTTACTCGCACATTATTTGAGGTGCCTTGAGCACCAACTTGTTCTACACCACACAAATGGTACCCCTGCACAAACGGTGCATTGGTATTGTCAAAGGTACAGTTATCAAAGGTGCAATTATTCAAAATATGCGCTTGTATCCCGCCACCCAAACCAAATCCAAATGTGTAATTAGTATTATCAAAATGGGAATTAACAAAGCTAATATTACTGCCATTGGTAAAGAAACAACCAAGTGCTCCCGTACCGACTGGGCTTACACCATCGCCATTTACCGAGGTATTATTTGCTGTCACTGAATCTACAATCAAATTCAACAAGCTAGGATTTTCATATGCCACATCAGCATCGGCCAATGCCAAGCCAGCTACATTTAATGTTGGGTCATCGACAAATGTATTATCGAAATGTGAATTGCCAACATAGGCACCGGTTGTATTGTTTAATGACAACCCTTCAAAGAAGCTTTGGTACACTGCCACATTTTGCAAAGTAAGCTCTGAAACACGATTCTGTGTCACACCGCTTGCTTGAGTGAAGAAAACCGGACCCATACCCCAAATGTCACTCTCCCCAATTGCAATACCGGCAACACCAAATGGCGTTGCTCCAGCAGCTTCAGGCAAACCGTTTGGTATATAACCTGGGAACGGTCGCAGATAGAAGCTTGCAAGCGTACCGCAATTTTGCACTGCAAGATTTGAAAGATCTATGTTTGCCGTATGGCCAAATAGACGGATGCCGTACATTGAGAAGCCATTAATAAGCCCACCCTGGCCACCATCAACAATAATATTATCCAAATCAACTTCGTTTACATTTGAGCTCAATGGATTTAAATCGGGTATCAAAACTCCTACTACAAATGGCACTTGAGATGATGGATTGGTTGCACCAGAATAGTTTGGAATAGTTGATGCATCGATGGCACCAGCTTGGCTCAGCTCATGGCCGGCAAGTGAGAGGCGCACGCCCGATGCCTTAATAGTAATCGCTGCTTGCACCGTATCTTTATACAGGACTTCCGCAAATGAATGAAAGATCCGTCTAGGCTTGCATTTTAAAGCAAGGAGCTCTACT